>JBIHZW010000080.1:0-13797 GCA_044240245.1 Pseudomonas sp. | reverse complement strand
GTTGCTGAAGAACTCGACGTCTTCGCCCAGGTATTTGTAGTGCCATTTCCATTGATAACCCGTGACCTGGATATCCAGCTCCGACTCGCTGGAGTCGTAGATCTCGATCAGGGTCTTGGTCGCCGGTATCGCCATCAGCACCAGAATCACCAACGGCACGACTGTCCAGAGGATCTCGACCGTGGTGCTTTCATGAAAGTGCGCGGGCTGCTGGCCGGTGGAGCGGCGGTGGACGAGCATCGACCAGAACATCGCGCCGAACACGATCACGCCGATCACGACGCAGATCCAGAAGATGGTCATGTGCAAGTCAAATACTGAGCGGCTGACCTCGGTGGCACCCGGCGTCATATTGACGCCCCAGCTGGCGTGCGCCGTGCTGAATACCAACCACAACAGGAGGCCCATCCAGACTCGTGGATGTCGCATCATTGCGGGTTCCCCTTAATTTTTCTTGTTATCCCGCCGAATCGCTCAGTGGCTAAGTCTTCGCACATTTCACGGTGAAAATGCCTGCGAAGACTGTCCATGCCGCAGTCGATTCGGAGTTATCAGGTACTGCCTTTCGAATTCGAGTATAGACACGGACTTGCACCTGGCAATGCGAAAGCCGAAATGAGCAACAGACTGCAAGGCACGCGCTAGAGACCGCGGCTGGCGCGGGATAGGCAGGGGTGGTGAGTGCGGCATATAGCCGACTCGCATAACTGTTTAATAATTATGACAATCGGGTCTTAGCCGATGCGCTCAGCCAGCTAAGGTTCTCGCCCATGTCCTCATTTCAGGAGCAGTCATGAACATCGCCGCTTTGCACGCATTGATCCAGCGTGCGCACGAACACGAAGCCAGTACGGGTCACCTGGCCAGCCAGATGCAAGCCCACCTGGGGCAACTGCACCCGTCCATCCGCCTACCCAACGAAGACACTCAAGGCGTGCTGCAGCGTTTTGTCAGCGCCTATATCGAGCAGGTGCCGGAGCTGTTACAAGCCGCCCATCAGGTTTCTCAGGAAGCGGGGATCGAGGCGCAGATCAAGCCGGTGCTCAAGGTTGCCGAGCAGTTTTTTCTGCAACCGCCAGCGCTGATGGCCGGCCATGAAGGGCTGGAGGGATTACTCGACGAGGCCTATCTGGCCCATCGCCTGGTCGAAGAAGTGAATGATCGCTATATCGCCCATCTGGGCGCGCCGTTGATTCCACTGGATACCACGGTGGCCAATCTGATCGCCCACCAGCTAATCGGCGAAGCCTTTGCCAACCAGCTGGATGAGGCCGTACACCACGCCGTCGACGGCATGCTCGACGATGCCAGCTTTGCTCAGGACTCGGTGCAGGCCTACCGCGAACAGCTGCACAACCCACAGACCGACGCCGCCTGGCAGCGTTGGCCATGCCTGTCGCGCCAGCTCGGGGTTGAGCTGCAGCTGGATGAAACCCGCGCGGCGGGCTAGCCGGTCTTGGCAACCCGCGCGCGGTTGCCGGCTAGCTGCTCGGCAGGTAGCGCGCGCGTGGCGTCGCCATTGGCAGCGGGCCGTCGCCGATCAGGCGGAACTCGCCCTTCTCTGCGTCGTAGGCTTTGATATCGCTGGTTTCGATGTCATACACCCAGCCGTGGATAAACAGCTGGCCGCAGGCCAGGCGCGAGGCCACCGACGGGTGCGTGCGCAGGTGATCGAGCTGCGCCACGACGTTTTCCTCGGTGAGGATGCCCAGGGTGTTGTGGTCGGTGCAGCCGCAGTTTTCCGCCACCACGGTTTTTGCCACTTCGGCATGCCGCAGCCAGGCTTTTACCGTGGGCATGCGCTCCAGGCCTGCCGGGTCTAGCACTGCCTTCATAGCGCCGCAGTCGGAATGCCCGCAGATGATGATGTGCTGCACACCGAGGGCCACCACCGCGTACTCGATAGCGGTGGAAACCCCGCCCATCATCTGCCCATAAGGCGGCACCACGTTGCCGACGTTACGGTTGACGAACAGGTCGCCCGGCGAGCTCTGGGTGATCAGCTCGGGCACCACACGCGAGTCGGCGCAGGTGATAAACATAGCGAGCGGGTTTTGCGCGGTTGCCAGCTTCTTGAACAGCTCTTCCTGCTGCGGAAAGATCTCGCTGCGAAAGCGCTTGAAACCATCGACGATGCTCTGCAGTGCTTCCTCGGCACTCTCAGTGCCAGTACGCCCCTGCAGCGGAATCAACTGATGCTTGTATGGCATGTTTACGACCTCTGTGAGCCTGAATGAACGCTGCTAAAACGACAGCCAAGGCCGCTAGCGAGTCACATGCCAAGTGTTACCGTCGATGACGCAGACGGCAACTGTCAGTGATGCCAAACATCTTGCGCAAACACCGGCTCACAAATCGTGCGCAGTGGCTTAAAGCAGTGCCAGCTGGCCACCTGGCGGACAGAAACGGGTGCAATCGAGGTTGAAGCCATCACGCCGACTCAAGCCCAGACGTTTACTGGCCAGGGCAAAACGTTGCGCGAGCAACTCGGCAAAAGCACCTTCACCGCGAAAACGCTGGCCGAAGCGGCTGTCATACAGCGCGCCGCCACGGCTCTGACGGATCAGGCTGAGCACATGCTCGGCACGCTGCGGGTAATGCGCCTGCAACCACTCCTCAAACAGCGGCGCGACCTCACGCGGCAGGCGCAGCAGCATGTAGTTGGCGCTCTGCGCGCCGGCATCCTTGGCCGCAGCCAACAAGTGCTCCAGCTCCATATCGTTGATCATCGGGATCATCGGCGAACACAGCACCCCGACCGGAATACGATTGTCGCGCAGCACGCGGATCGCCCGCAGGCGCGCCGCCGGTGCCGCAGCACGCGGCTCCATGATGCGTTTGAGCTCGTCATCCAGGGTGGTCAAGCTGATCATCACCGCCACCAACCGTTGCTGCGCCAACTCGCTGAGCAAGTCGAGGTCGCGCAGGATCAGCGATCCCTTGGTGACGATGGTCACCGGGTGGCGGTAGTCGAGCAGCACCTTGAGGCTATTGCGCGTCAGCAGGTGCTGGCGCTCAATCGGTTGATAGGGATCGGTGTTGGAACCCAGATTGATCGGCGCACAGACATAACCCGGCTTGCTCAGTTGCTGTTCGAGCAGCGCCACGGCATTGGTCTTGGCGATCAGCTTGGTTTCGAAATCCAGCCCGGGGGACAAATCCCAATAGGCGTGGCTCGGCCTGGCATAGCAGTAGATGCAGCCATGTTCGCAGCCACGATAGGGATTGAGCGAGCGGTCAAACGGCAAGTCCGGCGACTGGTTGCGGGTGATGATGCTTTTCGCGGTTTCGCAGCGCACCTCGGTCGCCCGACTGGGCGGCACTTCCTGAAACCAGCCGTCATCGCTGGCGATGATGCGCTGCGGGGCAAAGCGGTTATGCGGGTTACTGGCGGTACCGCGACCGCGCGGCGGCAGAGAAACGGACATGGGCTGACTCCACAAATTACTGTATATAAATACAGTAATTTACTTGTATCACCAAGCGCCGGTCGTCAGCCGACCACCTCACGCGGCGTCTGAATCAACCCACCACCAACAGCAATAACAACGGCAAACTGGCTGCCGCCAGCAGGGTTTGCAGGGTGATGATGCCGGCCATCAACTGGCTGTCGCCGCCCAGCTGACGGGTCAGCACATAAGCCGTCGGCGCGGTTGGCAGGGCAAAGAACAGCACCAGCACCGTGCTTTCCATCGCCGGCAGCTGCAAACCATAGGCCACCACCCAGGCGAGCAAAGGCATGGCCAACAGGCGCAGCAGGCTATTGCTAAGCAGCGCCGGCACTTCACCGCCCAGCTGCTCGGGCTTCAGCGCCGCGCCAACACAGAGCAGACCCAGCGGCAGGCTGGCAGCAGCCAGCAGGCTAAGCAGACGATCACTGCCGCCCGGCAAGCCGAGGCCACTGAGGTTAACCAGTGCACCGCCCAAGCAGGCAAGAATCAATGGGTTCTTCAGGATCGGCAGTAGCAGACTGCGCGCACTGACGCCGCGCTCGGCAGTCAGCGACCACACCGACAGCACATTTACCGTCGGCACCATCAAGGCGAGCATGATGGCCGCCAGGGTCAGGCCTTCCTGGCCAAATAGGCTGCCGACGGCGGCCAGGCCGAGGTAGGTATTGAAGCGCAGAATGCCCTGGCTAAAGGCCCCGAAGCGCCCCGCCGGCCAACCGCGCAGACGCCGCACCAGCAACAGCGCCAACCAGGCAATACCCAGCGCCAGCAGCACGGCCAACGCCAGACGCGGCAACGCCGGATTATCCAACGGCGCCGTGGCCAGGCTGCTGAACAGCAGCGCCGGGAACAAAATGAAGTAGTTCAGTCGTTCGGCGCCCGGCCAGAACGCCTCATTGGGGAACGCCCAGCGGCGCAGGTAATACCCGGCGACGATCAAGGCAAACAGCGGCCACAAGGCCAACAACAACTCCAGCACGGCAACCTCCCGCCACACGCCAGCCGCCATCTTGAGCAGCCGCATGGGGGTGACGCAAGGTCGACGTCGGTATTAGGCTGTTTTACCTGACCGTCACGACGAGAACGCCTTATGTCCGCTATCCATCAAGGCGGTTGCCAGTGCGGGGCCTTGCGCTATCAGTTCGAGGCCCCGCTGCGCGACATCGCTCACTGCCATTGCACAATCTGCCGGCGCAGCAGCGGCGGTATCGTCACCACCTGGATCAGCGTGCCGCTGGCGAGCTTTCGCTGGCTGGCCGGCACAGCGCGCGAATACGCCTCGTCAACCAGTTGCACACGCAGCTTCTGTCCAACCTGCGGCGCTCACCTAACGCTGTTCACCACCCTCAGCCCAGACAGCCTGGATATCACCATCGCCACCCTCGACCAGCCTGAACTGGCCCCAGCGGATCGGCATATCTGGGTGCAAAGCCGATTGCCCTGGCTGCACCTCGACCCGCAGCTGCCCGAGGAAGACCAGGAAATCATGGACTAGGGCAACTGCAGGCCGCCGCCGGCTTTGTGCAGGGCGCGCAGATGCGTGCCCAGTTGCGCCAGGTTGGCTTCAGTGGCCTGCAGTTCGGCCAGGCGCGCCGGTTCCAGCAGGGTTCGTACTTCCTGGTCAAGGTTGTCGCTGAGCTGGCGCAGTTGCTGCTGACGCGCCTGGCTTTCGGTTTCCAGGCGCTGCCATTCGGCGCGCTGTGGCAGGCCGTAGCCACCTTCGAGCAACTCGGCCGGGCGACTGAGAAAACCGCTGTTGGCGAGGATCTGCTGCAGTGCGCCGCCGGCCTTGTTCACCGTGGGATCAATGCCATCACGGCCGCTCAGGTAGCGGCGCTTAAGCTCATCCTGAGCCAATAACAGTTGCCGGCGCAGTGCAGCCTGTTCGAGCAGCAGCAACGCTGCGCTGGTGCGTAGGTCGGCCCGGGCGAACCAGGGCTGGCGCTTCTCAGCCGGCTGCATTAGCCAGTCCTCGACCTGCGTTTGCTCAATCGGCAACTGCGCCTGCAGCACGCTGAACATGGCCTGGTAGCGGTCACGGAACGAGTCGAAGCGATAACCCAGGCGCAGGGCTTCGGCGGAGTCGTCCAGCACGCTGCGGTCGGCTAGGTCGCGGGCCACCAGGGTGTCGAGCAGGCCGTTGGGCATGATGCTGTCGAGCGCATGCAGGCGCGGATGCTGGCTGCCGCTGCGTAGCAGCTTGAGGGTTTCTACGGCGCAATTGTTGGAGATAAACCAGTAGTCGCCGTCGTAGCTCCAGTGCTGCTCGGCGGCGCGGGTGACCAGTTGTTCCAGCTGTGTGCGGTCCAGCTTGAGCGGCACCGAGGCCAGGCTGCGCAGCTCAACCTTGGTGTACTCCTCGATCACCTGGGCCAGCGGCAGAACGAACAACCGCGACGGATAAACACCGGTCAGGCCATCCCAGCTGGACAGCTGCACGTCGCCGACGAAGGCGCGATAGGACAGCACCAGATGCTCCTGCAGATCCAGCCGACAATCCGGGCCACGTGGCCGGCCAGGCGCGCAGATGACCAGGCGCAGCATGCTGTGGCCCCAGCGGCTGGCCAGCGCGTCGTTGGCTTCGGCCAGCAGATAATCCACCTGATAGACCCGCTGCGGGTCGATGCTGCCCAGCGGCTGGCGGGCAAAATCGCGCCCGGCATTCAGGTAGGCCAGGCCTTCGGCGCAAGGCTGCTGGCTCGCTGGCGTCCAGGCGAAATGCGTGCTCAGGTAACGCGCCAAAGAAGGCCGGCGACAGGCGTAGCTCGGGTCGAGGAGGAAGTACTCCATGTTGACGGCGAGAAACTCGCGCGAGTTGCTCAGCTCATAGCTATCCGGGCTGCGCGCGACCTGATGATTGTCCTGCTCGCGCGCACCACGCCGCCCGACCTGCTGCGGCCAGCCGGCTAGGTCGAGCAGCAGCGGATCATCGCTCAGGGTAAAGCGCCGCGCCGTCTGCCCGCGGCAATGATCCGGTAGGCCAACGGCCCCCAAACTCTGCTCGCGCTGGCGACACTGGCGTTGCAGCTGCCGCTCTGCCTGCGGCCAGAGCTGGGCGCGGTCATATAGATGGGTGATTTCATGCAGCACGGTCGCCAGCAGTTCGCGGCGCACATTGCCATGGGGACGATTGGTTAGGGTGGTGGCACTGCTGCCGTCGCTCAAACCTGGCAGCAACGCGGCATTCAGTTCGATACCGCTGAAACGCCCAGCACGGCCATACACCTGCGCGGGCAGGCTGCGCCAGCGCACGCTGACGCTGCGGTCGAGTTGCTGTTTGAGCTGTGGCGGCAAGGCGGCCAGCGCGTCTTGCAACAGTTGCTGGCTGGCCTGGCGCTCAGCAAGGCTGAGCTCGGCGCCCGCGAGCTGCAGGCGCAACTCGGCCTGGCTGCAGGTGCTGGCCAGTAACGCCAGCCCGAGCAGCCAGGTACGCGGCCAACTCACAGTGCCAGAATGGCTTCGGCCAATACCAGGTCGGAAGCGCCTTGCGCCTCAGGCACTTGGCTGCGGATGGCGCCGATGGCGGCTTCCAGCTGGGCGCCGCGGATCTGCCCTTGGCTGGCGACGAAACTGGCCGCATCGTCACGCGCCGCGAGCACGACTTTCGAGTCGCGCACCGAGGTGGTGGTATCCGAGGTGAAGTCGAAGGTGCGATCCAGCGCGCGCACGATGATATTGCTGGTCGCCACCAGGGTTTGCGCCTGTGCAGTGGCACTGAATAGAACAACTGCAACTACGGCACTGAGCAAGATAGGGCGCATATACATCTCCAATAATCAGCCATCAAGTCGTTTGGACTGGCTTAGACGAGCAGTGTGCCACACAGTTCCGCCAGCGCTTCTGGCTAAGCGCTGGCAGCACACATACTCAAAGGCTAAGGATGGCCGTCGCCAACTGCATATCGTCGCCCTGTAGGGTCGGTACCTGCTGACGAATATGCTGCAGAGCAGCCTCCAGGCGCACCCCACGGATGTCGCCCTGGCTGGCAACAAACGCGGCAGCATCATCGCGCGCGGCCAGCACGATCTTGTCATCGGTAAAGGACGAGGACACATCGGAAGTTGCTTCCGAGGTCGCCCCGACCGCCCCCACCACCGCATCAGTGGTGACCACAAAGCTGGTGGCACTGGCCGTGCCAGTCAGCGCCAGTAATGCCGCAAGGCTCAACGTCTTTATCACATTCATATCCACGCTCCTGAAAAGGCCCAACAGACAGGCTGGGTTCAGTGTAGACCCTGGCCGTGCCAGTTGGTTGCCCGACTGCTCAGCGCCAGAACGGCTTTTCCAGCTCGGCCTGACGCTGCGCCTCGGTGATGCCAGCATCGGCCAGCTGCCTGCTATTAAGACGCGCCAGTTGGCTGCGGGTATGCAGATTGCGCTGCCAACGGCACAGCGCGGCATAGGCGCGTAACCAGAACGACTGGTCCACCTGGGCAGCGGGCGAGGGTTGCTGTTTGAGCGTACGTTCCATGGCGCATTCCTTGTCAGAGACGGAAGAGGGCAACCTATGGTGCGCGGACGCGAGATGCTGGGGCAGAGACAGCACCAGCAAATTGTTATGGCGCAGTTAGCTTTCTATAAGAACTGTACTGCCGACAACGCCGCAGACTGTTGCAGATGCGCGATTGCCTGGAGCAGTTTTTGCCTGCGCATAAAAAGAAAGCCCCAGCACGCAGGGCGCTGGAGCTTTCAAAAATCCCATAAAGGGAGGAGCAGAAATCGGTGCCTGGCAGCAGTTAACGCCAGAAAGGCTTGCTCAGTTCAGCGTGACGCTGTGCTTCGCTGATACCGGCGTCTGCGAGCAGACGGGAGTCCAGACGAGCAAGCTGGCGGCGGCTAACAACGCGGCGCTGCCATTGCAGAACGGAGGCGAGCATACGCAGCGGCAGGGCGCTGGAGCCGGTGGATTGGCTGTGATCGAAAAACAGGTCGGAACTGAGGGTACGTTCCATGGTGGTCATCCTTCCGCTTGTGGCGGGTCAGTGGTGTGTTGCGATGGGAGAATTATTGCCGTTGCCCCCGCCTCGCTGTAGCCACAGCTGGATGAAATTGCAGCACAAATAGATAGTTTGCTTTGTAACTGTTCGACCTGTTTTGCATTCAACTGTACTGGCCATAAGTGCTTTAGCCTAAAATCCGTACGAAAGCAGATAAAAACCCTACATAGACAGCTAAAGTTCAGTGAATCTATATAGGTACAGTTGCAAATTGCACTTATGTGACATCTGACCTGTTTTTCAGATTTCCCTCTGGCAAAAACACTTTTCTGATCGAGTGGACATGAAATTGAAAGCATCTGATCACGCACAATTCGTTTCATCGAGGGCGCTTCCCGCTGAAACCGACACTGTCGGGAAGCAAAGGGGAGTACGCATATGGCATCATCTATCCAGTGGAGACGTATCAAGATGAGCGCGTCTGATCAGCTCCGGATAAGCGGGATAACCAATGACAGCGCAATTGAGCAGCCACAGTACGAGCCTTCAGCAAGGTTATGGTTGTGCGGCTGCATGATGCATAACCAAATTAAGAGTGTGGTGGGAGCCTAGCCCCACAACCGTAGCGGCAAACTAGCCACACAGTGGATGTTGAGCGACCGATGTCTACGCGGATACGCCATGCAGATTGGTAATGATCATGCCTTGTTGATCGGCATGGTTGGCCATAAACTCACGCAGTTTCCAATAAAAAGCGCTTATCTTCGGCAAGGCGCGCTCAACTCCCATACGCTTGCTGATCACTTCGGCGGCGCTCATGGATATTATAAGAAATAGCCCAGCCCGCCGCGCATAGCGCGCTTCGGCCAGAGCGGCATAGCACATGTGATTCGATGATTATTCTCGTTAGCTCCAAAGTCAGTCAACATGACATCCAGGCATCGCTTGGCAAGCCGGAATACAGCTATTTTTTTTTAATGAAGGAGTTTTTGCCAGCACTGGAGCGTGTGGGTACGGTAATGCTCGTCGACGATACAGCACAAATTGACGATCTTTATTCGCAACACATTGCTTTGGGCGAGCAGGTAGTTTTTCTCAGTTTTAGCCCTCCGCATCAAACACCGACCGAGCTTCGCTGCCCAACCTACTGCGTTTTTGCTTGGGAGTTCGACAGCATTCCTGATGAGGCGTGGGGAGGAGATCCACGACACGATTGGCGTTATGTGTTTTCGCGAATAACTGGCGCTATTGCGCTCAGTAAGGAAGCTGCGAAAGCGGTAACCCGGGCTATGGGGGATGACTACCCAGTAATTGCGCTGCCTGCACCGCTGTGGGATCGGTATGCCGATCTCAGCCCTCCATCAGGATTATGGCCTGTTTTGAATATGCGTCAGTTGACCTTTGTCGGGCAAGCCATCGACAGCCCACAGCTGGGCTTGTCAGCTGATGGCTTGGTGCGGCATTCAGAGCATGCGCCTGCAGCGCCTAAAACATCTGCGCCACTGATTATGCCGTCTTTGACCGGCTGGCCAATGCGGCGGGCTACCACACGAGCACTGATGAAAGGCTGGTGGAGTGAAGCCATTGAGCCATTCTTGAGACAATCAACGCCCGCCTCTACTTGTAGCGCAGCAGTACCAGCGTCGTCGCATCCGGAAATATCCATAGCGGCCAAGCCTACTCTGCAGCCACTGTTACTCAAGCTGTCAGGCGTGGTGTACACCTGCGTGCTTAATCCAGAAGACGGACGCAAGAATTGGATTGATCTGATCAGTGCATTCTGCTGGGCGTTCAAGAATGAAGGCGACGCGACTCTGATCCTCAAGATGGTCCACAGTGATCCGGAGTCTTACCGCATCAACGTCATGACGCATCTGTCGCGACTGTCTCCATTCAAGTGCCGTGTGTTGGTTGTGCACGGTTATCTTGAGGCGAAAGAGTACCGCCGTTTGATTGAGATTAGCACCTTTTACGTTAACTCATCGGCTTGCGAGGGCTTGTGCTTGCCGCTGGTTGAGTATCTGTGCAGCGGCAAGCCGGCGATTAGTCCGATGCATACGGCAATGCTCGACTACGTGAATGCCGATATGGCGGTATTGGTCGAAAGCTCGACTGAGCCAGCCAGCTTTCTCCATGATCCGGCGAACCTGCTGCGTACTCGCCGTTATAGGCAAAGCTGGGAGTCGTTGGTTCAGGCGTATCAGGCCAGCTATCAGATAGCGACTAGTGAACCTGAGCGCTACCGGCAGATGTCAGTGGCAGCACGTTCGCGATTGCGAGACTTTTGCACGGTAGAGCATGTGAGCCAGACGCTGGCAGCATTTCTCGCGAGCCGTGCAGCAGCGGTGAGCAGTATCGAAAATCGTGGATTTCAAGTATGAAAATACTCACCTACTCGGCAACAACCGCCGCGACGATAAAGACCAATCTTGGATTGCCGGAATACAGTTATTACTTCGTGCTAAAAGAGTTCTTACCAGTGCTACACGAGTTAGGTGAGGTAGTGATTATTGAGAACCCTGAGCAGGAAGTAGACATCATCTATGGGCAGTGCCTAGCAGTAGGTGAACCCTGTGTCTTTTTGGCATTTTCACCGCCACATAAAACTCCCATTCACTTTCTTTGCCCTACCATCCCAGTTTTTGCTTGGGAGTTCGACAGTATTCCAAACGAATCCTGGCTGAGTGATCCGACTCAAGACTGGGGCTACATGCTTCGTCGGCAAGGACAGGCCATTACACATTCTGCTTTTACTGTGACCACGGTGCATGAAGTGCTCGGTGAGCGTTACCCGGTAATATCTATTCCGGCACCCGTTTGGGATCATTTCGAGGATATTCGCAACTCCGCGCAATGGGACTCTGACGCCGCGCATTCTTTCCGGGTGGATAAAGGGATAGTTTTGGATAGCCGCACGGTGGTGCTGGCGGACTATCTTTATGCAGACCCTGACAAAGTTCACGAAGAAACGTATGGGCGGTTTAGTCAGTCGAGCTCGGTAGACGAGGTCAAGCTGTCCGAGTTTGCAGTCGCCGAAGATACGGATAAGCGCTCTTTCAATCGTCCGAACCTATGGGCTTTGCTGCGCATTACACTACGTTATGTACATGAATGGTATCGCTTGGTGCTATGCGATGTATTGCCGAGCTTCTTAAAACAGTTTTTGATACGGGAGCGTCAACCTGCCTCGGCAACTGTCTCTGAGCTCTCGGCTAAACAGATACCACCTGTTACTACGCCCCGGACGCCCCCCCCGGACATGATAGATCCATTGACTCCAGCCAACCACAATGTGAGGCTTGAGGGCGTTGTCTTTACAACCGTATTCAACCCATATGACGGCAGAAAGAATTGGCAAGATTTACTGACGGCCTTCTGCACCGCATTACGCGATAAGCCCGATGCGACTCTAGTGTTCAAACTGACTAACCGAGAGTATCACTCAGCTATTACGTCAATGTTGAAGTGGATGGCGCAGCTGCCGAAGTTTCACTGTCGTGTGCTACTGATCCAAGGTTATCTGGGAGATGAAGACTATAAATCGTTGGTACATGCGACATCCTTTGTAATCAATGCATCCTATGGCGAAGGTCAGTGCTTACCTTTGATGGAGTTCTTGTCCTGCGGAAAGCCAGCAATTGCGCCGAGGCATTCCGCGATGATCGACTATATCGACGAGGACGTGGCTTTTGTGGTGGACAGCTGGCTTGACTCATCTGCTTGGCCCCACGATCCGCGACTTGCCTGCAGGACCCGTCGTCAGCAAATAAGCTGGGAGTCACTCGCTCACGCGTACGATGACGCTTATCGGACGTATAAGAGCGACCCAGCTCAATACCGAAATATGTCCAAGCGGGCGATTTCTCGTATGAAGCTGCATTGTTCGCGCGCTACAGCCATTACCAAACTTAGACCATTTCTTATAAAAGCGAGTCAATTGCAATGATTTGGTTGAGCCGTATCCGAGATATTGGCAGGTATATATTTTCAGATCGTCATCGAGCGAAACTCGAAAGCGAGGTAGCCAATAACGAAGACTCTGCCGAGCCAGATTATATTGACTCTCGTAATTGTGGACTAATTGATGCCGTGCAGAGTGGGTGGTTTTTAAACGACAGTGACGAGCTGTATAGGGGGTTTGTCATTAGCCCTGAAGATGTTGTGCTGGACGTCGGTTGCGGCGGCGGCGGCGCAACCTTGTTCTGCGCACGTAGAGGTGCTCATGTGATTTTCGTCGACAGTGATGCTGACAAGGTGAGTATGGTTGCGGCGGCTGCGCAGCAGACTCCTGCAAGAATCATTGAGGGACATGTCTCCAATAGCCTGCCACTTCCTCTGCCGGACAATCACGCTTCGAGGATCATGGCCCAAGAGGTTTTGGAGCACGTTGAGCAGCCGGCTGAAATCCTCCGTGAGTTAGTACGTGTAGGTCAGCCCGGCGCGCTGTATCTACTGACCGTACCCCATCCGACCGGTGAGAAAATTCAGAAGCGGATTGGCTCACCAAATCACTTTAAATCCCCCAACCATATCAATGTTTTCGAGACAGATGAGTTTGAAAAATTGATTATCGATGCCGGCTTGCTGATCGAAAGTCGTCACAGTCATGGCTTTTACTGGAGCATGTGGATGCTGCTGTACTGGACCTGTAACAAGGCGTCTGGGCAGAGCCCGGAGGGTGCGACGCACGACATGATTAAACCGCCTTATCCGGCATTGCTGAATGAGTGGGCAAAATTCTGGCACCAGCTGATCAAAATGCCGGAGAGCTTCGAGATGAAACAGGAACTAGACAATTTGCTGCCGAAAAGTCAGATCATCATTGCGCGTAAACCATGATGGCGTCCGCATGATGAAAGCGCGCATCGATGATATTGAGATACTCCGCGGAATCGCGGTGTTGATGGTCGTACTGCACCATGCCCACGACAATCTATTTACTTGGGCTACGCCCAACTTGGAGTTGTTTTATACCTATTTCAGCGGCTGGGTCGGAGTCGATCTGTTTTTCGCCATATCAGGGTTTGTTATCGCTCGCGACTTAGTGCCGCGGCTGCAGGCGTCACCAGGAGGCGAAGCCACCGTGCGTTTGGTGCTGGCTTTTTGGGTAAGGCGTATCTGGCGGTTATTGCCTTCTGCGTGGTTGTGGCTTGCGGTGATCTTAGTCGCCTCGGTGACCTTCAATCAGACTGGGGTATTTGGTGCCTTTCGCACGAACTTGGAAGCCACCGTGGCAGGGGTGCTGCAGATCGCAAACGTTAGGTTTGCCGAGTCCTTCATGAATTGGCCTTACGGTGCAAGTTTTGTTTATTGGAGTCTCTCACTAGAAGAGCAGTTTTACCTGCTGTTCCCTGCGGTTATTCTGCTGGCACGCCGTTATCTTATTTATGTGATGATCGTACTCGTGA
>JBIHZW010000031.1:0-20047 GCA_044240245.1 Pseudomonas sp. | reverse complement strand
CGAACTCAGTAGTGAAACGATGCATCGCCGATGGTAGTGTGGGGTTTCCCCATGTGAGAGTAGGTCATCGTCAAGCACCTATACCAAAACCCCCGATCAGGAAACTGGTCGGGGGTTTTACTTTGTGTCGCGATAAATTCAGGGGTGGCCTTCTGTCAAGACGCGCTCGCTAGAGCGCGCCTAATGTTGTTCAGTTGATTGCGTCGCTCAGTGCTTTTGCCGGTACGTATTTGACGACTTTCTTTGCTGCAATTTGCAGGGTTTGACCGGTTTGAGGGTTGCGGCCGGTACGCGCAGGGCGTTCGCTCACTTTGAGTTTGCCAATACCCGGCAGAGTAATTTCATCACCGTTTTCCAGCGCATCGCTGACAATTTCGCTCAGCTGTTCGAGTGCTGCGCGTACGGTGCTTTTCGGCGTGTCGATGGCTTCTGCAATATCGCTAATCAGTTGGTCTTTGGTCATCGCCATGGTGCTGCTCCTTAGGTCAGGCAGGGGGAATAGAAATGTGCCATAAGCTAGCGAAATGAAGCGGCAGGAGGATGGGCTGAGCTTTATTCCGGCCTGCAATCGGTAGTCTATGCTGATGTTACTTGGCCATTGTCCTGGAGAGCCAGCATGCTTCGTGCCTTCGCTGATTTAGGGTTTCGTTGGAAGATTGCGCTACCGATTATGTTGCTCGCGGTTTTGTTGGTTTCTATGGGCGTCTTGGGGATGCGAGGTATTACTCAGGTTGCAGACTCAAGCACAAAGCTGACCAATCGTTTCTTGCCGGGAATCAGCCTACTGCTAAATGCAGACCGTGATCTTTATCAGGCCTTTGTTGCTGAGCGCAGCTTACTTGATGAGGGGGTTGGGGCGCATGCCGAGGCGCTGACTGCTGCGCATGCAGAAAATTTGCAGCAGGCTTATGACCGCGTGCATAAGTTTGCGGATATGCAACCTGGTGGCGAAGCAATGCAATTGGTTGCGCAGTTTGACGTGGGCTTTGAGCGCTGGAAGGCAACCTCACAAAAGGTTTTGCAGCTGGCGGCTAATGATCCACAAGCAGCCAGTGTGTTGAGCTTCGGTGGCAGTGAGGAGCAGTTCGAGGCGATGCGTACAGCTATCGATAAGCTCGGTGAGATGGATGATGCAGCGGCGAATGCTGAAGGGCTTGCGGCTATTGCCCTGGGAGAAACCTTGAGCTGGCAGCAGGGTGTAATTATTGCCATTGGTTTGGGTGTTTGCCTTGTATTGGTGGTTGGTTTTCCAATTCTGGTGACTGGGCCGCTGCATAATTTACTCAATCGTATTGAGCAGATTGCCGATGGTGATGGCGATCTTCGAGTGCGCCTGGATGTCTTATCCAACGATGAGCTGGGAAAGCTCAGCCATGCGTTCAACCGCTTTCTTGATAAATTGCAGCCATTGATCAAGGAGGTCGGGCGGGTTACGGGGGAGGTCGAAAGTTCTGCGCAAAGTCTGGCAGGAATGGCCGCTGCTAATGACCGGTTAATTAGTAGTGAGCATGCTGCGGTCGATCAAGTAAGCACTGCTGCAACGGAAATGAGCTCGGCTGTACATGAAGTGGCACGCAATGCGCAGAATGCGGCTGACGCGGCGCGTAGCGCTGAAGCGCAATCTCGTGAAGGCGCGCAGGTCGTGGGTGCCACGATCAATTCGATTCGCCAGTTAGCGCAAGAAGTCGAAAGCGCATCGGCAACCATTCAGACACTTGAGCAAGAGGCAGCCAATATTGGCGCGGTATTGGCGGTTATCAGGGGTATTGCCGAGCAAACCAACTTGCTGGCACTGAATGCGGCAATTGAGGCTGCCCGTGCCGGAGAGCAGGGTCGTGGTTTCGCAGTTGTGGCTGATGAGGTGCGTGCGTTGGCTGCGCGTACTCAGGAGTCGACCAAGGATATCCAGGTGATGATCGAACGTCTGCAAATCGGTGTGCAGAATGCTGTTAAAGCTACCCATTCAGGGAGTAGCAAGGCACGGCAAAGTGTTGAACAAGCGGCAGGCGTAGATCAGGCGCTCACTGATACCAGTGATTCGGTGCAGCGAATCAATGATATGACCGCGCAGATCGCAACAGCTTGTGAAGAGCAGAGCAGTGTGACCGAAGAAATCGCACGCAACATCAGTGATATTCGTGATCTATCCAACGAGGCCGCGCAAACCTCCGAGCAGAGTGCCCAGGCCAGTCAGCGGCTGTCTGAGTTGTCGCATGGTTTGAGCGCGCTGGTTGGTCGGTTTCGTGTGTAGAGTGCGTTTCCATGTGCTAAGTGTTTGAAACGGTTGTAACTTCGATTCAAGCCGGTACAATGTCGCAGCTCGCCTCTGGTGAGCTGCGTTATGGTGGCCCTGCCGGTCCCCTCGCAACGATCAGCCGTGAACCCGGTCAGGCCTGGAAGGGAGCAGCCGCAGCGGTGACATTGTGTGCCGAGGTGTGGCTGGTGGGGTTGCCTCCATATATAGCTATTTATCTACAAAGGTTTTCATTCCGGTCAAGCATTATGCGCGGAGTGACACAGCCAGTTTTATCTCTCCTTCCTGATTTTTACTGTCTCGCAAGTTCGCCTATTGCTTCCGAATTGCGTGCCTGTTGTGTTTGCGCGTCCCCCCTCGAGACATAATCCGTCGGCCCCAGCTTGAGTGCTTCAGAAAAGTCTTATGCAACGTCCCTCCGTTAGTTCATACGATAAGTCATCTGTCTGGTAGGGGCTCTCAGTCGCAGAACTGTTCTAGGGTCTCCAGCAGTACTTTGACCTTGGTAATCGATTCCTGGTATTCGGCTTGAGCGTTGGAGTCCGCGACGATGCCACCGCCGCCCCAGCAGCTGAGCTGTCCGTCCTTGGCCAGCAGGCTGCGGATGGCGATTGAGCTGTCCATTTCCCCGCGTACATCCAAGTACAGCAACGAGCCGCAATACAGCGCGCGGCGGGTTGGTTCCAGTTCGTCGATGATTTGCATGGCGCGGATTTTCGGCGCGCCAGTAATCGAACCGCCGGGGAAGCTGCCAGCGATCAGGTCCAGGGCATCTTTGTCGACCGCCAGTTCGCCGGTTACGGCGCTGACCAGGTGATGCACATTGGGGTAGCTCTCCAGGGCGAAGAGCTCCGGCACCTGTACCGAGCCGACGCGGCAGCTGCGCCCCAGGTCATTACGCAGCAGGTCGACAATCATCAGGTTTTCCGCCCGGTCCTTCTGGCTGCTGAGCAGGGCGTCGGCCTGTGCTTGATCCTGCTGCGGGTCGGCATGGCGTGGGCGGGTGCCCTTGATCGGCCGGGTTTCCACCTGGCCTTCGCTGATCCGTAAGAAGCGCTCGGGCGACAGGCTGATGATGGCCCCGCCGCCTGGCAGCGTTTGATATCCCGAAAATGGCGTCGGGCAGGCGGCGCGTAAGGCCTGGTAAGCGGTCCATGGCGAACCTTGATAGCCCGCGCGAAAGCGTTGGGCAAAATTCACCTGATAGCAGTCGCCGGCCTGGATATAGGCCTGAATGCGCGCAAAGCAATGCTGGTACTTGGCTTCGCTAATATCGGACTGAAAACGCCCTAGCAGCCTGAACGGTTGCGGCGCAGACGCTGCCAGCGTGGCGAACAGCGCACTTAGACGCTCGCGCTCGACCGCATTGATGCTTGGGTGAAACATTAGCTGGCTGCGTTGTTGCTGGTGATCGGTGATCAATGCCCAGGCATACAGTCCCAAGCGGGCATCGGCTAGGTCGAGGTCATCAACGGCCTGAGCCGGTAGCTGTTCCAGCCGGCGACCGAAGTCATAACTCAGGTAACCAATCAGCCCGCCGACGAACGGAAGCGGATTATCCGCCGGTGGCTGACACTCGCCGAGGCCTGCAAGGCTCTGGCGCAGGCGTTGTAGGAAAGCGTTGGCCGTTTCGTCAGGCGTCGGCGCCAGCTCTGCCAATGGCCAGGCGCTGATAAGGTCATAGCGTCCACGCTGCGCGGTCGGCCGCCCTGCATCCAGCAAGACTGCGCCGGGTGCATGCATGACGCAGCTGAAGTAACGCGAAGGGTCTGCGAGGTAGGGCAGAGCCTGTACAAGGCAAGTAGGCATATGACACTTTCGAGGTGCGCGGATGCCGATTGTAGAACGTCGCCAACATTCATCCTAGAGCTTGCGGATGGGTTTACTCGGGATGCTGCCGCTCATTAGTATGGAAAGGTCCGCGGATGTTCGATGTGACTCATAAAATAATAATTACTACGGGATCAAGGCCATGGATGAAGTAATGGATCCTGCCGCTGGCAGCCTCTTGCGCGCCAAACTGATGCCACCCCAGGCCTCTACGGATTACCTGGTCAGGCCGCAGCTTGAATCTGCCTTGTGCGCTAACCCCCATGCGCGCGTGCTGCTATTGGCAGCCCCGGCCGGTTTTGGCAAAACCAGTGCGCTGGTCGCGTTGGCCCAGGCGCGTGAGCACAGTGGCCACGCGGTGGCCTGGCTGTCGCTCGGCCCTGGTGACGATGAGCCATCGCGTTTTCTGTTGCAGCTGATTGAGGCGCTTTCTCGCCTGTTGCCGGGCTTTGGCGCAGAAGCCCTGGCCTACTTGCAGAACACCATGCGGGTGCCGGTTTCCGCCGTGATGGAAAGCCTGCTGGTCGACCTGGCACAGCTGGAAACCCCGCTGCTCCTGGTGCTTGATGACTTGCATCTGATTCAGGACGCCGAGTTGCTTAGCGCACTCAATCGCTTGATCAAATTTGCCCCCGAAGCTTTTACCCTGGCGATCGGCAGCCGCTCGCAACCGGCGCTGAACCTGGCCACCCTGCGCGCCAAGGATCTGCTGGTGGAGATCGGTGAACAGGAACTGCGCCTGAGCAAGGCGGAAACCCGTGATTATCTGCAGCGCTGCGGTTTGCAGCTGGATGCTGTGGCGTTTTCTGCGCTCTATAGCCAGACCGAAGGCTGGATGGTGGGTGTGCATCTGGCCAGTCTCTGGCTGCGCCATCAGCCCCAGGCCGCCGTGCAGATTGCTGATATGGGCACCGACCAGGCGGCGGTGGGTGCTTACCTGCTGCGCAGCGTGTTCGAGCAACTGCCAGCCGATAAACAGGAATTGCTGCTGGCCCTGGGCGTGGCGCAACAGCTCAGCGGCGACCTGGCCAATGCCCTGACCGGGAGGCATGACGGCCAGCAGTTGCTGGAAGAGCTGGAGGCTATGCAGCTCTTCCTCTTGCCGCTGGACCGCGAGCGCCAGTGGTATCGCTTCCACAACCTGTTTGCCGAGTTTCTGCGTGGTCGCCTGAAAGAGCGCGACCCCGAGCGTTTCAAGCAGCTGCATTTCAACGCCAGCCTGTGGTTCACCAACCACCATATGCAGAATCTGGCTATCGAGCATGCCTGTCTGGCCGAAGACCCGGAAATGCTCGCAGCATTGGTCGACGGTTGCGGCCTGGAGCTGATCAATCGTGGCCAGCTCAACCTGATCTACAAATGGCGCCAGCATGTGCCGGACGAGATTGCCGAGCGCTTTCCCGTGCTGGTACTCGCCGATGTCTGGACTCGCGCTGCCGAGCTGGGCCTGGTGGAAGCCAACCGCATGCTCGACGAGCTGCTTGAGCGCTGGACTGAGGCCAAGCCCGGCGCGCCGTTGAGCGACAAGCTGCTGGCTACTCTGGCGATCAAGTCGGTTATCGCCTTGCAGAAGGATGATTTGCAGACCTGCATTGCCCTGGCGCGGCGGGTTGAAGTGCAGCTGGGTCAGCACACCGCCTTTCTCGAAGTGGCGATGCTGATCGTCGGCGCGCTGGCCAATGTGATGATCGGCCAGCCGGATCAGGCCAAACGTTTGCTGGCCCTGGCGCAGCAGCGCAATCACTTTCTCGAAGGGCGCTATCTGGATATGCAGTTGGCCAACGTCGAGGTGCTGCTGAGTCTGGAGCAGGGGCAGATCCGCCAGGCCGAGCTGCTGTTCGCGCAGTTGCGCGCGCGGGTCATCCCCTGGTTCTCTGATCGCTCGCGTGCCCTGGCGCTACCAACCATCACCGAGGCCCTGATCGCCTATAACCAGGGCCGTTTGGACGGCATTGAGGAACGCTTGCGCTGGGCGCTGGCCACGGTCGATGTGATCAATCCGATTGATCTCTACGCCCAGGGCATGCTGTGTATGGCCCATGTACAGCGCATGCAAGACAACCCCAAGGAGGCCTATGCCAGCCTGGTGCTGATGCAGAACCTGGCCGCGCGCAACCAGTCCTGGCGTTTTTACGCCCAGGCGGTGGCCGATGAGGTGGTGCAGATTCTTCAGGAGCCTGCTGCTGATCGATTGAAACGTGCCGAGCAACGGTTGAAGACGGTGGACTGGAACAAGCTAGCCGAGCATTACCAGCACATGCGCTTCAATCCGGTGCTGTGGGTGCGCGGCCTGACCCGTATTCGCCTGCAGCAGGCGCGCGGCCATTACAGCGAAGCGCTGCATGAAATCACTCAGCTGCGCGGCATGCTGCTGGATAACTGGCATGGCCTGCAGCGCCTGCGGCTCGATCTGCTGGCGGCGCTCAGTTATCAGCGTCTGGGCTATCAGGAGCGTGCGCAAAGCTTGCTGGTGCAATGCTTGATCGGTGCCGAGCGCGAAGGTGTGCGCAGCCTGTTTGTCGAGGAGGGCGAGGCCATTCGCCTATTGTTGCAGCAGCTGGAGGCCGCCGAACGCCAGCCGGCGCTACAGGGCTTTATTCGCGGTTTGCTGGCCATCTGGCCGGGCAACAGCGCGCGCCAGTCGCTGGAGGTGCTTGAGGAAGGGCTGACCGAGCGTGAGCGTGAGGTGGTCTGCCTGGCGGCTCAGGGTATGTCGAATGATGAGATCGGTCAGCAATTGTCACTGGCTCTCGGTACGGTCAAATGGCACCTGCACAACATTTACGAAAAGCTCAAGGTGCGTAACCGCACCCAAGCCATCCGCCGCGCCCGTGAACTGAGTCTTCTGGACCTATGAATAGCCAATCGATGCCGCGTAAGGGCAAGTTGCCATTACTGCGTACCAAGTTGTTTCCCGCAGAGTCTGCCGGTCGGCCGTTGCTGGCCCGTTCAGCCTTGCTTGACCGGCTGTTTAACGCCCGCGAGCAGCGCCTGATTCTGCTCAGCGCTCCCGCCGGTTTCGGCAAAAGTACGGTGCTTAGTCAGTTTCGTCTGCGTTTGCTGGAGACCGGCGCGCGGGTGGCCTGGCTGTCCTGCGATGAGGCCGACAGCGAGCCGCAACGTCTGCTGCACTACCTGATCGCCGCGATAGAGGCGCAGCTGCCGGGCTTTGGCGCGAGCACCGCGCGCCTGTTGCGTGACGACCTGAGCGTGCCCAATGAATTGTTGCTGGATTCGTTTATTGGCGACCTGAAGAGGGTCCAGGGCGACCTGTACCTGATCTTCGATGACTTCCACCGTGTGCGGCATACGGAGCTGGGGCCACTGGTCAGTTACTTCGTCAAACAAGTGCCAGCCAATGTGCGGATGATTGGTAGCACCCGCTATAACCCGCGCTTTCTCGACGAGCAGCCGGTCATCACGCCTTGGGCGTTGTGGGTCAAGGCGGATGAGTTACGCCTTACCCGTAGCGAGACGGAAGCCTATTTCCATGAACTCAAGCAGTTGCAGCTGAGCAGCGCCGAGCTGGATTTGCTGCACCGGCGCACGGAGGGCTGGATTACGGCATTGCACCTGGTGGCTTTGGCACTGGCGCGGCATCCGGAGCGCGCTGCCTTTCTCGCTGGGCTGTCCGGCACCGAGCGCAATATTGCCGATTACCTGGCGGAGGACGTGCTTGATCACTTGCCGCAGGACCAGCAGCTGTTTCTTGATCAGACTTCGGTGCTCGATGAGTTCAATGCCGAGTTGTGCAACGCCCTGACCGGCCGCACAGATGGCGCGCAGATGCTCAAACGTCTACAGACCGCTCAGCTATTTATCATCGCGCTGGACGAACAGGGCGAGTGGTTTCGCTATCACCATCTGTTTGCCGAATTTCTCCAGGGCCGCCTGAGTCGTGCGGGTGACCCAACTCATCTGTTGCACGCCGCTGCTCGCTGGTGTGAAAGCCATGAGCTGACTGATAAGTCGGTCAAATACGCCTTGCGCGCGCGTGACTACGCCTTTGCCGCCGA
This sequence comes from Pseudomonas sp., assembly GCA_044240245.1. GTDB lineage: Bacteria > Pseudomonadota > Gammaproteobacteria > Pseudomonadales > Pseudomonadaceae > Aquipseudomonas. Next base: position 11,947 of record JBIHZW010000031.1, on the reverse strand, counting down.
GCTGCTGGAGCGCCAGGGCGCGACGCTGATTGCCGGCAATCAGGTGTACGGCATTTTGGCGATCCTCAAGGATGTGCCGGCCGAGGTGATTCGCGAACACCCGGTGTTCCAGATTTTCTACGCCTGGCAGCTGGCCTTCGAGCAGAAGTACGCCGAAGCCGAAGCGCTGATCGAAGAGGTCAGCACGCGCCTGATGCAAGGGCGTGGCAAACCGATGCACTTTGGCCTGGCAGTGCTGCTGGCGGTGGCCCAGGTGCTCAAAGCGCTGGTTCTGCTGTATCAGGACAAGCTGGAGGGCGCGTTGAAGGTGGCGCGTCACTGGCTGGCCCTGGTGCCAGACAACCAGCCGATTTTCCGCGCGAGCATGTCCTGCATTCAGGCCGCAGCCTACGCGCTGCTGGGTGAGTTCGGTGATGCGGCCAAGTCGATTGCGGTGGCGCGCGACAACCTGGAGCAGGCCGACAGTGAATACCTGCATGCGGTGGTCAGCCTGATTGAGGCCTTGATCTGCAAGGAGATGGGCCAGCCTGAACGCGGTCGCGTATTGGCGGAAAGTGCGCGGGCGAGGGTCGAACAGGTGTTCGGCCGCCGTAGTCGGGTCGGTGGGCCGCTGGCTCTGGCCTATGCCGACCTGCTGTATGAGCAGGATCGCCATGCCGCGATCCTTGCCGAGTTGCCGCTTGCGACCACCTGGCGCGATGTGGCCACGCCGATTGAGTTGATCAGTCGCGGCAAGTTGGTCATGGCCAAGGCGCGTTTCTTTGCCGGCGAGGGCGAGTCGGCCCTGGCGGAGCTGGATGAATGGCTGGCGGGCTTGCATGGCCCAGGTTATGAGCGGGTCTACGCCCTGGGCATGAGCTGCAAGGTGCAGTTTCTGCTGTGGCTGCGTAAGCCCAATGAGGCCGAGCGCACCTGCCTGCAGCTGCAGCGCCATCTGGCGGTACTGCCGCCGGGTCGGTATGCCGATGCGGAAACCGTGCAGGTATTGTCGGAAGCGCGCTTGGCCCTCTCCGAGCGCCGTGCCGACAAGGCGCAAGCGGTGCTAGAGGCCTGCCTGGCCAAACAGACGGCCGAGCACCAGCGTGATCGGCGCCTGCGTCTGGCCTTGTTACTTTCTGTGGCGTATTGGCGCAAAGGTAACAGCGACAAGGCCTTTGCCTTGCTCAAAACCACGGTCGAAGACGCCTGGGCAAGCGGTTACCGGCGCATGTTCCTGGATGATGCACTCTGGCTGCTACCGCTCTGGGACGCCTGGCACAGCGCCGAACCCAAGCGTGCCAGCGCTTGGCAGGGGCTGGCCGAGCAACTGCGTGAGCAATGCCGTCGGCTGTCTATCGATCTAGAAACTTTCGATGAAAATCAAGATGTTAGCCATCGTGAACGGGAGATTCTGCGCTTTGTTGCGGCTGGTTTGTCGAACCGCGATATCGCTCAGGCTGTGCATTTGTCAGAGGCCACGATCAAATGGCACCTGCACAACCTGTTCGCCAAGCTGGGCGTGCGCAGCCGTACGCAAGCGGTTTTGAAGGGCAAGAGCCTGGGGTTGTTGAGCGAGGCCTGAGCATGGGTTGCCTGATTTGCGCCAGATGGGCGCTCCATCCCTTGGATGGGCTGGCAGCCAGGGCTTGCACCAGTAGTTTTAGCGTCAGGACGAGAAGCATGGTGCTTCACGATTCCAAGCCTGGCGCGAATAGGGAAGCAGTGTCAGACCTGGTGAGCGGCGCACGCCGCTGTAGCTGAGACGGACAGGAGTCCAGAGCAGCCTGCCGGGGACAACCCATAAGTGAACTGTGGAGACAATAACAATGAAAACCCTCAAACAACTGGCCCTGGCCACCGCTGTTCTGGCTGTTCCTTTCATGGCTCAGGCTGAGCTCAAGGCCATGGATGACACTGCTCTGGCAACCGTAACCGGTCAGGATGGCATCAGCATCTCCGGTAGCTTCAACGGCACCATCGGTAGCCTGGTTTACACCGACGGCGACACTGGCGGCGGTTCGCTGCGCATGGAAACCGTTTCCTTCACTGGCTTCAACATCGACGACAACGCCCCGGTCATGGTTGACGTAGTCACCAACGGCAGCGGCACCCAGCAACTGCAAATCAGCTTGCCGACCATCACCGGTCAGCTGAGCGTTGGCGCGATCAAGGTCGGCGGTCCAACCGCAGCCAGCATCGGCTCCCTGGCGGTTAACGACATGAACATGGCCGGCACCACCGTAAAAGTCTGGGGTCACTAAGTTCGCTTAGTTGTTGCGTGTGTTGAAAAGTCTTACCGGCTTCGGCCGGTAGGACTTTTCTCTTGCCGGATAGGAGTGCGGTTGGCTGATGATCGAGATTCTGCTGGGCAGCCTGATCGGCGTGTGGGGCTTTACCGAGGCGGTGGATACCAAACCGCCGGCGCCGGGCACTGTGCATATCAATCAGCACTTGCTGCCGAATGGGCCTTTGCGTGAGACGGTGACGCTTGAGCCGATGAGCCAGTTGCAGTTTCGCAATGTGATTCGTCAGGCCTATGACTACAGCTGCGGCTCGGCTGCCTTGACCTCTCTGCTGGATTATTTCCTCGGTCGTAACCTGCAGGAACGCCAGGTGATGGAAGGCCTGTTGCAGTTTGGCGAGGCCGACAAGATCGTTGAGCGGCGCGGTTTTTCCCTGCTCGATATGAAGCGTTTTGTCACGGCGCTGGGTTACAAAAGTGGTGGTTTCCGCGCGGCCTTTGCCGATCTCGACGAGCTTGAGCATCCGGCCATCGTGCCGATCGAATATGCCGGCTTCAAACACTTTGTGGTGGTGCGCGATGTGTACAACGACCATGTGTTTGTCGCGGATCCGGCACTCGGCAATATCAGTTTTACCCGTACGCGTTTTGAGGAAATCTGGGATCAGAACGTGCTGTTCGTGATTTTCCCCAACGGTAATGAACCGCCGAATGCCCTGGCCTTGAGCGAGCAGGATCTGCGCATCATCGATGATCGCACCATCAGCTTGCTGGCATTTCGCGAGTTTCCACAGATGACCAAGTTCACCGAGAACCAGGCCACAGAGCTCGGATCCGGCGGCGATATTCGGTTTATCCGACGCAAGTAAAACGCCCGGCATAACAATAAATATTTGGGGGCTGCGCCATGAGAGTTTTGCATTATGTATGGCTGGCCATGCTGGCAGGGGCTGCCAGTTCAGCGGTGTTTGCCGACGACCCGACTTCGGTCGATCAGGCACGTGAAGCATTGAGCAAGCAGGAAGACGACGCCGATAGCGCCAAGGCGCTGGAAGAGGTGTTTCAGGCTGCGGAAAAGAGCTACACCTTGCTGAAAAAAGGCGAACGAACCCTGACCTATGGGTTCGATTACGCCTTGCTGCGCGATACGGTGGTTGAGACGGTGCGCACGGGCAACAATGTCTTCAGTGTGATCGCTCAGGGCGAGGCGCAGCATACCTTCACCAACTCGTTCACTTTCGACTATGGGGTGTGGGACAACCTGACCTTTAGCATGCGTCTACCGCTGGTTGCCAAATACGACACCGAGCGTGATCTGGATGCTTACAGCCTGGGCGATATCTCCGCCAGCCTGCGTTGGCAGCCATGGACCTCCTTGCGCGGCAAACCGGTGACTACCCTGTACGCAACCCTCGGCTTGCCTACGGGCAGCAGTCCCTACGACATCAATACCCAGAGTGACCTTTCGACCGGTAGCGGCGCCTATAGCCTGGGTGTCGGCGCTAACCTGTCGTACGTGATTGACCCGGTGGTGCTGTTCGGCTCCGTTGGTTACACCTACAACATGCCTATCACTGGCATTAGCCAGGTACGCGGCGGTCGCTTGCTCGAAGAAGTTGATCCGGGTTCGTCATTCTCCCTGAGCATGGGTTTTGCCTATGCATTGTCCTATGACGTGTCGCTGGCGACTTCCTATCAGATGTCGCATTCGCTTAAGCCGACCTTCACCTTTGCCGATGGCGAAGCCGAGGGCCGTGGGCAGACCAGTGCGGTGATGAATTTCTCGCTGGGCTTGCGTACATCGCCGGAGCGCATCGTTAACGTCAACGCCGGTTTCGGGATGACCGAGGATTCGCCAGATGTGCTGTTGGGCATCTCCATGCCTTTGGATATCAAAGGCCTGAAGGCCCAATAGACGCGAGCGAACCTTCCTATGAACACGCGAATTTCGCTGCTGACGCAGGCGATTTTTTGGGCAACCTCGCTCTGCTGCGGGCTCGCTCAGGCACAGCTGGCGCAGAACCTGACGATTGGCAGCCCCAAGGCTATGGCATTAGGTAATGCGGTAACGGCCGATTTCACCGGTATCGATGCGGTGCATTACAACCCGGCAGCCCTGAGCAAACTCAAGGGGCGGCAGACCACGGTCAAGTTCATCACCGGGGTGATGGATATTCGCGCCGACTTTGATGCCCCTGATGGTTATGGCAGCAATTTTCTCGGTCTGGATAACGATCCAGTGGCCAATTCGTCCAGTCGAGCAGGGGCGGCGATGATGTACCTGCCGGGTGTGGGTGGTGCCACCGAGTTGCCCATGCTGTTTGCGCCGCTGGCAGGGTTGTCGATTACGCCGCCAGGTTCCAAACTGACCTTTGCCACCAATATGTACACACCGCAGGCGCTGGGTTTTGCCCGTGACGATGATGACCCTGGGCGCTATCAGGGTAAGGAACTGGTGATTCAGCGCCTGACTTATTTCTCTCCTTCGTTGGCGTATCAGGTCAACGATGAGCTGTCGCTGGGGCTGTCCATCGGCTTTTCCCATCAGGCCATGGCGCTGAACCAAGACTTCCGCGCACCGGGCATCCTCACCGGTTTTGTCGGGGTGGCTCAGGATGCGTTGTGCCTGGTAGACAATAATCCCTTCGAAATTTTCCTGAATATCTGCGGCGGGGAACTGGGGCCTTTCACCGACATCGCCAATATCGACATCGATATGCAGCAGACCCTTTCGCCCACCTGGAACGTCGGTTTTCTCTGGGAACCAAATGACTGGTTTGCGTTGGGTGCGGTCTACCAGAGCGAAGCCAAGATGCGCCTGAAGGGGCAGTATGTAGTCGATTATTCGGAGAACTGGCAGGGCTTCTGGCAGGGCCTGGACAGCTCGTTCATCGGCGCGGTGTTCAATACCCTGACACCGGACGGCTTGTTCGATAAGGAGCAGGGCAACGTCTCGTTGAACATGACCTACCCGGCGCACTTTGCCAGCGGCATCAAGTTCAAGCCGCATGAGCGTTGGCAGATCAACTTGGATGTGAAGTGGACCGACTACGCCGCGTGGGACAAATTCGAGCTGGAGTTCGATCGCCAGCTGGATATTCTGACCATCGCCAGCCTGTTCTCCCCGGAGAACGCCACCTCGACCAGCATCATTCTTGACCGTGGCTATGAGTCCGTCTGGAGCTGGGCCGTCGGCGTCGAGTACCAGGTTAATGACCGCTTGAGCCTGCGTATGGGCTATGAGCCACGGCCTTCGGCCATTCCTGGCAACAAGGCTGATGTACTGGCGCCTCTGGGCGATGCCAAGCTCTATGGCCTGGGGCTGGGTTATCAGTGGGATAAGGACACGGTGATCGATCTGGGTTTCAACTACCTGGTCAGCAAGCAGGACATTCCGGCGCGCTCCAGCTGCAACCTCAACTGCTCATCCATCGACAGCATGGTGTACAACCCCTATGCCGATTTGGATGTGAAAACCAGCGTCAAGGCCTATGTGCTGGCGTTGACCTATCGCACTACTTTCTAGGGTTCAGTCATGCGTATTGTGCTGATGCTGATAGGTTTTTTCGCGGCTACTCAGGTCAGTGCCAGCGGCCGCTACCTGACCTGGGTCGATGACCAGGGGCGGGTACACAACAGCTTTGTCGACAATCGCTATACGGCCCATCAGCGCACGGCTGCCGGTAATATCCAGCGCAGCGATCAGGCGCGTTTAAATGAGGGGGAGGCAGCGGTCTGGCCTGGTAGCAAGAACAGTGGTGAGAGCAAGCGGCGTTATTTCACCTGGGTGGACGCCAGCGGCAATCTGCAGAATAGCTTCTATGCCGGCCAGCAGGTGCAGGCGGGTGGCAATGAGATTCTTCTAGGTACCGGTGAGCGCTCCAGTGCCTACATCAGCTCGGATGTGCTGGAAGGGCGCGATTTTGCCCGTGATGAGCAAGATGGCCGCTACTTTACCTGGGTCGATGAGCAAGGCCGTATGCGTAACTCCAAGGTGCCACCCAAAGGAGCTAAACCGCCGACGCCCACTATGCACAATGTCGCGTTGACTCAGGGGCGGGAGGTTACCTTTGACGGCAAAGCGCAGGCCTTGCCAGGGCTGGATGGGCAACCCACTGCTGCGATGCAGGCCTTGCTGGCTGGCACCGAAGAGAAGAGTGAGGGGCGCTATCAGGAGTTGGTTGAGCGTTGCTGTGGGCAATTGACTGAAGAGGATTTCACCCCCATCAGCGCCGATGAACCACGTTACGAAGAGTTAAATCGCTTTTCCCCCAGCCTGGATTTCCCCATGGGCAAGAGCTATTACGCAGCCCTGAAACTGCCGCGCTCGCAGTACGACTTCGGTTTGCGTATCCGCAGCTTCGCCAACAAACGGGTGGCTTATCCCTCCTTGCTGTTCCTTGATCAGGCCAAGCAGCCAACGCGCCTGGTCAGTGATGCGGTGTACCAGCTACACGCGGAAACCTGGTACCGCTATGCCTTTATCGAAGGCACTGTCCCCGTGCGAGCCGCCGCCGGTGAGCACTACGTACTGCTATTAACCACGGATGAAGATCGCAGCCTGCAAACCTTGGATAACAAACCCTTCAAGCGCCCCTTGCAGGCGCTGGCAGTCGATGAGGCCGGCATGCAGACCCATGCACACAGCGATGAAGGCGCGTTTGAGCTGGCGATTGTGCGCTGATCCTCTACAGCGTCTTAATCAGCTCGCTGCGTTCGTGATACGCCGTAGTCGGTGCATTCGTTTGACGCTTAATCACGAACTCTCTACCCTTCGCGCCTTGTAACAGGTGCCCCCGACGCTGTGCGTGCGCGGGGTGAAACTGGGAAGTCGGTGCGCTGTGTGTCTTTACGCCAGTCATTCCGACGCTGCCCCCGCAACGGTAAGTGAGTTAAACGCCGCTAATGCCACTGTGCTGTATGCATGGGAAGGCGCGGCTTAGAACGCCTTAGCAAGTTCTGAGAACCTAGGGGTTCGCTCACAAGCCCGGAGACCGGCCTGTTGCAGTCCACGGCATTGCGGAGGGCGATGGCTGGCGTGTGGTTTGCGCTATGCGCAGGCCCGCGCTTTCCCTACCCCCGCATGCTTTTTCCAGCCAGATCGCCCTGTGGCGGTGGAGCAGTGCGATGACTGAATCGATTGAGCGTGATGCCCGGCACAAGGCGCGCATGGCCCGCAAGAAAGCCCTTATCGACGAGAAGATTGCCCAGGCCCAGGACGAATATGGCCTGCTGCTGGTGCACAGCGGCAATGGCAAGGGCAAGAGCAGCAGCGCCTTCGGCATGGTCGCCCGTGCCTTGGGCCACGGCCTCAAAGTTGGCGTGGTGCAGTTTATCAAGGGCGCGGCCAGCACCGGCGAAGAAACCTTCTTTCGCCGCTTTCCCGATGAAGTCAGCTACCACGTGATGGGCGAGGGCTTTACCTGGGAGACCCAGGATCGCCAGCGCGATATCGACAAGGCGTGCGAAGCCTGGGCAGTGGCGGCGCAGCTGCTTAACGATCCGGCCATTGGCCTGGTGGTGCTCGACGAGCTGAATATCGCCCTGAAATACGGCTACCTGGAGCTCGACGCGGTGCTCGCCGATATCGAAGCGCGGCCGCTGCTGCAGCACGTGGTGGTAACCGGTCGCGGCGCGCTGCCAGGCATGATCGAAGCGGCGGATACCGTCACCGAGATGAGCCTGGTCAAGCACGCGTTCAAGGCTGGAGTTAAGGCACAGAAGGGGGTCGAGTTTTGACCAGCGCTCGCTCTTGCCCCGCGTTATTGATTGCAGCTCCCGCTTCCGGCCAGGGTAAAACCACGGTGACCGCTGCCTTGGCGCGTTTGCATGCGCGTCAGGGCAAGCGCGTGCGGGTATTCAAGTGCGGCCCGGACTTTCTCGACCCGATGATTCTCGCCCGCGCCAGCGGCGCGCCGGTGTATCAGCTCGACCTTTGGATGGTCGGGGCCGCGGAGAGCCGCAAGCTGCTTTGGGAGGCAGCGGGCGAGGCCGATCTGATTCTGATTGAAGGGGTGATGGGCCTGTTCGATGGCACGCCGTCAGCGGCGGACCTGGCGCGGCACTTTGGCGTGCCAGTGCTGGCGGTGATCGACGGTTCGGCCATGGCGCAGACCTTCGGTGCCATGGCCCATGGCCTGGCGACCTTTCAACCTGATCTGCCGTTCTCCGGTGTACTCGGCAATCGGGTCGGCAGTACGCGACATGGCGAGATATTGCGTGATGCGCTGCCAGCGTCGATCCGCTGGTACGGCGCCTTGCCGCGCAGCGCCGAGGTCGGTTTACCAAGTCGCCATCTGGGCCTGGTGCAGGCGGGTGAACTGACTGATCTGAATGCGCGCCTGGACGCCGCCGCTGATGCCTTGGCCGCCAGCGCCGATACCAGCCTGCCGCCGCCAGTCAGCTTCGCCGCGCCTGAGTCTTGCGGCATTGAGGCGTTGCTTAAGGGTGTGCGGATCGGTGTGGCGCGTGACAGCGCCTTTGCCTTTCTCTATCAGGCCAACCTCGACCTGTTGCGCGAGCTGGGCGCGGAATTGACGTTCTTTTCGCCGCTCACAGATGAACAGTTACCTGATATCGATAGCCTGTATTTGCCTGGCGGCTACCCGGAGTTGCACTTGGCCCGGCTTGAAGCCAACCAGGCCATGGCCGAGGCAATCCGCGCTCACCACGAGGCGGGCAAACCGATCCACGCCGAGTGCGGCGGCATGCTTTACCTGCTCGACAAACTGACTGACAAGCAGGGCGCCAGCGGGAAGATGCTCGGTTTGTTAAACGGCGAGGCGACCCTGCAACCACGGATGACCGCCATGGCCTTGCAACAGGCTGAGCTTCCGGAAGGGCTACTGCGCGGCCACAGCTTCCACTACTCGGCACTGAGCAGCGAACTGCAACCGCTGACCCGTGGCGAGTGCCCCAACTACAAACGCACCGCCGAAGCGGTCTATCGCCAGGGGCGGATGACCGCCTCCTATATCCATTTCTATCTGCCGTCCGATCCGGCTGCCGCCGCCGCACTGTTTCTCCCCGGAGCGCCGGCATGAGTGAGCAGGCCTTCAGCCTTGAGGAGCGTGCGGCGGTGTACCGCGCCATCGCCGAGCGCCGTGATATGCGTCATTTCAGCGGCGGCGAGGTAGCCCCCGAGTTGCTCGCGCGCTTGCTGGAGGCCGCGCATCAGGCCCCCAGCGTCGGCCTGATGCAGCCGTGGCGGTTTATTCGGATTACTCGACCGGCTTTGCGCGAGGCGATTCACGGTCTGGTGGAGGAGGAGCGCCTGCGCACTGCCGAGGCATTGGGCGAGCGCAGTGATGAATTTATGCGGCTGAAAGTCGAGGGCATTCGTGACTGCGCCGAGCTGTTGGTGGTGGCCCTGATGGAGGGGCGTGAGGCCCATGTGTTTGGCCGGCGTACCTTGCCGGAAATGGACCTGGCGTCCCTGGCCTGCGCGATTCAGAACCTCTGGCTGGCTGCCCGTGCCGAGGGTTTGGGTATGGGCTGGGTGTCGCTGTTCGAGCCGCAGGCCCTGGCGGATCTGCTCGGCATGCCGGCTGGCAGCAAGCCGCTGGCAGTGCTGTGCCTTGGGCCTGTAACAGAGTTCTATGAGGCGCCGATGCTGGTGCAGCAAGGCTGGGCCGAGCCACGGCCGCTCAGTGAGTTGCTCTTTGAAAACCAGTGGGGCACGCCATGAGCCTGGTTCTTAGCACCTGCGCTGGGGTCGCCCTGGATGCAGTGTTTGGCGAGTCCAAGGGCTGGCATCCGCTGGTGGCCTTTGGTCGTATGGCCGAGCGTATCGAGCAACGCTTCAATCCGGCGGGCGGCGGTTGGCGCAGCCATGGCGTCAGCGCCTGGTGCCTGGCGGTGTTGCCGCTGACCCTGCTGACCTGGCTGCTGACGCAGATCAGCGGGCTGGGTTGGGCGGTGGAAATTCTCGCGCTATACGCCGCCCTGGGCCTGAAAAGCCTCGGCGAGCATGCGATGCCTGTGGCGCAGGCGCTGCGTCTGGGTGATCTACGCCTTGCGCGCGAACGCGTCGGTTATATGGTCAGCCGCAACACCGCGCAGCTGGACGCAGCAGGGGTGGCCCGCGCGGGCAGCGAGTCGGTGTTGGAAAACGGTAGTGACGCGGTATTCGCTGCATTGTTCTGGTTTGTGATTGCCGGTGCGCCGGGCGTGGTGTTGTACCGCCTGAGCAATACCCTGGACGCCATGTGGGGCTATCGCAACGAGCGCTTCGAACGCTTCGGCTGGGCCGCGGCGAAGATCGACGATGTACTCAATTACCTGCCTGCCCGGTTGGTCGCCCTGACCTACGCACTGCTGGGCAAGACCGCACTGGCGCTGCGCTGCTGGCGTACTCAGGCGCCGCTGTGGGACAGTCCCAATGCTGGCCCGGTGATGGCCGCAGGTGCTGGGGCGCTGGGCGTGAGTCTGGGCGGCGCGGCGGAATATCATGGCGAGCTGCATATCCGGCCTGGCTTGGGCGCGGGGCCGCAGCCCCAGGCGCGCGATATCGAACGGGCACTCAATCTGGTCAACGGTGGCGTGCTGCTGTGGCTGGCGCTGCTGCTGTTGTGGGGGGCTTTTTATGCGTGAACCTTCTTATGCTTGAGCATGGCGGGCGCTTGCGCGCGGCGTCTCTGCGCTATGGCATCGCCCTGGCGGATTGGCTGGACCTCTCCACCGGCATCGCGCCTTACGGTTGGCCGTTGCCGGCGATTCCCGCCAGTGCCTGGTCGCGCCTGCCCGAACAGCAGGACGGCCTGGAAATCGCCGCCCGCGATTACTACGGGGTGAGCAATCTGCTGCCGGTGGCGGGCTCCCAGGCGGCGATTCAGGCGTTGCCGCGCCTGGTGCGTGATGCGCGGGTCGGCATCGTCTCGCCTGCCTATGCCGAACATGCGGCTGCCTGGCAACGTGAAGGCCATCGCCTGCTGGAACTTAGCGAAGGTGGCATCGAACGGGCGCTTGAGCGCCTGGATGTGCTGCTACTGGTCAATCCCAATAATCCAACCGGGCGACGCATCGAGCCCCAGCGTCTGCTGGATTGGCACGCGCGCCTGGCCGAACGTGGCGGCTGGCTGGTGGTGGATGAAGCCTTCATCGACTGCACCCCCGAGTTCAGCCTGGCGGCCTTTAGCGATCGACCGGGGCTGATCGTGCTGCGTTCGTTTGGCAAGTTCTTCGGTATGGCCGGTATCCGTTTGGGTTTTGTTCTGGCCCAGCCGGCAGTGCTGGAACAGCTGACCGAATTGCTCGGACCCTGGACTGTCAGCGGGCCGAGCCGGGTGGTGGCCACCGCACTGCTGCAGGATCACGCCGGCCAGCGTGTGCAGCGTGAGCGACTGTTGGCCGATGGCGAACGTCTGGCCACGCTGCTCAGCGCGCAAGGTGTTGCACCAACCGGCGGCTGTGCGCTATTTCAGTTCTGCTGCACGCCGCAGGCTAACGAGTTGCACGAGTTTCTCGCGGCGCAAGGCATCCTCACTCGGCTGTTTGCCAGCCCGCTAAGTCTGCGTTTCGGGCTGCCGGCAGAGGAAGTCGGCTGGCAGCGCCTGCAGCAGGCTCTAGAGCTATTTACCAAGGGGGCGCGATGAGCACATTAATGGTGCAGGGCACCACCTCGGACGCCGGTAAAAGCACCCTGGTGACTGCGCTGTGCCGCTGGCTTAAGCGCCAGGGCGTGAGCGTGGTGCCGTTCAAACCGCAGAATATGGCGCTCAATTCGGC
>JBIHZW010000032.1:0-19974 GCA_044240245.1 Pseudomonas sp. | reverse complement strand
TTCGGCCGTAACCGCCGATGGTGGCGAAATCGGCCGCGCCCAGGCGGTACAGGCGCAGGCCGCCGGGCTGGCGCCGCACACCGATATGAACCCGGTGCTGCTCAAGCCCAATAGCGACACCGGCGCCCAGGTAGTCATCCACGGCCGCGCCCTCAGCTGCATGGATGCCGTGGCCTATCACGATTACAAAAAGGTGGCGATGCAGGCGGTGCTGCAATCACACCAGCGCCTGAGCGCGGCCTATTCGGTGGTGATGGTGGAGGGCGCGGGTTCGCCGGCGGAGATCAATCTGCGTGCTGGCGATATCGCCAATATGGGCTTTGCCGAGGCGGTGGACTGCCCGGTGATCCTGATTGCCGATATCGACAAGGGCGGGGTGTTTGCCCATCTGGTCGGCACCCTGGCATTGCTCTCCGAAAGCGAACAGGCGCGGGTGCGGGGCTTCGTGATCAACCGCTTTCGCGGCGATATCGCCCTGTTGCAACCAGGGCTGGATTGGCTGGAGCAGCGCACCGGCAAGCCGGTGTTAGGCGTATTGCCCTATCTGATGGATTTCCACCTGGAAGCCGAGGACGCCATCGATATTCGCCAGAGTGCCAAGGCGGCCGAGGTGATCAAGGTGGTGGTGCCGGTATTGCCACGCATCAGCAACCACACCGATTTCGATCCACTGCGCCTGCACCCGCAGGTCGAACTGACCTTTGTTGGCCCTGGCCAGGCGATTCCTGCGGCTGACCTAATCATCCTGCCCGGCTCGAAGAGCGTACGCAGCGATCTGGCTTTTCTGCGTCAGCAGGGCTGGCCGGCAGCTATAGATAAGCACCTGCGCTATGGCGGCAAGCTGCTGGGTATCTGCGGCGGGCTGCAGATGCTCGGCACGCAGATTGACGACCCGCACGGGCTTGAGGGGGCTGCGGGTTCCAGTGAAGGATTGGACCTACTGGCATTCACTACCGTGCTGGAGCCGGAGAAGCAGCTGCGCAATGTGCGCGGCCAGCTATGCCTGGAAAATGCTCCGGTCAGCGGTTACGAGATTCATGCGGGGGTTAGCTCTGGCCCAGGTTTGAATACGGCTGTGCGACTCGACGATGGGCGTGCCGATGGTGGTCTGAGTGCGGATGGCCAGGTGTTCGGCACCTATCTGCACGGTCTGTTTGAAACCCCGGAAGCCTGCAGCGCACTGCTGCGCTGGGCTGGCCTGCGCGAGGTGCAGCAGGTGGATTACCACGCCTTGCGTGAACGCGATATCGAGCGCCTGGCCGATATGGTCGAGGCGCATCTGGATACGGCCCGGCTGCGCGAGTTATGTGGGGTAGGCCATGCGTGAAATGATTCTCGGCGGTGCCCGTTCCGGCAAAAGCCGTCTAGCCGAGCGGCTGGCGGCCGAATCTGGCCTTGCGGTGACCTATATCGCCACCAGCCAGCCGCTGGATGGCGAGATGAATACGCGTATTCAGCATCACCGTGAACGTCGTCCTGCTGCCTGGGGCCTGATTGAAGAGCCCTTGGCCCTGGCCCAGGTGTTGCGTGAGCAGGCCGCTGCGGATAAGTGCCTGCTGATCGATTGTCTGACCCTGTGGCTGACCAATCTGTTAATGCTGGATAACCCGGCGCGCCTAAGCGCCGAGCGTGAAGCACTGCTGGACTGTGTGAGCAGCTTGCCCGGGCGGATTCTGCTGGTCAGCAATGAAACCGGCCTGGGCGTGGTGCCGCTGGGCGAGTTGACCCGTCGCTATGTCGACGAGGCGGGCTGGCTGCATCAGGCCCTGGCTGAGCGTTGTGAGCGTGTGGTGTTTACCGTGGCGGGTTTGCCGATGGTTCTCAAGGGGAATGCGCTATGAGTGAGCAATGGTGGCAACAGGGCTGTCAGGCGCTGGATATACCGGCACGCAGCAAGGCCCAGGCGCGCCAGCAGCAGCTGACCAAACCGGCCGGCTCGCTTGGCCAGCTGGAGCAGTTAGCGATTGAGTTGGCGGCGATGCAGGGCAGCCAGCGGCCGCAGGTTGAGCAGCTGTGGATCAGCATTTTTGCCGGCGACCATGGCGTGGTCGCCGAAGGCATATCGGCGTTCCCTCAGGCGGTTACCGGGCAGATGCTGCGCAACTTTGTCGGCGGCGGCGCGGCGATCAGCGTATTGGCCAAGCAGCTTGGCGCGACGCTTGAGGTCATCGACCTGGGCACCGCAGTGCCGCTGGAACCGCTGCGCGGCGTGCGTCATCTGCATATCGGCGCGGGCACGCAAAACTTCGTCCAGAGCCCGGCGATGACTGCCGCGCAGTTGCTGCAGGCCCTGGATGCCGGCCAAGCCAGTGTGCAGCGCGCCCGCGAAGCCGGCAGCCAGCTGTTTATCGGCGGCGAGATGGGCATCGGCAATACCACCGCCGCCACGGCTATGGCCTGCCTGCTGCTGGAATGTCCGGGGCTGGATCTGGTCGGTCCAGGCACCGGTCTGGACCGCGCGGGTGTGGTGCATAAAGCCGAGGTGATCGAGATCGCGCTTGAGTTGCATCGCCCGGCGATCAGCGAACCCATCGACATCTTGCAACGCCTCGGCGGTTTCGAGATTGCTGCGCTTAGCGGTGCCTATCTGGCCTGCGCCCAGCAGGGCATTACTGCCCTGGTGGATGGTTATATCTGCAGCGTTGCCGCCTTGCTGGCGGTACAGCTGAATCCGGCTTGCCGTGAATGGCTGCTATTTGCCCACACTGGCGCTGAGCCCGGCCATCAGCGGGTGCTCAAGGCGCTGCAGGCCGAGCCGCTGCTCGATCTGGGCCTGCGCCTGGGCGAGGGCAGTGGTGCCGCCTTGGCCGTACCGCTGCTGCAACTGGCCTGCAGCCTACACAACGATATGGCCACCTTTGCCGAAGCGGAGGTGGCCGAGCGCCCTGCATGACGGTCTATCTGGAATTGTTGCGTCATGGTGAAACCGAACTGGGTGGCGGCCTGCGCGGCAGCCTCGACGATGCCCTGACTGTCACCGGTTGGGCACAGCTGCGCGCGGCGGTGGCTGACGGCAGCCGCTGGGATCGGTTGATCAGCTCGCCCTTGCAGCGCTGTGCACGGTTTGCCGAAGAACTGGCGGCGCAGCAGGGCGTACCGCTTAGCCTGGAGCCCGATCTGCAGGAGCTGCATTTCGGCGCCTGGGAAGGGCGCAGTACCGCCGAACTAATGCAGACCAGCGCAGAAGATTTGGGCCGTTTCTGGAGCGATCCCTATGGCTTTACCCCACCCGAAGGCGAGACGCTGCTGGCCTTCGAGGCGCGAATATTGGGCGCCTTGCAGCGCTTGCAGGCGCGCCATGCCGGCGAACGCTTGCTGCTGGTTACCCACGGCGGGGTGATTCGCCTGCTGCTGGCGCGTGCGCGTGGCTTGCCGCGCAATGATCTGCTGCAGGTACCGGTCGGCCATGCCAAGCGCTATCAACTGTGCCTGGATGAACAGGGGCAGTTGTGGGAACGCGCATGACGCCCTGGTGGATTGCTCTGCAATTTCTTACCCGCCTGCCGGTGACCCTGGCTGGCATGCCGGCGCCTGAGCAGATCGGTCGTTCGCTGCTGTTCTATCCGCTGGTGGGGCTGTTGATCGGCTTGTTGCTGCTCGCTGCGCAGCAACTGTTGGGCGATAGCGCGGTGCTGCTGCAGGCCGCGCTGCTGCTGACGCTGTGGGTGGGCATCAGCGGTGGTCTGCATCTGGATGGCCTGGCCGACAGCGCCGATGCCTGGGTTGGCGGCTTTGGCGATAAACAGCGCACCCTGGCCATTATGAAAGACCCGCGCAGCGGGCCGATCGCGGTGGTGGTGCTGGTGCTGGTGTTGCTGCTCAAGTTCGCCGCGCTGGTGGCCTTGCTGGAGAGCGGCTCCGGGTTGCTGCTGGTACTGGTGCCTTGGCTGGCGCGCTGTCTGATGCCGCTGCTGTTTCTAAACACGCCCTATGTGCGGGCCGGCGGCCTGGGTCAGGCGTTGGCCGAGCATCTGCCGCGCCGGCAACTGCCTTGGTTACTGGCCGCCAATGCGCTGGCCATGTTGCTGTTCGGCTGGCCGGCGCTGCTCGCCTTACTGGTATCTGGAGTAGTTTTCCTCTGGCTGCGAGCGATGATGCTCAAACGTCTGGATGGCACCACCGGTGATACCGCTGGAGCTCTGCTGGAAATAGCCGAGTGCGCGGTGCTGGTGGCTTTGGCCTGCTAGCGTGTAAGGACAGCAAGACGTAGCAGGGATGTATATGGTGCGCAGGCCGTTTTACTCGATGCTGTTGGCGACGTTGCTTGGGGCCTTGCCCTGTGCCGGTGTATTGCAGGCCGAGGAGCTGGTATGGGGCGTTGTGCCGATTCCAGGTGCCTTCAATGTGCGCGATGGTCAGGTGGTTGATGGTGTGCTGTTCGAGGCCATGCAACTGCTGGCTGCACGCCTGCCCGAGCTGCAGATGCGCTATGAGGTATTGCCCATGGCCCGCGTTGAACAGCGCATGGGCGAGCAGGGCGAAATGTGCAGCAGTGGTCAGCTGCAGAGCCCTGAACGCGACCAGCTGGGTTACTTCGTACCCTATGTGGCGACTACGCCGATCCATGTGCTGGTACGCCGGCAGACCCTGGATCAATTGCTGATCGAAGACGGCCAGGTCAGCCTCGACTGGCTGTTCGGCAATCCCTATCTGCGCGGCGCTCTGGCCAAGAGTCGGGTCTATCCCGCGCCGATTCGCGAGCGCCTGCTCCAGGCTCATGCCGAAGGGCGCTTACTCGAGCTGGGAGGCAGCCTGGCGGGGGAGAATCTGCTGCTGATGGTCAGTCATCACCGTCTGGATTATGTCTTCGACTACCCGGTGATCTACACCGAGGTAATGCGCCATTTCAGCCTCAGTGATGCGTTGGTCAGTGTGCCGCTGCGGGAAAACGCTGAACTGGTGACGGTGGGCATCTATTGCTCACGCACGCCATGGGGCGCGCGGATGGCTGGGCGTCTCGATCAGGCCATTCGTGAGCTTTCGGCCGCGCCCGCCAGCACCCTGGCGATCTACCAGCGCTGGCTACCGCCTGAGGTATACAGCCACTACCACGGGCAGTTGCTGGCGTTCTTCGCACAACGCGCCAGCGCCGCACCGCTGCTGTTCGATTAGCCGGCCGTTTTTAACGCAGGCTTGCCCACGCAGGTAGTTTTTTCAGCGGACTGTTAGCCGATGGTCGGCTTGCCGGCATGTCTAACTCAGGGTGCAATCTGTAGCACTGCATTGCCGAACAGCTGTAGCTGTTACCTGAGCGGGTAGCGGTATATACCTGCGCCATATTGCCGATTTCTCGATAAGCGGGTCGCTACCCGTAAAGGACAACCTATGACTTCGCTTTGGCGCACCAGTGGCTGGATATTGCTGGGCGCATCTCTGGTCCTGGCACTGTCGCTGGGCATTCGCCATGGTTTTGGCCTGTTCCTGCCGCCGATGAGCGCCGAGTTTGGCTGGGGGCGTGAGGTATTTGCCTTCGCCATTGCCTTGCAGAACCTGATCTGGGGTCTGACTCAGCCGTTTACCGGTGCGCTGGCTGATCGTTTTGGCGCCAAACGTACGGTGATTGTCGGCGGCATTCTCTACGCCATTGGCCTCGGTTGCATGGGCCTGGCTGATTCGCCTATGAGTCTGTCGCTGAGCGCCGGGCTGCTGATCGGCATCGGTCTGTCCGGCACCTCGTTCTCGGTGATTCTCGGTGCAGTGGGTCGCGCCGTGCCGATGGAAAAACGCAGCATGGCCATGGGTATCGCGGCGGCGGCGGGCTCCTTTGGCCAGTTCGTCATGCTCCCCGGCACCCTGGGTCTGCTTAGCTGGCTCGGTTGGTCGGTGGCGCTGATGGCCCTGGGCCTGCTGGTGGCGCTGATCATACCGTTGGCGGCAATGCTTAAGGACACGCCACTGCCGCTTACCGGTCAGGAACAAACCCTGGGTGAGGCGCTGCGTGAGGCCTGTAGCCATTCCGGCTTCTGGCTGTTGGCGTTGGGCTTTTTTGTGTGCGGCTTTCAGGTGGTGTTTATCGGCGTGCATCTGCCGGCTTACCTGGTCGATCAGCATCTGCCTGCGCTGGTCGGCACCACGGTGCTGGCCCTGGTCGGGTTGTTCAATATTTTCGGCACCTATATCGCTGGTTGGCTGGGCGGGCGGATGTCCAAGCCGCGCCTGCTCAGCGCGTTGTATCTGGCGCGGGCGGTGGTGATTGTGGCGTTTCTTATGACGCCGCTGACGGTCTGGAGCGCCTATGCCTTTGGTGTGGCCATGGGCCTGCTATGGCTGTCGACGGTGCCACTGACCAACGGCACGGTGGCGACCATGTTCGGCGTGCGCAACCTGTCGATGCTTGGCGGCATCGTCTTTCTGTTCCATCAGCTGGGGGCTTTTCTCGGCGGCTGGATGGGCGGCTATCTGTATGACCATACCGGCAGTTATGATCTGGTCTGGCAGATTGCCGTGCTGCTCAGCTTGCTGGCCGCCGCGTTGAACTGGCCAGTACGCGAGTTGCCCGTGGCACGCTTGCAACAACAGGAGGCGAATGCATGAATACCGGCTACGGCTGGAGCACCGCGCTGGTGATGGGCGGCATGTTGGCCCTGGGCCTAGCCTGGTGGGGCTGGCTGCAAAGTGGTCTGGCGTTTTTGCAGCTGGGTTTGGGTGTTTGCTGAAAACCTGTTTACGATCTGCCGCGCGTCGGCCCGGCGGCGTTAAAAACAGGCTTGCAGGACTCTAGCTCGCGGGATCCTAAACAGGTTTGCGTCGCAAGGTTGGCTCTGTTTTTTTCATTGAGGTGATCCGTATGTGGCGTTTTCCCCTGCTGGTTGTCGTCCTGCTAAGTGCCTGGGTTGGCCCGGCGCAGGCCGCCGAATGCCCGGCGTTGCTGCAGGGCGAGGTGCAGAAGTTGCGCAGCGAGGAACGTATCGACCTGTGCGCGCAGTTCGCCGGCAAGCCACTGGTAGTGGTCAATACCGCCAGCTTCTGTGGCTTTACCCCGCAGTTCAAAGGCCTTGAAGCGCTCTACCAGCGCTACAAGGAGCAGGGCCTGCAAATCCTCGGTGTGCCTTCCGATGATTTCCGTCAGGAAGCCGATAGCAGCGAAGAAACCGCCAAGGTCTGCTACGTCAATTACGGCGTGACCTTCCCTATGAGCGAAACCCAGCGCGTTACTGGTAGCGATGCGCTGCCGCTGTTTAAGGAGCTGGCTGCGCAAAGTCAGGCGCCGCGCTGGAATTTCTCCAAGTATGTGATCGACGCCCAGGGCAAGGTGATCGCCAGCTTCCCCAGCAGCACTACCCCGGATGATCCGGCATTCCTGGCCGCCGTCGAGCAGGCGATTGCTTCGCAGCGTTGACGCCAGGGTGGGTTAGCGCCTCACCCATCTGGGCGATAGCCCACCACCCAGTACCTCCTTAGAGTTGTGAGTACGCCGGACGCAGTTTCCCGGCGTGCCAACAAGAAAAATAAGGAGGCACCCATGCGTCGCGTTATTACTACTGCTCTAGCTGCCGTTGCCCTGGTCGGCGCGGTTGAGGCTCAGGCCAACTACACCAAGACCAAATACCCGATCGTGCTGGTACACGGCGTAACCGGTTTCAACACCATCGGCGGTCTGATCAACTACTTCCACACCATTCCCTGGAACCTCGAGCGCGATGGCGCCAAGGTCTATGTGGCCAGCGTTTCGGCGCTCAATGACAGCGAGCAACGTGGCGCCGCACTGGCGCAGCAAATCGTGCCGTGGGCCGGTGCCAATGGCGGCAAGGTCAACCTGATCGGCCACAGCCAGGGGTCGCCAACCTCGCGTGTTGCTGCCTCGCTGCGCCCGGATCTGGTGGCCTCGGTGACGTCGGTCAACGGCGTCAACAAAGGCTCGAAAGTCGCCGACGTACTGCGCGGGGTGATCCCGCCAAACAGCGCCATCGAAGGCGGTGCCAACGCCTTGGCCAACGCCCTGGGTGCGGTAATCAACCTGCTGTCCGGCAGCAGCAACCCGCAGAGCGGTATCGATGCGCTGAAGACTCTCACCACTGCCGGTACGACTGCGCTGAACGGTCGCCATCCGTGGGGCGTAAACAGCAGCAGCTACTGCGCTAAATCCACCGAAGTGCACAACGTGCGTGGGCACAACATCCGTTACTTCTCCTGGACCGGCAACACGTCCTACACCAACGTCTTCGACGCGGTCGATCCATTCCTGGCAATCACCGGGCTGGCATTCGGTAGCGAGAAGAACGATGGTCTGGTTGGCGTCTGCTCCACCTACCTGGGTCAGGTGATCGGTGATGGCTACAACATGAACCACGTGGATGCGATCAACCATCTGTTCGGTATTCGCGGCTGGACCGAGCCGGTTTCGCTGTATCGCCAGCATGCCAACCGCCTGAAAAACAAAGGCGTCTGACCTTCGCACCAGCGGGCTGCGCCATGTAGCCCGCATTCTGGAGGTCCTATGGCCCTGTCGTTGCGCTCAACTGTTCCTCTCTTGCTACTGGCCGGCAGCGTTGCCGGCCTTACGCTTTACTGGCAATGGCCAGCCACTGTTGTAGCCGTCGCGCCTGCTGCAGCGGTTACCGCCACGGCTCCTCTTACCGTCGCACCTAGCCCGCTGTTGCCAGCTGCCAAGCCAGATACCGCTGCAGCTGGCGCGCCGGCAAGGCTGCCAGGTTTGCAGGGCACCGAAGTAGATGGAGAGCTGAAAACGGACAGCGCTGGCAATCTGCAGCTGAACCTGGCGCTGCGTGATTATCTGGATTACTTCCTCAGTGCTGCCGATCAGGCCGGGCTGGAAACCGTGGTGGAGGCCATGCTGGCCGATGCGCGCGGACGTTTGCCGGAACCCGCTCTGGGCCAGTTTATTGGCCTGCTGGGCGACTATATGGACTACAAGCGCGCCAGCCTGGCGCTGCTGCAGCAACCCTTGAGCGCAGCTCAGCAAAGTACCCCGGATGGCCAGCTGGTTGCCTTGCAGCGAGCCTTCGAGCAGCTGGCGCAGCTGCGTCGGACGCACTTCTCCAGTGCGGCGACCGAAGCCCTGTTCGGCGCCGAGGAGGCTTACGGCCGTTACACCCTGGACAACCTGGCGCTGATGGCCCGTGAAGATCTGAGCGAGCACGGCAAGGCTCTGGCGCAGGAGCGTTTGCGCGCTCAACTCCCCGAAGCCATGCGCGCCAGCGAAGAGCGTCAGGCTCAAGCCCAGGCGCTGCAGGTCCAGACAGACAAGCTCTGGCAGGAGGGGGCAAGCGAAGAGCAGGTGCGCCAGCTGCTTGCCTTGACCTATGATCCGCCCACGGTCGAACGCCTGCTCAGCGAGCAGCGCAACGAGCGCGCCTGGCAACAACGCTATGCCACCTACCAGCAGGAACTTGCCGCCTTGCAGGGCAATGGCCTCAGCGCTGCGGATCAGCAGCAGGAGCAGCAGCGTTTGCGCCAGCGCCTATTCAGCGCCGAAGATCAGCACCGGGTGGAAACCTATGACGCTATTGCCGCTAAGCAGCAGGACAGCCAGTCACCTGAGTTGTAAGCCATGAGCCTTGAGCGTCAGGAGTCCCTGCTGTTGACGCAACAGCGCCGCGGCTACAGCCGGCTGCGTTTTACTGGCGTGCTGGAAGACGAGTTTGTTGAGCACCGGGTGCAACGTATCCGCCGCCGCCTGCTGCTGATCATCAGCACTGCGGTGATCTTTCAACTGGTCTACACCGTCCTTGATCTATTGCTGCTGCCCCTCAATGCCAGCCTTGCCACCCTGCCGGTGCGGATGCTAGGCATATGCGGTGCGCTGTTGTCCTTCTTCTACTGTCGCCGCCCCCAGAGCCCGCCGCGGCGCGCCTTGCTGGTCTATGTGGCCGCTTATGCCCTCAACGGTGTTTGCGTCGCAGTGATCATTCATCTGTGCTGGAACCTGGGCGTAGCCATGCCCTATGACGGGCTGTTTCTGGTGCTGCTGTTTGGCTATGTGCTGCTGGGCGTGTCGTTCCGCTCCGTCAGCCTGGCGTCCTGGGGTGTGTGCGGGCTGTTCCTCTGGATGGGACTGATTGCCACAGGGGGCAGCGTAGCGCTGGGTTATCAGGGCTTGTTTCTGTTTTGCGCCAATCTGATTGGCAGTGTTGGCGCCTATCTGCAGGAGCACGGCCAGCGCGGCGCCTGGCTCAACCTGCGTTTGCTGGACCTGGCGCGGCAGCGCGCCGAAGCCGACGATGCACGCAAGCTGCGCCTGCTGGCCGCGGCCAGCCATGATCTGCGCCAACCACTCAACGCCATGGGCCTGTATGCCCAGCACCTGCTGGAGCAGAACCAGGACCCTGGCGTGCACCGCATCAGCAGTCGCCTGGCGATTGCCGTGGAGCAGCTCAGCCGGCTGTTGCAGTCGCTGTTCGACTACACCCGTCTGACACTGCCTGGTGGTGTGCAGGCCAAGCCGGAAGTGTTTGCCTTGCGCCCCTTGCTGGCGCGCCTGAGCGGTGAGAGCCGCGCCGAGGCTGACGCTCAGGGGATCGAGCTGCAGCTGCAATGCGCGGAGCTCTGGGTACGCAGTGACCCGCTGCTGCTGGAGCGCGTGCTGCGCAACCTGCTGAGCAACGCCTTGCGCCATGCCCAGGCGCGACATGTCTGGCTGCATGCCCGTATCGAGCAGGGTGTGGTGCGGCTGGAGGTCGGTGATGACGGCCAGGGCCTGAGTGAAGAAGAACAGAGCCAGGTCTTTGAAGAGTTCCGCCAGCTGGATAACCCTGGGCGTAATGCCGAGCGCGGTTTGGGCTTGGGTCTGGCCATCGTCCAGCAGCTGGCACAGTTGCTTGGGCATCCGTTGCAGCTGGATTCGAGCCCAGGCGCGGGTGCGCGCTTTATCCTGCAACTGCCGCAGGCTGAAGCCGGCGAGTGGCAAGCGCCAGCGGCGGTTGCTGCGGCATTGAGCGGGCGGGTGCTATTGCTGGAAGACGATGCTGCTGGCCGGGAGGCGCTGTCCGGTTTATTGCAGCGCTGGGGTTGCGAGGTCTGGGCCTGCGCCGATCCAGCCGAGGCTTTGCAGTGTTTGTCCGAGGCGCAGCCGCAGGTGCTGATCAGCGACTATCGCCTGGCAGCCACCGAGGACGGCTTGCGCGTTATCGAGCGTTTACGCGAAGAGGCCGGACGCATGCTGCCGGCCTTGCTGATTACCGCAGACGTCAGCGCGGATCTGCAAGAACGCTGCACCCGCGCCCATGTCACCTTGCTCGGTAAGCCGCTGTTGCCGGCCCGTTTGCGCCAGGCCCTGGCGGTGCTGTTGCCTGCAGAGCTTAGAGCCAGCCCCGTTGCCGCGCCGCACTGACGCAGGCAGTACGGGTATGTACGGAAAACTCCTGAAACAGTGATTTCAGATGGGTTTTCACCGTGTCCTCGGATACGCCCAGCTGACGGCTGATGGACTTGTTCGGCAAGCCTTCGGCGAGCAGCTGGAGAATTTCCATCTGCCGGGGTGTGAGCTGCGGTTTGTCGCCAGTTTGCGGTGCGGGCAGGGTTTCTCCCAGCAGTACGCGGGTTACTGCCTGGCGCAGTTCATCGCTATTGGCACTTTTCGGGATAAAGCCCAACGCGCCAGCGGCCAGTGCGGCCTGGGCATCCAGGTTGGAGTCGCTGGCGCTAAGGATCGCCACTGGGGTCATGCGGCCTTGTTGTTGCCAGCGTTGCAGCAACTCCAGGCCCGGCATGTCGGGCAGGCGCAGGTCGAGCAGAATCAGGTCGAAGGTGGTGTGTTGCAGGCAGTCTTCGGCGGCGGCAGCGGATTCGGCGGTGCGAATCTGCAGGTCGGCGCAGAGCGGGGCGAGGGCCAGGCTGAGGCCGTCGAGAAAGATCCGGTGGTCATCCACCAGCAGCAGGCTGAGCTGTTCGGGCAAGTCAGTGCAGAGTGCAGTCATAAGGGCTGTCTCAGGCGGCGTTATTATTTTTGTGGGCGCCGCGCGAGTTTAACCCAAACCGCTGGTTGAATTAGAAGCGGTATGTCACTTGTGCACCCAGGCCGTGGGCAGTGTTTTTGTAGGTTGCGCTGTAGTCGTCTTTCTCGATGTGAGCGTCGTCTTCCATCAGGTAGGAGTAGGCCAGATCGATGGTCACGTCATCATTCGGGCTCCAGGCTGTGCCCAGGCTGAAGATTGTGCGGTCGCCGGTGGGGATGCGTGGCGAACGGTCGAGGTTGTTAGTCGGCGACTGGTCCACCGCCAGGCCGGCGCGCAGGGTCCACTGTGGGTTCAGCTTGTAGGCGGCGCCCACAGCGTGAGCCCAGGTGTCCTGCCAGTTCTGTGGCTCGCTGATGCTGGTCAGGGCACCCCCAAGGAAGCCACCTACGCCTTTGTTATCGGCGCGGATTTCTTCCAGACGGCTCCAGCGCGTCCAGGTGCTGCCGGCGTAGAGGGTCCAGTCGGCATCCAGCTCGTGGGTTACCGAGAAGTCCACCGATTCCGGGGTGGTCAGCTCCAGTGACGCATCGTAGGTGCCGGCGGAAGAGCCAATGACGAAGCCTGGGCCGGAAACCGTGGTGTCACCTTTCAGGCGGTAATCCACCTTGGAGTGGTAGGTCAGGCCGAAACGGGTCTGTGGGGTGATTTCAAACAGGACGCCGACGTTGTAGCCCAGCGCGGTGTCATCACCTTTGATTTCGACCTTGCCGTCACCCGCGCCAGGAATCGGGTTGTTGATGGCCGAAGTCAGCTCACCGTCGATGCGGTTGATGGTTGGGCCAAAACCGATCGACAGTTGCTCGTTGAAGCGATAGCTCAGGGTCGGCTGCAGGGTAATCACCCGCACTTCGCTACGGTCGCCGTGATAGCGGCCCTGGAAGTTGCGTTCGTAATCGGTCACCAGGCCGAACGGCACGTACAGGCCCAGGCCGAAGCTCCAGTTGTCGTCCAGCGGTTTGACGTAATAGCCCATGGGCGCGCCGATAAACGGCACCATGTCGCCGTCATTGCTGCCGCTGGTGGAGCCGCTGGCGTTGTCGATCTCGGTTTTTGCGTGGATCAGCGCGATACCGCCGCTGACTTGTTCGCGCTTGATGCGCGCCATACCGGCCGGGTTGCCGAATACGGTGCTGGCGTCATCGGCAGAGGAGGAGCGGCCGGCGAAGGCGGTGCCCATGCTGCTGACGCTTTGTTCGTTGATGGCAAAACCACTGGCAAAGCCATGGCTGGCGGCAGAGGCAAGGGCAAGGGACAGGCAGGTCTTGACGACTCTTCTAGTCACGGAGGACTCCTAGGTTTTAGCGGGGGGCGGAAGCTAGCAACTTTCCCTGACCCTTGCCAAGTCTTTGAAGTTCCCGAGATAGAGCGGGTTATGCCTTTAATGTGGCGCTAATTTCTGCTAACTGCGCTGAAGTTGTCGGACAATAGCGGCCGGGTGTTGCGTTTCAGGCCACTTGGCTGAGGCTGCCGATGCAGCGTTGCCAGGCGGCGATAAAGTCTTTGGTGCGGCCGTGGGGCCTGAATACCCGACGCCAGACTTGTGCCATGCCGAGCAGATCATCGGCGGCCGGCAGTTCGCGGTGTTCGGCTTCAATCAGCATCCAGGCAATCGCCGTGGCGTAGCGCAGGTTGACGGTCAGTTCCAAGTGCGGTGCGGCAAGGAAGGCATGTTGGCTGGCGAGGCCGCGTACCTGGCTGGCGAGATCCGGGTCCAGCGCCAGGTGTTGATCCCAGAGCTGCTGGTGGCGCTGCGCGGCGATGCGATAAAGGCCGTGGCCATGTTTGTCATCGAGGGCGGAGCCGAGCCCGGATTGGCTGGCGGCGGCTCCGAGCAACAAGGCTTCGGCGGCGGTTGAGTGGCGGCCCAGGTAGAGCAGGGTAGGGCGGATGACGTATTGGCTTAACTCGCAGGCGGCAATTCCCATAAAGCCCTCGGCGACAGGTGACCGATGGGGCCGGGGCGCTGGCAGCTTCTGTTTGTTCTAATAAAGGCCCCACCGGAAGCGGGGTTAGCCGCTCATGTTGAAGTGTAGTGCGACCTTTCTACTGTAAAGGGCTGTTTTTAAATTGTTTTCGGCTTTCGGTTATTGCCTATATTCCAGTTGGTGCTTAACCACGGCTGTCGAGCATTAGACGCGCGGCCAGCCAGCCTGAACTGAAATCAGTCGCCAGTGGCTACCGGGCGAGCAGGGGCAGTGATCCATTCGCTCCAGGAGCCGGCATACAGCTGTGCCAACGGATAACCGGCCAGGCATAGGGCGAACAGGTTGTGGCAGGCAGTTACGCCTGAGCCGCAGTAGGCGACCAGCTCGCTGGCCGGGCGTTCACCGAGTTGCGCGGCAAAGCGCTGGCGCAGCTGCTCTGGGCTGAGGAAGTGGCCGTCGCTGTCGAGGTTGTCCGTGAACGCTGCGCACTGCGCACCAGGGATATGCCCGGCGACCGGGTCAATCGGCTCCACCTCGCCTCTGAACCGCGGCAGGCCACGCGCATCCAGCAGGGTCATCTGCTGATCGCCCAGGCGCTGCTGCAGCTGGGCTGCGCTGACCAGCAGGCTGGCATCGGCGTTGCCGCTGAAGGTGCCAGCAGCCTGTATGGGCAGGTCCTGAGTCAATGCACCGCCGGCTTCGCGCCATGCTTTGAGGCCGCCATCGAGCAGGTACACGCCCTCACGTTTGCCCTGCCAGGCCAGCAGCCACCAGGCGCGGCTGGCAAAGGCGCCGGGGCCGTCGTCGTACAGCACCACTTCGCTGTGATGGTTCAGGCCCCATTCGCGCAGGCGCTGCAGCAGTTGTGCAGGCTCCGGCAGGGGATGACGGCCGGTGATGCCTTTATGAATAGGCCCTGAGAGGTCGCGCTCCAGGTCGGCAAACTGCGCGCCGGGGATATGCCCGTCGGCGTAGCTGCGCTGACCATAGGCCAGATCATCCAGGGCAAAGCGGCAATCGAGAATCAGCAGGTCGGGCTCATCAAGGCGGCGCTGCAGCTGGGCGGCACTGATCAGTTGGGCGAGGGGCATGCCAGTCATCCTGTGGGCAAAGGGAAAGGAGCAGCCGGCATCATAAACCCTGGCGTTGGGCTGTCGAGACGCCGCGCATAGAAGAATTTCTGCCGACAGGGCGCTGCATCTTTGCCGGTTTATGGGCATGCTGCATGCCCGTTTTGTTCTGACCCAGGTTGCCGCACCCCATGAAGCGTTTTGTATTGCTCGATACCGCCCCGATTCCCGATGGCTCCGGTGCATTGTGCCTGTTCGAGTACGGCGAGGATTTTGTGATCAAGATTGCTGGCGGCGATGGCGGTCAGCTGATGAACACGCGTATGCATGGTTCCGAAGATGCGCTGGCGGCGATTCCCTGCAAGAAGGTCGCCGGTCGTCCGGACTCGCGGGTGCTGATCGGCGGCCTGGGTATGGGCTTTACCCTGGCCGCAGCGTTACAGAACCTGGGCAAGACCGCCGAAGTGGAAGTGGCCGAGCTGGTGCCTGGGGTGGTGGAATGGAACCGCGGTCCGTTGGGAGCCAAGGCCGGTTACCCGATCCTCGATCCGCGTACCCGGGTGATTCAGGACGATGTCGCTAATTGCCTGAAGAGCGCCGATCAGCGTTATGACGCGATCATGCTGGACGTCGACAACGGCCCCGAAGGCCTAACTCA
Organism: Pseudomonas sp.; assembly: GCA_044240245.1. Lineage (GTDB taxonomy): Bacteria > Pseudomonadota > Gammaproteobacteria > Pseudomonadales > Pseudomonadaceae > Aquipseudomonas. Next base: position 4,406 of record JBIHZW010000032.1, on the reverse strand, counting down.
GAAACGCAATAGCTGGCTGTATTCCGCCCAGGGCCTGCAGCGCTGCTACCAGGCCTTGCGCAACAAGGGCGTGCTGGCGGTGTGGTCGGCCAGCGCCGACCGGGTATTCAGCGACAAGGTGCGCAAGGCCGGCTTCAAGGTCGAAGAAGTGCAGGTCTATGCCCATGGCAACAAGGGCACCCGACATACCATCTGGATCGCCGAAAAGATCAAATAGGCACATACCGAACATTAAAAAGCCCGCGCAGCTAAGCAGTTGCGCGGGCTTTTTTGTATGGGGCGGCTTAGAGCCTGTTTCGGATCTCGCGAGCTAGAGCAAAACAAGGCGTAAACGGCTGAGGAAGCGGAATGTACTTTTGTACATGAGCATTCTGAAGCTGTTTTCAACGCAGTTTGGCCGACGCGCAGCAGATCCGAGGCAGGTTCTTAGCGGATTTTCAGCTTACCGATCCGGTCATTATCCAGGCTGCCGAAGTACAGGTAGTCGCCCACCGGTTTGGCCGAGGTGATCATGCGCAGATGGGTGCCGCTGGTGTCGTGCAGGCTCTGGGTGATTTCGCCTTGCTCATTAATCGCGATGGCAAAGCCGTAAGGCACGGCCTTTGGCCAAAAGGCACGCGGCAGTTTGGCCAGCTGCGATTTCGCCCAGGGCGAGCGGTGCAGCATGTCGGCGTCGGCTTTGCGCGGTGTCGGCAGGGCTACCCAGAAGGTACCGTTACGGTCGCCCTGCAGGTTGTCCGGCAGACCCGGCAGGTTGTCGATAAAGATGTCGTGGGTGCCAGCCTTGTCGCCGCTCAGCCAGTAACGGGTGATGCGGTATCGGTAGGTTTCGTTGACCAGCACGAAGTCTTCAGCTGCCGACAGCGCCACGCCGTTGGCGAAGTACAGGTCCTTGAGCAACACCTTGGTTTCGCCAGTAGCCGGGTTGTAGCTGAGCAGGCGGCCGTGTGGGCGGGCTTCGAGCAGGTCGAGCAGATAGTCGGGCTGTTCGAAACGCTGGCTGGCATCGCTGAAGTAGATGGTGCCGTCGCGAGCGATATCCAGATCGTCGGTGAACTTGAAGGCTACGCCTTCGGCTTCGGTGGTCAGTACCTTGATCTGCCCCTGGGCGTCGATGCTCAGCAAGCCCTTGTAGGCGTCGGCGACGATCAGGTTGCCGGCGGCGTCAAAGTCCATGCCCAGTGGGCGGCCCTTGGTGTCGACAAAGGTTTCCACGCTGCCATCGGCCTTGATCCGCACGATCCTGCCGTCATGCAGGCCAGCATACACCAGGCCCTGGGCATCTACGGCGGTGTCTTCCGGGCCATGCACCTGGCCGCGGCCGAGCAGTTCGGCCTTCATCAGCGTGTCGTTGGGTTCCAGTACGCCGGTCATCGGCGGGATGGCCGGGGCTTCCCAGGCCAGTGGATCAATCGGGCTGGGTGTGACGGCGAGGTAGATCGCTACCGCCGCAATCAAGGCCATAAGCAGGCCAAGCAGTTTCTTCATTGTTTTTATTCCCTGTGATGAAGGTAAGCAGATGCAAGCGCCGGCCAGATTACAGGGTTCATTCGCATCTGTGATGCCCCGGGGGTAAATGGCCGGCAAATGCCCGGCAGAGGGGCTGGGCATATATACTGCGCGGCATTCTTGATGGGAGAGCTGTGTGGCGATTGATATTCAGTGGATTGGTGATGACGCCAGCCTGGCGCAGCATTGTGCAACCTGGCGCACGCTGGCGTTTGTGGCGGTCGATACCGAGTTTATGCGGGTCGACACCTTTTACCCGATTGCCGGCCTGCTGCAGGTCAGCGAGGGCGAGCGGGCGTACCTGATCGATCCGCTGCTGATCAGCGACTGGGCTCCCTTTGCCAAGCTGCTGCAGGACCCTGCCGTGGTCAAGGTGCTGCATGCCTGCAGTGAGGACCTGGAAGTCTTTCTGCGTCTGACCGGCAGCCTGCCCACGCCGTTGTTCGACACCCAATTGGCGGCCGGCTACCTCAACCTGGGTTTCTCCATGGGCTATTCGCGCCTGGTGCAGGCGGTGCTGAATATCGAACTGCCCAAGGGCGAGACCCGCTCCGACTGGCTGCAGCGGCCGTTATCGGCCACTCAGGTCAGCTATGCGGCCGAAGACGTGCTGCACCTCGCCGAGGTGTATGCGCAGCTCAAGGCGCAGCTGTCTGCCGAGAAATACGCCTGGGTGCTGGAAGACGGCGCCGAGCTGGTCAGCAACCTCTGCCGCGAAGTCGACCCGGAGCTGGCCTACCGCGAAGCCAAGTTGGCCTGGAAACTCAACCGGCAGCAGTTGGCCGTGCTGAAAGCTCTGTGTACTTGGCGTGAAGGCCAGGCGCGCAAACGCAACCAGCCGCGTAACCGGATTATCCGCGAGCATTCGCTGTGGCCACTGGCGCGCACCCAGCCGGACAACCTGGTGGCCTTGGCGCGGATCGAGGACATGCACCCGAAGACGGTGCGCCAGGACGGCGAGTTTCTTCTGCAACTGATCAAGCAGGCGGCTGCCACCCCGGCTGAGGATTGGCCCGAGGCGTTGCCTGAACCCTTGCCGCTGGATGCTGCGACGCTGCTGAAAAAGCTGCGCGCCATTGGCCAGCGTGAAGGTGAGCGCCTGAACATTGCCCCTGAGCTGATGCTGCGCAAGAAAACCCTCGAAGCCCTGCTAAAAACCGGCTACCCGAATGGGCCGTACCAGCTGCCGGAGTCGCTGCGCGGCTGGCGGCGTGAATTGATGGGCCAGGCGCTGCTTGATTGCCTGGCTGCAACCGGAGAGTCCGCGTGAAACGTATCTGTTCAATCTACAAAAGCCCGCGCAAGAGCGAGATGTACCTCTATGTGCTGCGCAGCGATGGTCTCAAGCGCGTGCCGGAAAACCTGCTGCTGGCCTTCGGCCCGCCGGCCCTGGCCTTCGAGATGGTGCTGACCCCCGAGCGCGTGCTGGCCCGCGAAGACATCCACAAGGTGCTGGCCAACCTTGATGAGCAGGGCTACCACCTGCAGATGCCGCCACCGGAAGATGAATATATCGAGCACCTGCCGGACGAGTTGCTGCGCCGTAACGACCCGATGTAAGCGCCATGCCCGCCACTGCGAATGCTCCCATGCGTGTGTTGATTGCCGAAGCCGAACACGGGCTGTATGCCGAGTTACTGCGCGAGCAGGCGCCTGAGCTTGAGCTGTGCGGCAGCGATCGACCGGCCGAGTTAGCCGAATACGCCGCTAGCTGCCCTTTATGGCTGGGCCAGCCGGATCTGCTCGCGCCTTTGCTGCGTCAGGGCAGCCGGCCACAGTGGCTGCAATCGACCTGGGCGGGCATTACGCCGCTGCTGGCCGGTGATTTGCCAACCAGCTACGCGCTAACCCGCGCCGTGGGCATTTTTGGTCAGGTGATGGCCGAGTATGTGCTGTGCCATCTGCTGGCTCACGAGCGCCAGTTGCTCGCGCGCCTGGCCGCGCAGGTTGAACAGCGCTGGGACAACCGTCTGCCGCGCAGCCTGGCCGGGCGCAAGGTGCTGATCGTCGGTACGGGTGATATTGGCCTGAGCGTGGCGCAGTTTCTCGCGCCGTTCGGTATCGAGCTGCTGGGTATCGCCAGCAGTCCACGCAATCTGCCGCCGTTCCGTCAGGTGGCGGGGCTCGACGAACTACCGAGCCTGGTGGGTGAGGCTGATTACCTGATCAACCTGCTGCCGGATACTCCGGCTACCCGCGATATTTATGACGCGGCGCTATTCGCCGCCTGCAAGCCCAGTGCTCTGTTTATCAATGCCGGGCGCGGTGTGGCGGTGGTCGACCAGGCACTGGTCAGCGCCTTGCAACAGGGGCAGTTGGCAGGTGCGGTGATCGATGTCTGCCGTGAAGAACCGTTGCCCGCCGGCCACCCATTCTGGGATGCGCCGCGTCTGCTGCTCACTGGCCACAGCTCGGCACCGACGGACCCGCGCCTGCTGGTGCAGCTGTTTGTCGATAACCTGGCGCGCTGGCAGGCCGGTCATGCTCTGCGCGGGCACGTGGACTTTGTTCGTGGTTATTAATTGACCATTCGGCTCGCCACCCTTGGCCGTTGTTGCCCCAGCCGCTAGACTGCCGGCCTTTTCGCCCCTCACCGTACCCTCGCCATGGCCGCCAAAGTCGAACCCTTCTGGAAACGCAAAACCCTCGAACAGCTGGATCAGGACGAGTGGGAATCGCTGTGCGATGGCTGCGGCCTATGCTGCCTGCAGAAACTCGAGGATGAGGAGGACGGCAGCGTCTATTACACGCGCATCGCCTGCAAACTGCTGGACCTGCAGACCTGCCGCTGCACCGACTACAGCAACCGGCGCAAATTTGTCGCTGACTGCATCCAGCTCACCCCGGCCCAGGCTGACCAGTTCCAGTGGCTGCCGCCGACCTGCGCCTATCGCCTG
>JBIHZW010000003.1:0-40444 GCA_044240245.1 Pseudomonas sp. | reverse complement strand
AGAAACGTGAGCAGCTCAACCTCACTCTGGAGGAGGGCGAAGCGCCGCTGGAAGAGCTGCGCATGAAGCTGGAAGAACAGCTCGACAAACGCATGGCCGTGGAAGACGAACTCAAGCTGGCGCGTCTGGCCCTGGAAGATGCCGACCGCGAGCTGCGCGATGCAGAAAAACGCCGCACCCAGGCCGAGCAGCAGTCGCAGTTGCTGCGGAGCCAGCTGGAGCAGCAGCGTATGGATTGGCAATCGCTGACCGTGCGACGCAAGGCGTTGCAGGATCAGTTGCTGGAAGACAATTACGACCTGCACGGCGTGCTCGCCAGCTTGCCGACAGAGGCCAATGAGAAGGCCTGGGAAGAAGAGCTGGAGCGTCTGGCTGCCCGTATTCAGCGCCTGGGCCCGATCAACCTGGCGGCGATTGACGAATACCAGCAGCAATCCGAGCGTAAGCGTTACCTGGATGCGCAGAACGCCGACTTGGTGGAAGCGCTGGATACCCTGGAAAACGTCATTCGCAAGATCGACAAGGAAACCCGCAACCGCTTCAAGGAAACTTTCGATCAAATCAACGGTGGTTTGCAGGCGCTATTCCCGAAAGTATTTGGCGGCGGTAACGCCTATCTGGAACTGACCGGTGAAGATTTGCTGGATACCGGCGTAACCATCATGGCGCGTCCGCCTGGCAAGAAAAACAGCACCATTCATTTGTTGTCCGGCGGGGAAAAGGCGCTGACCGCCTTGGCGTTGGTGTTTGCCATCTTCAAGCTTAATCCGGCGCCGTTCTGCATGCTCGATGAGGTGGATGCACCGCTGGACGACGCCAACGTCGGGCGTTATGCGCGGCTGGTAAAAGAGATGTCAGAAACGGTGCAATTTATCTATATCACCCACAATAAAATCGCCATGGAAATGGCCGATCAGTTGATGGGCGTGACCATGCATGAGCCCGGTTGTTCGCGATTGGTGGCCGTGGATGTGGAAGAAGCGCTGGCACTGGTGGAATCATGATGCGCGAGGCGGTGTAAAGTTATCTTTCGTCGTGCTAGCTTAATGCGCATTGTTATTAGACGTGACGTTATAAAGCAGGGAAAGGCCTGACAGAACATAGGCTTGGCGTCACGTAAAAGAATTAGCAAAATGGGCCAGGAAGGCCCTTTTCATCACATTTTTATTAGGGGTTAAGGTATTTCATGGAATTCGGTCTGCGCGAGTGGCTGATAGTCATCGGCATTATTGTGATTGCCGGCATCCTGTTTGATGGTTGGCGGCGGATGCGCGGTGGTAAGGGCAAACTGAAGTTCAAACTTGACCGCAGTTTTTCCAATCTGCCCGATGATGACAGCGATCCTGATCTGCTCAGCCCGCCACGGGTTATCGACCGCAGTAATGAACCTGCTTTTGATGAAGAAGATCTGCCGTCGCTGAGCGCCCGTGAGTTGAATCGTCGCCGTAGCGGCGAGCCGCAGCAGGGCGACCTTAATCTTGGCCTGGAAGAGCCAGTGCCGACGCTGCTTAACCCGGTTGATGATGTGGTGATTAAACCCACCAATCAGGCCAAAGAAAGCAGTAAGGAATTACCACCGGTTGAAGAAGTGCTGGTGATCAATGTCATTGCCCGCGATGCCGATGGCTTTAAAGGCCCGGCGCTGCTGCAGAATATTCTGGAAAGTGGCCTGCGTTTTGGCGAGATGGATATTTTCCATCGCCACGAAAGCATGGCCGGTAATGGTGAAGTGCTGTTCTCCATGGCCAATGCATTGAAGCCTGGCACCTTTGATCTCGATGACATTGAAGGTTTCAGCACCCGCGCCGTGAGTTTCTTTCTCGGTCTGCCGGGCCCACGTCATCCCAAGCAGGCTTTTGATGTGATGGTGGCTGCCGCGCGCAAACTGGCCCACGAACTCAATGGCGAGTTGAAGGATGACCAGCGCAGCGTGATGACCGCACAAACTATCGAGCATTATCGCCAGCGCATCGTTGAATATGAGCGCAAGCAACTGACCAATAAGCGCTGATTTAACCTATGAAATACCAAGAGCAGCCAAGGCTGCTCTTTTCGTTTGAGAGAACACCGCAATGACCGACGCCTCGATTGCTGCCCAGCGCATTGTGCAACTGCGTGCCGAACTGGACGGGCACAACTATCGCTATTACGTACTCGACGAGCCGAGTATTCCGGATGCCGAATATGATCGTCTGTTCCGCGAGCTGCAGGCTCTGGAGGCGGAGCATCCACAACTGGTAACAGCCGAGTCGCCGACCCAGCGCGTAGGTGGCGAGGCTATTGCTGCATTTGGCGAAGTGCGCCATGAGATTCCCATGCTCAGCCTGGGAAACGCTTTTGAAGAAGGCGATCTGCTGGCCTTCGACCGCAGTGTGCAGAGCGGTTTGGGCCTTGTGGGCGATCTGTTTGGTGGCGGCGCTGATGTCGAATACAGCTGCGAGCCCAAGCTCGACGGCCTGGCAGTCAGCTTGCGTTACGAGAACGGCCACCTGGTGCGCGGTGCGACCCGTGGTGATGGGACTACCGGCGAGGACATCAGCAGCAACGTGCGCACTATCCGCAACGTGCCACTGAAACTGCAGGGTGAAGGTTGGCCGCAGGTGCTGGAAGTACGTGGTGAAGTGTTTATGCCCAAGGCCGGCTTCGACGAGCTTAATGCCCGTCAGGCCGAAAGTGGCGGGAAAACCTTTGCCAATCCACGCAACGCCGCGGCCGGTAGCCTGCGTCAGCTCGACCCAAGGATTACCGCGAGCCGTCCCCTGGAGTTCTGCTGCTATGGCGTCGGTCAGGTTAGCGGCGAACTGGCGACCACCCAGATCGGCATGCTCGAGCAGCTCAAAGCCTGGGGCATTCCCATCAGTCGTGAGCTGAAGCTGGCCAAAGGTGTGCAAGCCTGTCTGGACTATTACCGCGATATTGGCGAGCGGCGTATGAGCCTGGCCTACGATATCGATGGCGTAGTGTTCAAGGTCAACAACATCGAAGACCAGCAGCAGCTGGGCTTTCGTGCACGAACGCCACACTGGGCCATTGCCCACAAGTTCCCGGCCCAGGAAGAGCTTACCGAGCTGCTGGATGTTGAATTCCAGGTTGGTCGCACCGGCGCGATCACTCCAGTGGCGCGGCTCAAACCGGTCAAAGTGGCTGGCGTGGTGGTGGCCAATGCCACGCTGCACAATATGGATGAAGTGGCTCGTCTGGGCGTGATGATTGGCGATACGGTGATTATTCGCCGCGCCGGCGATGTGATTCCGCAGGTAATGCAAGTGGTGCCTGAGCGGCGTCCACTAGATGCCAGGCCTGTGCAAATTCCCGAAAGTTGTCCGGTGTGCGGCTCCCACGTTGAACGCACCCAGCTGGTCAAGCGCAGCAAGGGCAAGGAAACCTTCAGCGAGGGCTCGGTATACCGCTGTGTCGGCCGCCTGGCCTGTGCGGCGCAGCTCAAGCAGGCGATCATCCATTTCGTTTCGCGCCGCGCGATGGATATCGAAGGCCTGGGCGATAAAACCATCGAGCAACTGGTCGATGAGCAGCTGATCGCTTCGCCGGCCGAGCTGTACAAGCTGACCTATGAACAGATCATCAACCTGGAAGGCTTTGCCGAGGTTTCCAGCAACAAGCTGCTGCAGGCCATCGCTGACAGCAAGCAACCGACTCTGGCGCGGTTTATTTACGCCCTCGGCATACCCGATGTAGGTGAGGAAACCGCCAAGGTGCTGGCCCGTTCGCTGGCATCCTTGGAGCGCGTGCAGCAGGCGCTGCCGGAAGTGCTGACCTACCTGCCGGATATCGGCCTGGAAGTGGCGCACGAGATCCATAGCTTCTTTGCAGATGGCCATAACCAGCAGGTTATCGCGGCCTTGCTGGCCAGTGATCAGTGTGGGCTGCAATTACAGGAGCAGGGCGAGCTAGGTGCCGAGTTCAGCGCCAGCGCCACACTGGCGGGGATGCTCGACAAGTTGAATATCCCGTCAGTAGGCCCCGGTGGCGCGCAGAAGCTGGCGGATAAGTTTGGCAGCCTGGATGCGGTACTGGCGGCTGACTGGCTGGATATGCGCCAGACCTTGCCTGAGAAGCAGGCCAATGCGGTGCGTGAGTTTTTCGAGGTTGCTGCCAATACCGATCGCGCGCGCGCCATCGAAGCTCAGCTAAAGGCCTTTGGCATGCACTGGCAGAGCGAGAAGAAAGTTATCGAAGGCTTGCCGCTAGCTGGGCAGACCTGGGTGCTGACCGGCACGCTGGAAGTGATGAGTCGCGACGCAGCCAAGGAAAAACTGGAGAGCCTGGGGGCCAAGGTGGCGGGTTCGGTGTCGGCGAAAACCAGCTGTGTGGTGGCAGGGCCGGGGGCGGGCTCGAAGCTGGCAAAAGCCAGTGAGCTGGGTGTGCGGGTGATTGACGAGGCGCAGTTCTTGTCAGCCCTGGCGGGCTTCGGCCTCTAGATCGTTGCAGGTTATGCACTGCCCCCAAGCGAAGCTCGGGGGCAGTTCGACAACTTAGTTACCGGTTACGTTGACGCAGGTTTCGCCGAAGAACGGGTAGAAGCCTTTGGTGTGGTAATCAGCGGTAGCGATGGTGTCGATGTTGCCATTGGCCTTGGCGGCAGCAATGGAAGCGTCGCCTTTGTTGATCAAACCAATGATGGTGGTGGCGCAAGCAGTGCCGGTTTTGCTACCGGAAGCGGTAGTGGCAGTGATCGGACCTTTGACGTCGGTGATCAGACCAACGCTGACTGGCGACAGACCAGTGGCGCAACCGCTGAGCAGAGTAACCAGGCCGGCAGCCAGAGCAATTTTCTTCAACATATCGTGTATTCCTTTTCGCTTATCCATAAGAAGCTTTACCCATCCAGGTAAAGTGCCCAGGCACCCTAAAGCAGTGCATGGGCAATAACAAGTTCGCCTGCCTTTTTTCAAACCGGTTTCAAAATTATGAAATCTTTCTGTGGCTTTTCCACCGACAGCTGTTCTCGCGCTGCACGCTATTGATTCGGCAGCCCAGTTGAGAACGTGGCAAATATTCAGTGATGTAGATCTAGGGGCAGGTTGCCTGGCCGCTTCGATCAGCGCCAGGCAAGGTGTGATTAGTCGCCGCGGTATTCGCAACCACTGGTGCAGGTTTCGTGGATGCGGATACGCGACAGCTCAGGCAGTAACGGCTTGAGTTGCTGCCAGATCCACTTGGCCAGCACTTCACTGGTGGGGTTTTCCAGGCCAGGAATATCGTTCAGGTAGTTGTGGTCGAGCTGCTCGTAGAGCGGCTTGAAGATCGCCTTGATCTCGGAAAAATCGCGAATCCAGCCGGTATAAGGGTCAACTTCACCTTCGATATACACCGCCACCTTGAAGGAGTGGCCGTGCAGGCGCCCGCATTTGTGGCCTTCCGGGACGTGAGGCAGGCGGTGGGCGGCCTCGAACATAAACTCTTTGAACAATTCCACGGTCTTTCTCTCAGGTGGTACGCGGTTAACAGCGCGTTTAGCAAGGCGCGAATATTACCAGCTCAACGGCTGTTAACCGAGTAGCACAGAGGATTGGATACAGTTTTATGGCTGATTACGCTCCAACCGGTAGATGCTGACGGCCTCGTACACGGCCTTTCTTAGACGGTTGATACCGCCAATCGGACGGTGTTCGGGCAGCGCATGCCATGGGTTGAACGACAGGTTGTCGCAGAACAGGTTCTGCTCACGGCTATCAAAATCCTGCGCGGGGACCTTGATGGTGGCGACTGTCTCGAAGGGCGAAATAGCTTCGCTCCACTCAACGCTGGGGTCTTCGATGGGCATGTAATAGTCGGCGTTCTGTCGCTGCACTTGCAGGGCAAAGCAGGCGGGTACGCGGTCTAGCGACAGCTGCTGATAAAGCGCGTTGCGCAGGAAGTTCGGCAGGTCGTGGTTCTGCTCAGGCAGCTGATACTCGGGGCAGGCTTCTGGCTGAGGAATGACCCGGTATTTGATGTTGTGCTCACCCAGTTTGAATGGCGCGATGGAGTTATAGGTGGTCGCCAGCGGGGTCTCCGGCGCTGGAGAGAGGGTCTTCAGAGCGATGATCAGGTGGCGGATTTCCCAGGTGTTAGGGTTCCAGCTGGGAAAGAAGGCCATGGCTTTTTTACCGTCGGCCTGGGCGGCGAAGTTGCTTTTGTACTCGGCCACGTCGCGCACGAAAAAGGCTGGGTGATTGAACATCACAAAGTCCTGTTCGCTGGCGTGCTGCGGGCTTTGCGTGAGTTTTTCACCCGGCACATCCAGCAGCTTGATCGCCATGCCACGTGCATCGCGAGCCCGATCGAACTGCGGGTAGGCATTGCCGTTGGACAGGCGCATCCAGGCTTGCCAGGTTTTCCCCGGCTCGCTGAGCACGCCGCGTTGCAGGCTGCTATCGATATCGGCGCTGACGGTGACTTCGGCTTTCATGCAGCCGTGGGCCTTGGCGTGGGCATCGCGCAGCACGCGGGTATTGTCGCGATGCTGCTCAACAACACGAATTGCATCTTCAATGATGCCTTGGGTCAGCGCGGCTTCATCGGCCGGGATCTGTTCTTCAGTGGATACCGGGCCGGAGAACTTCCAGCCGTAATAGGCCGCACCGATGGCCCAGCCGCCGATACCGATGGCCAGTACAAGCACCAGCAATTTGCCAAGTACGCGGCCGAGCCAGAGCCAGAATCGTTTAAACATGGAGTCAATTCCTTTTAATTATTCTCAGTGTGCGATTACAGGCGGCGTGCAGTTCAGTTCTGGCAAGACGGGCCGGGCGTCCACTCTTTGGCGGCAACAGGCTGTAGCTGTTGTTCCAGAGTCGGGTTGCCCAAGACCTTGAGGTATTCGATCAGCGCCCAGCGTTCTTCCGGTTGCAGGGCGCGGCCGATCACGCCGTCTTCACGGCAGCCAGCGCGGAACTCATGGCCGCGATTGCTGTTGCCGGTGACCTGGGTATCGAAGTGGAAGCCGCCGGTGAATTTTTCGCTGTTGTAGCCAATCTGTTTGGGGTTGAACTCGAAGTTGCCCACCCAGAACTGGGTTTGCCGCTCCGAGACCGGCGACAGCAACTGGAACAGCGTCGGTACCGAGCCGTTATGCAGAAACGGCGGCGTGGCCCAGATGCCATCCAGCGGGCGTGCCTTGTAGCCACGTTTTTCCTGCACGCCAATCGGCAATCCGAAACCGTCCATGCGCCAGCGTTCGCGCTCGGAAATGCGGGCGTCCTGATAGGCGCGGTTTTCCACATAGGCGGTGACATAGGCCAGGGCCTTGGCGCTGGAGATGCTGCGCATATCGATATCGTCCAGCGTGGCGCCAAACAGGCGCACATCCAGCTTGCTCAGCTCGGCCTTGGTCCAGCCCAGTTTGCTGATATCGAAGCGGTGGTCGGCGATATTGTCCGCTGTGGTCGGGTCGGTGCCGACGATGGAGGTCGGTACCACGCGCATACGCCACTCGGGATCACGGGCCGGCGCAAAACGCTCATCCGGTTTCTTCGGATCAGGCGCATGGCAGTAGGCGCAGTTTTCTGCAAACAGCGCGCGCCCACGGCTGGCCAGCGGCAGATCGACCTTGCCGAACACCTCTTCCGGCCAGGTGGGCGGCTGCAGTTGCTTGAGGGTTTCTTCCAGGGTGAACAGGTCACGCAAGCGTACGCTGGAGGCATAGCGTTCGGCTTCGGCCACTGGATGGCCGTCGGTATTCAGCAGGCGCAGGGTGGCGCCAACGCCAAGAGCTTCGCCGACGTTGCGGGCCATGGGCTGCATGGCTGAGCCGTTCCACTGTACCCAGTCGAATTTCCAGATATCCCAGACCTGCGGATAGCTCACCGGCGCATTGGCGACTCGGTAGTTGCTCGGGTCGATGGCGTCACCAAATACGCTGTTGGCAATCCGGCCGAATGCATCGGTACGGCCAAAGCCTTCCTCCGTCGGATAAAGACCACGGTGCCAGTCATTAAACGCCGTGCCCAGCAAGCGATCGAGCACCACCTTGAAGTCGCGGCGCAGCTGCGCCTTATGGCTGGCGTATTCATCACCGAGCACCTGCTTGGCGAAGCGGCGGAATTTCAGCGGGTTGTAATAGGTGAAGGCCATGCTCATGCCGAGCGCCTGACCAAAGCTGCCGCCGCGTACTGTGGGCACGGTGGAGGCCAGCGAGTGCAGCGCGGCGCCGCCGTCGATACGTACAGCCTGGCCTTTGTAGCGCAGCTCGCCGGTGTGGCAGGCGGCGCAGCTGATATCCAGATAATGCTCGCCGCTCTCGGCATCGGCATGCCGGGCAAAACCGACCGGCAGGTTGCCGGGGTTTAGCTGCGTGGGCTGTTGGGCGGGATCTACGAGGAAGCCGAAACGCGCAAGGTAATCCGGGGTAGCAAATTTGCTGCTACTGAACGGCAGCTCCAGGGCGCTGAACCATTCATAACGCAGGCCTTTTACCTGGGTGCCCTGGGGGGTGTAGTAGTAGGTCTGGCGTTCTTCTGCCGACCACTGATCAAGGTAGTGCAGCTTGTCAGGCTGTTGGTAGACCGGCAGGTTGGGGTTGGCGATGAAATACAGGGCGACCAGCAGCCCCACAGCCAGCAACAAAAGAAGCCCATACAGGGCCCGACGGAGGATGCGCATGGATACTTCCTTGTGGCGTTTTTTATTTGTTGTTTTTATGCCAATTGCCGCAGCCGATGGCAAGCGGCCATTACCGCAAAATCCAGGAAATAGTCTTCTTTTAGGGCAGAAGATGGCTTTACAGTGCGTTTTATGACGGATTAATCAACAGGAGTGAGTGCATGCATCCATTTGACGCGCCGCAGCCGCCGAAATTGGCGTTGCTGCTGGGCTATGCCGGCCTGGTGCCTTTCGTAACCGGGGCATTGGGCATCTGGGTCACGCCAGAGGGCTGGCGAGTGGTGGTTTTAACGGCCTTGCTGGATTACGCCGCAGTCATCCTGGCCTTTATGGGAGCTATTCACTGGGGCTTGGCCATGCGCGCAGAGGATGCCAGCGAGCCGGCGCAGATACAGCTAGGGCTATCAGTGGTGCCGCCATTGCTGGGCTGGCTGGCCATCAGCAGCGGCATGCCGATCAGCCTGGCTCTGCCTTTGTGTTTGCTGGCGTTTGGCGCTTTGTATGCGGCCGACTTGCGGGCAGTGAAGCTGGGCCTGGCCCCGCAGTGGTATCCCAGCCTGCGGCGGCCGTTGACCATTATTGTCTGCCTGAGTCTGCTACTGGCCTGGGCCAGTGTGCTGCTGCGCTGAACTGAGCCAGCGCGCCACCGCCTCCAGCGTCTGCTCACGCCGCTGCGCCCAGTCGCCTTGAATGCACTGCAGCGGCTGTTGGTGGAGCCGTAGCCAGTGCTCGCACTGCTGGTAAAACGCCATGCGCTGGGCCAATTCCGGCTGGCAGCGCTGGCCATCGTCGACCCAGGGCACATCTGCTGGATTGAGCAGCAGGTGCAGGTGGTAATCGCGTTCGAGCAGGGCCTGTTCGATCCAGGCGGGGCAGTCGCCAAACAGCTCCTGGCTCCAAAGCATATTGCTCAGCAGATGGGTGTCGAGAATCAGCAACTCGGGCCGCGCCGCTCTGGCCTGGTCTTCCCAGGCCAATTGGCCCTGGGCGATGGTGCTGATATCGGCGTAGCAGGTGTCGCGCTGCTCGCGCTCGATAAAGTGGCGTACATATTCGCCGACCAGTTGCCCGCCAAACGCCGCTTGGATCTGCCCGGCCAACCAGCTTTTACCGCTGGACTCAGGCCCGGTAAGCACCAATACCTTCATGCCTGGGCCTTCATGTGTTGACCAGCGCGCGATCGCGGCGCCAGGTCAGCCAGCCGTTGACTGCCAGCAGGGTAAATAGCCCATAGAGTGCCGCAGTCGGGTACAGGCCCTGCTGCAGAAACAGGGCCACGAACAACAGGTCAAGGACGATCCACAGCGGCCAGCATTCAACCCGTTTCTGCGCCATCCACACCTGGGCGACCAGGCTGAACGCACTCAGCGCTGCATCCTGCCAAGGCGCGGCAGCGTCTGTGAAGGTGGCCATCAGGTAACCGAGAATAACTGCGCCAACGGCACCTATTGCTAAGCTGATCAATATGCCTTGCTGGCTCAGCCGACTGACCTGCACGCCGGTGTGGCTATTGCCGCCGCGCGTCCATTGCCACCAGCCGTAGCCTTGCAGCACCGCGTAAACGCCTTGCAGCAGCATGTTTGAGTACAACTTGCCGTCATAGAAGATCCAGGCGTACATCAGCACCATGACCAAACCCAGCGGCCAGCACCAGCGGTTCTGCCGCACGGTTAGCCAGACGGCCCATACACCAAGGGCTGAAGCGATGATTTCCAGAGGCGACATAAAACACCGGTGAGCGAGGGCGAGAATGGTTGGCGATTGTAGCGATTGCGTTGTGCGGCGTCTTGGCTGCACGGGTGCGCATGTCGGCTGGATGGCTAAGTGCCATGGCTTTGCCGATATAATCTGCGCCACCTCAGGAGGCATGGCGTGTTCAGATCTGTTTTAACTGTTATTGGCGCAATCTGCGTATTGGCTTTTGCCCAAGTCGCTCAGGCTGCTGAAGGCTCCCGTGTGGCAGGCAAGGCACCTGCGTCTGTGGTGTTTCTCAACCCGGGCTTTTCCGATGAGCCATTCTGGGTGGGTTACAGCGCATTTATGCAAGCGGCAGCCGATGATCTGGGCATGCACTTGCAGATTATCTACGGCGAACGCAATCCGCCGCAGCTGTTGGAAAAAGCCCGTGGCGTGTTGGCTCGCGACAAGCAGCCGGACTACCTGATATTCGTCAACGAAATGTATACCGCGCCGGAATTGCTCAGGCTATTTGCTGATAGTCCGATCAAGCTGTTTTCCCTGCACAGCACCCTCACGCCTGAGCAGCACCAGCGCATTGGCGGTTCGCGTGGGCATTACCGCAACTGGATTGGCAGCCTGGTGCCCAATGACGAGCAGGCCGGTTACTGGATGGCCAAAGCCCTGATCGCCAAGCTGAAGGGTAAGCCCGGTAGCCTGCTGGCTTTTGCCGGGGTGCGTTACACACCATCTTCCAGCCTGCGCGAAGATGGCTTGCGCCGCGCCTTGAGCGAGCACCCGGAGATCAAGCTGCAGCATACGTTGCAGGGCGAGTGGAAGCGCCAGCGCGCCTATGAACAGGCGCAGCTGATGCTGCCGCGCCATCCCCACGTGCAGCTGGTTTGGTCCGCCAATGATGAAATGGCTTTCGGGGTGATGCAGGCCGCGCAGGAGTTGGGTAAGCAGCCTGGCAAGGATATTTACCTGTCGGCGCTGAACAATTCGGATGAGGTGCTGCAGGCGCGTATCGACGGCAAGCTCTGCGTGCTGGTCGGCGGGCATTTCACTCTCGGTGGTTGGGCCATGGTGATGTTGCATGACTATCATGCGGGGCTGGATTTTGCCGCGCGTGGCGGCAAGGATCGCGTCGACCAACTGTTCAGCCTGCTGGATGCCAAGCAGGCCGCGCACTTACAGCAACGCCTCAAGGTGCCAGGCTATGGCCTGGATTTCCGCCAGTTCAGCGCGGTGTACCAACCGCAGATCAAGGACTACGGATTTTCCATCAAACCGCTGCTGCAGTGAGTCAGACGCCTGCCAGGTGCAGCACCAGCTTGACGATGCTGAAGATCACCAGCACAAACACGGCCGTGAACAACACGCCGAGAATGATGAAGTGACTGGGCTTGCCGCGGGAGAAGTCGCGGCTGCGATTCTTCCCACTCTGCACACCGAGCGCTGCGCTCAGCACGCTTTGCAGCATTTCCCATAGCGTCAGCGGTTTGTTTTCCTCTTCGCTCATGTGCATCTCCTGTTATTCAGAATTACTGCCTGCTTAGTAAAGCCTAACCGGGAGTAGGGCGTTTGCCGTGGAAACGGCTCCTGCTGAAGTTAGCTGAGCACCGCCCCCTAGGCTGAGATTCCATATCTAGCGAGGGTTTTGATCATGAGCAAGTCGGTCATTATTAATACCAGTGAGCAGGGGTGGCTGGATAAAGCCATTCGCATGCGTCTGGTCTTTGGTGCAGTTGAACTGGTAGACGATGCAAACACCGGGGTACAGCCGGAAGACATCGAGGAGCTGCTGGAGCTGATTCAGAAGCACCAGGGGCACCACAGCAGCCGTCAGCGCACCGTGCTGGGTGTGGGCGTCGGACTGTGCCTGTCGTTGATGGGCTTGTGGATGATCCACGCCGCGGCTACCGATCCCGTTGCAACCAGTGAGCTATGGGTGCTGCTGGCTGGCGGCGTGTTTATGGCGTTCTTCGGCGGCCTGGGGGTGTTCTATGCTTTGGGCCAGCGCTGGAGAATCAGCGCCAGTAGCGGTGATCGCAACATGACCCTGGGTTCCGACTGAGGGTTCGGTGCCGTGGCTACATGCTACGGCGCTGCTTTCACTGCGCATCAGGTCCTCAAGCAGGGTTATCAACCCGGCACAAACCAGCAACAGCCCCCAGTTGAATGCCGCTGTCTGCATATGGCGCAGCAGGCGCATCCATTCCGTTTGGGTTTGCGGTATCCAGATGATCGGCAACATAAAACCCAACAGCGCCACCATGGCGTAAGACATCAAGCGAATAAAGGTCTGCGGTGGTGATTGCTGTTGCATGCCGTAGACCACAGTGGCGACCACCAGAATGCTGGCCGATGCAGACAGCACAAGATCGGCGCGGGCATGCAGTACATCGAACAGCACCGCTTCGAATTCCTTGCCGGCAGAGGTATCCGGGTGCAGCACCAGCGCCGCGCCGATCAACTGCACCAGCGCGCCGCCCAACCAGGGCGCGAACAACAGGGGGTAGCGTTGCAACAGTGCTGGCATCGCGAGGCTGCGACGCCAGAACAGCAGCCAGGCAATTGCGCTAAGGCTGTACACCAGGCTTATCGCCACGCTATGCATGATTAGGGCGTGGCAGGCTGAGGCGGTGTCGGCTCGCTTTCGGTCACTACAGGCGCGGGTTTGGCCATGCGAATCGGGCTGATCAGATTGGTGTATTCCTCAATCAGCCGATGCACCGCTTCCGGTGGCTCGCAAGCCTTGAACTCCATGCTGATGGTGATTTCATCCGGATCACGCTCTTGCCCCTGGCGTTTCTCACGGCCGAAGGTAACAAAGAACCGCTCGCTCTGCAGCTCGCCGTTCTCCAAGGCGTGGCTGGCTTTCTCAAGCTCAGTGCCGTGCATCTTGACGGAAAGATCGACCTTCATGCTTTCCAGCCCCAGACCGCGCGGGGCGACCAGGGCGATCAGCGGGATATTCATGGTGTGTTGTTCATCCAGGCCAACTTCCACCATCTTCGCCTTCATGGGCGTGCCGAGGTCGTCCGGGTTGTAGTCAAAGAACTGATCAAACAACTTGATGTACTGCTGGGCGACCAGGTTGTGCGTCGCGGCTGCGGCTTGATGCAGGCCGCGGGTGATATGGCTCAAATCACTGGCGCTCATCGGTTCTTTCTTGCTGGAAAACAGTGCCATGGGTGAACTCCTCGCTCACTGATGATAAGGAAGACCCCGCCGAAGCGGGGTCGAGGTGGCGCTTACGGTGCTGGATTGCCGCCCTTGGCGGGCTCTGGTTTCGGCGATTCCAGCACGGCGTCAGTGGGCAACGGGTCAGTTGCAGGCGTTGCCTTCTCGCTCGGCAGCAGCACCGGCTTGGTCGCCGCGTCAGTGAGGAAGTCGATCACCCGCATCAGCGCTTCAGGTGGGTCCTGACGGGCAATCTTGGTGCTGATGGCATAGCGGGCGCGGGTGTCGGTTTTGCGCGTCTGGGTCGACTTGTGGCTGACTGAGCCTTTCACCGTGACACTGAACGGCCCCCAACCGAGCTTGGCTTCGAAACTGCCTTCGCCGGCCGTTTCGCTGGTGTCCTCGGCCTGCTGGCTGATGGTCAGCTCGAAGTCGATGGAGCCTTCTTCGATGGTGATGTTGGGATGGCTGATGGCGGCCAGCAGCGGGATGCGCATCTTCTTGGTTACGGTACCCTTGTACACGCCGTTCTCGTCGACGAGGGTTTCGTCGTAGTCGAACTGCACGGATACCGCTTTGCCATCCTTGATGCACACCGCCATCAGGAAGTCGGCATAGGCTTTGCTCGCCTGCACCTGAGCCGTGATCATGGCCTGCAATGGCCCTGAAATCATGCGGTCGAGTGGCAATGCGTTGATGACGGAACCGATTAGGCCGGTATCAATCTGGGACATAGTCAATCTCCTTATCGTATGCGCGAAATGCGCAGTCTCAGGCTATGAAGCCTCGTGATTGAGGTTCAGCAGGAACTACTTACCTATGAGTTTCATGCTCTTGGCGGCGGATGTTGCCGATCTGTCGCAGGCTCAAACCGTACTTGTCAGCCAGGGCGCTGCGTGACAGACCATCCGAACTTTGCTGGACGATCTGCAGGTTGCGTATCTGTCGACAGAAGTGATCGGCTTTGGGGATCTCGATAGCGATTCCGGCGTAACGCTCGATCAGAGCGTCCAGCGCTTGCGGCGGCAGGAGCAGGGCTAGCGAGGAGCGGGCAGGGTATTTGGGAATGTATTTGGGGCGGCCACCGAAGGCGCAGGTCAACCGGTATGCGCTTTCCAGACCGATACATTCGATCAGTTCCTGCAGTGAGTGTGGCAGTAGCTTGATGTCGACCTGTTGCAGGTCATTCTCGTCCATGGGGTCCTCCTTGTTGTCTCGTGGACTGCCAAGGATGCTAGGAATAGGACGGGTTGTTTTTTCAGCAGGAAATATCCCCCCTGAATGCGCTGGGAAATGCTTCAAGCTGATATGCATTTGTTGCCGGTGATCGACTGCCAATCCCCATAAACGGAGGATTGCACATGTCTCACTACTCGATTTACTTCAGCTTTATCGCCAACCTGGAAGGCGGGCCAGCCACCAAGGGTTATGTCCCCGACGCAGGCAATAGC
This sequence comes from Pseudomonas sp., assembly GCA_044240245.1. Lineage (GTDB taxonomy): Bacteria > Pseudomonadota > Gammaproteobacteria > Pseudomonadales > Pseudomonadaceae > Aquipseudomonas. Next base: position 25,526 of record JBIHZW010000003.1, on the reverse strand, counting down.
CGCAGCGGCGTCACCATTGCAACGGGGTTTGACCTTGGGCAGCGCAAGCTGGCTGATCTGCAGGCGCTGGACCTGCCTGATGCCTTGCTTGAGCGTTTACGTCCCTATCTTGGCCTGACTGGGCAGGCGGCAGTAACGCAGCTGGCCGCGCAGCCGCTCAACATCACGGCAGCAGAGGCGGAGCAGATTGATGAGACCTACAAGGAGCCTTTTATCAATCGTCTGGCGGCCAGTTATGCCAAGTCCGGCGGCGGCGATTTTGCCCAGTTGCCAGCGCAGATGCAGACCGTTATCGCCTCAGTGGCATTTCAGTACGGTGATCTTGCTTCGCGCACGCCGAACTTCTGGAAACAGGTGGTGGCCCATGACTGGAACGCGGCCCATGCCAATCTGCTGAACTTTGGCGACCGCTACACCAGCCGTCGGCGGCAGGAAGCCGAGCTGCTGTCCCAGGCGATGTCCTGAACAGTGCACTGCCCAGCCGCAAGGCTGGGCAGTTATGGCGCTAATTGCAGGGTTAATGGTTACTGGCAGGGCTGCACCAGCAGCAGGCTGACACTGCCCATCTGGGCACTATCGGTTGCCGGCGTGTGTTCGGGCAGGCTGCGCCAATCCACCTTCAGACAGATCGCCGTCAGAGCTTGCGGGCCGTCAGTGCCAACTACGCGGGGAGCAAAGTCGCGGCGGTATAACGTCTGTGTGCCTTTGTCTGGCTGCACGCTGTGGGCGTCACGCAGGGTGGTGCTGACCAGCTCGGGGATCAGCTTCATGGGCAGCGTAAAGTGTGCTTGCGTGCCGTCCTGGTTGAAATAACCAGCGGCTCGGGTGCGTTGCCAGAGCTGTTGCCATTGGCTGCTTCCGGCCCCGGCCGCAAGGGACTGGCCATAGGTTTTGAGGGTCTGTTCAGGCAGGTTTTCCGTGCTCATGGCATGGCTTAAACCGCTGGCCAGGATCAGCAGGAAGGACAGGTTACGTATCAACATGATCAAGCTCCCGTGGGTAGTGGAGCTGGCAAGGTGCCCGTGCCATAGGCAGCTGTTCAGCGGGAAATACTGCCCATAAGCTCAGCCAGTTAGATCGCTGCGGAAGTATTTCCTGCTGTAGCAGTGGGCAACAGAACGCTGAGATAGGCCTGCCAATTGGCAGCTATTTCACATGGAGAGATTGATATGCCCACTCTGAATCCCGCTATTACGCTTGCAGGCAACCTCGCCGACTTCAACCATGATGGTTTTGAAATCGAGGCGATGAACTTCCTGTTTGATCGTCTCGATCGCGGCAACCTGACGGTTGACGGCGATACCCTGTACATCGGCCAGCAAGCGGTGCACCACTACACCTGGCGCGACAAGGGACGCAATCGTACCTGTTCGATGTTTTTCACCTACGGCAATACCCCCAGCCATTTGATGGTCTACGGCCTGGGCAAGCACTGTGGTGACAGTGATAAGGAGTACAAGTTGTACACCTGGGTCGACAAGAAGGAACAGCTCTACACCCTGGAGCCGACGCGCAGTGACTCGCGTTTTCGCTCCTTGCTAGCGCCAAACTGAGCCTGGAGAAGCGCTCCTCTGGAGCGCTTTCTATTTCGCCTCTGCGACTATGCGTCGTGGCCGCTGCAGCAACTCTCCGCTGCAGTTCGGGCAGCGGCCTTGCAATCTGTTGTAGACGCAGTCGCGGCAGAATGTGCACTCGTAAGAGCAGATAAACGCGTCCTGACTATCGGCCGGCAGATCGTGTTTACAGCATTCGCAATTGGCACGTAGTTCCAACATGGCAGCTCCTCGGGTTGTGTATTCAGGCAAAGCGTTCGGCATATTCCTGTGGGCTGATGCCGAGGTGCTTGTGAAAGGTACGGCGCAGGTTTTCCGGGTGGTTGAAGCCGCTTAACCGAGCCACCGTGCTGATCGAAGCCTGCGCGTTCTGCAGCAGGCTGCGCGCCGCTTCCAGGCGTACGAGCTCAACATAGCGACCCGGTCCCATGCCCAGTTCCTGGTTGAAGGTTCTCGATAAAGTGCGCGGCGTCATATTGGCTTGCGTCGCCAGAGCCGCCAGCGACAGGTCCTCATGTAGGTGCAGCGGTATCCATTCCAGTAGGCTGGCCAGGCGCGGCACTCGGCTTGGTTCCGGAGTCAGCAGCGCGCTGAACTGCGCCTGCCCGCCGGGGCGGCGTAGAAACAACACCAGACGTTTGGCCACGGCCAAGGCAAGCGGACGACCGAGATCGGCTTCGACCAGGGCCAGCGCCAGATCAATCCCTGCGGTAACGCCGGCGGAGGTGAAGATATGGCCATTGCCGGCGGGGTCTTGTGGGTCATAGGTGTGCAGGCAGTCGCCACTGATCTCAACCTGCGGATGATCTTGACGCAGACAGTCGAGATCGGCCCAGTGGGTCGTGGCGCGGCGGCCATCGAGCAGGCCGGCGGCGGCGAGAATCAGCGCGCCGGAACAGACCGAGCCCACTCGTCGGATCTGGGGCGCGGCGCTACGTAGCCAGGTCAGCAGTTCAATGTTCTGACATTGCGCCTTGTCGCCCTGGCCACCGGGAATCAGCAAGGTGTCGATAAGTACCGGGTCTGTGGCACTCCAAGCCTGTTCAGCAACCAGTTGGAAACCGGCTGAAGTAGGCATCGCCCCAGCTTGCTGGCCGAGCACTAGCAGGCGATAAGCAGCGGGCAAGCCCTGGCGTTGGCGTTCGTCATTGGCGGAGGCAAACACCTGCAATGGGCCGGTCAGGTCCAGGCTCATAACATGCGCATAAAGCAGGCAGGCGATGGTTCGCGGGGCATCCATAGGGGCGTCTCGATAAGCGATGGATGCAGTCTGCGCTTAACGAGTAATTGGCAACAAGGACAATAAGCCCACAGATATTGCCATTAGAGCGTCGCCAGAGTGGCGAATGGAAAGGAGAGAGGGCTCTGACAAGAGGGGCCGATTGGCAGCTCAGAGCCCTTGTTGCAGCAGCCGATTACTCGGGCATGCTCCATGGCTCCAGGGTGAAACCTTGCTGACTGAGCTGCTCACGGGACTGCTTGAGTACGTCGGCAAATTGCACTGGGTCGCTGTAGATGTTGCTGGACAGTTGAGTACGGCCGAGCAGGCGGGTGCTGGTACGGTCGATCACACTCAGGCTGAGGTTGCCAGTGCCATCTTGCGGGGCCCAGGCGACGCATTGGAAAGGTTGAAAGGCGCGGTCGGCAATCAGCAGGGCTTCGTTAAAACGCAGCGGTGCGTTCATGGGGTCGGTTTCTCCGAGGTGATCCCAAATACACAAAGAGGCAAACGGTGGACTCACGCTTGCCAGTCATAAGTGTTGATGAACGAAGCTGACTGTTAAGTCACATGTTGTCGAAAAAATGCAAGGAATTGTCCGATAAATCACAGTTTTAATGGCGTAAGCCGAGAAACAGCGCGAGGAATACGGGCTTTAGGCGCTTTCCCGGCCCTTGCAGACAGCCAGTAACTGGCGCAAATAGCCGGCGACATAACGGTGAAAGCCCCGGTCGTCCCAATAGCCCAAGTGACTCAGCGGCGTATGCCGCTTGTACCAGGGGCCTACCGGCATGGCGCGATCCTCGGCGACCACTGCGGCATAACTGGGCAGCGGCCGTAGCGGATAACCCAGCGGGTCGGCGGGGGCATAGAGGTTGAGCCAGCGCGCCTGTTCGGTCACCGCTTCGGTCAGGCAGTGGCCGGGGAAGCGGATGGGCACGACGGTGTCATAGGCAAAGGTAAACAGCGGGATATTGCAGCCGAAGGTGATCAGCCCACTGAGAGTTTCCAGGGCCAGAAAGGGATCAAGCGGGCAGCTTTCGGCTTTGTTGATGCGCTGCTGATCCCAGACGAAGTTGGAGAAGATATGCCCGCCCAGTGAGTGCGCTAGCACCACCAACGGGGTGTCGGCGTCGACCTTGGCGCGCAGCGCATTGAGGCCACTGCGCAGGCATTGATGGACTTCTTCATAGGTCGTGTCGTAGGCCTGGCTGACTTTGCGGTAACCGCTGGCATCGCCAAAAAACAGCGTGACGATTCGGCGCAACCAGCGCCAGCGCACCGGTTGGTCGCGCAGTTGTTCGAGAAACGCCAATTGCCGCTTGTCCAGCACGCTGGCCCAGTGCAGGGTCTGAAAGGCCACCTGATCGGCCTCAGCGCCGAGGCGTTGGCGCAACCCGGCGATCAGGTTTTGGGCGAAGGCGTGCTGGCCTTCGTCGTCACGCAGGTCGGGTTGCGTGCCGATGCCGTGGATAATGGCGACTGCGAGTTTCATTCTGCCCATCCCTGGTCATGTCTACGTGGTGAAAGTACTTCGCGCCACGGGTTATCAAAGTGCTTGCAGGCGCTCGCCTAAACGGCCGTTTTCGACCAGTTCAAGAAACTCGTCGCCAAGCCGCTGGCTCTCGCTCATGGCCGTGCGCCAATAGCGTTCGCGGCCGGCATCATCGCCCAGGTAACGGCTGAAGTCCTTGCGGTCGGGGAGTTTGCCATGGGGCAGGCGCGCCAGGTAGTCACGCGACGGTGCCAGCAGCAATACATCCTGCAAACGGCCAGCGTCGCCACGGCGCCAGGGCATGCCCTTGTCGAACCAGCCGGGGATGACCTTATCGGTGAAGTGCGGGTAGAGCACGATGTCTTCGCCGCTGTACGGCAGGTCGAGGTGATAGTCGAGCAGGCCACCATCGCGGTAGGTGCCAGGCCCGGCTCCGGGGATATCGCGCACCCCTTGCATGACCATCGGGATCGAGCCTGAGGCCAGCAACGCATGGCGCAGATTGCCGCTATCGAGTTGCAGGTAGCGCGACGGAAAATCGCTAAGCGCGCCCAGCGGCGGCGCCAGGCGAGCATCGTGCAGAATTACCCGCTCGAAGTGCTTGGCCAGCCGTGGGCGGCCCAGCAGGTTGCTGCCAATCACCGAAGACAGGCCCAGGCCGAGTGCGCCGCGATGGTCGTGCTGCAGCAGGCCATGGCTTTTTACCACGACGATATTCAAGCGGTAATGCGGGTTGCTGAGGATGCTGGCGGCATCGTTGCCCAGCAGCTGGTCGAGCATCAGGCTGCAGCTGCTCGAGACCTGCGCCATGCTCACGCCCTTGGCAAAACGCTGCGAGGTATACAGCTCGCCGAGCCGGCGCAAGCCGGCTGCCGCATCCGGCAAACAGGCGCTGGCGAAACGCCAGGAACCGATGGACGCGCCGATCAGCGAACGCTCGCGGGGCGCACGTTGCAGCCAGTCGCCAAACAGCGCCAGATCCAGCCCCTGAATTCCCAGCGCCTTCGGGCCGCCTGCCGCGCCCGGCAGAATGCCGACGTCCGCTGGCTGCAAGCCGTGCTCTCGAATACGGGCGAGGGCGCGTTTGCCGGCTTTAATTGTCAGGGCTGGGGACTTGATTAATATCGCACTCATGCTGGCCTCCATCGCGCAAGGCAGCGATTATAGAGCGGTGAATGGCCAGGCCAAGCGACTTCAGCGCGTGAATGATGCGCGCGCGTGGGTTGGGATAAATCAGTGCTTGGGCAATGCCTTAAGCAAATTCAGCTTGAGTTAAGTCGTGTGCAGTAACTTGGACTCCGTCGAAAGCCAACTCCAGAAGGAACTTGAACATGAAAACACTGACTGCCGTATTTGCCGCTGCTGCCCTGACTCTGACTGCCGGTTTGGCCCAAGCCCGTGACCTGGGCCCGGACGAAGCGCTGAAACTGCGTGACGCCGGCACCATCCAGTCCTTCGAAAAACTCAACGCTGCAGCGCTGGCACTGCACCCAGGCAGCAAGACCGAAGACACCGAACTGGAAGAAGAATACGGCCGCTATATCTACCAGGTTGAAGTTCGCGACGCCCAGGGCGTGCAGTGGGATGTCGAGCTGGATGCCACTAACGCACAAGTTCTGAAGAACCAACGAGACGATTAATGAACACCACTGCTTGGCTTGCCCGCGCATTCCTGGCCTGCCTGCTGCTGACCCTGACGTTCAGCAGCAGTGCGCGCGACCTGGATCAGGATGAAGCATTACGTCTGCGCCGCGAGGGGCTGATCATGCCCCTTGAGCAGTTGTTGCAGATGGCGTTGAAGCCTCATCCCGGTGCGGTTCTGCTGGAAGTCGAGCTGGAAGAAGAGGACGGCGTACTGGTTTACGAAGTCGAACTGGTGACCGAGCAAGGCATCGTGCGTGAGCTGGAGTTGCACGCCAGTACCGGCGAAGTGCTCAAGGATGAGGTGGAAGACTGAATGCGCCTATTGCTGGTTGAAGACCATGTACCCCTGGCTGATGAGCTGCTGGCCGGTTTGACCCGCCAGGGTTATGCGGTGGACTGGTTGGCCGACGGCCGTGATGCCGCTTACCAGGGCGCGACCGAACCCTATGATCTGATCATTCTCGACCTCGGCTTGCCTGGCAAACCGGGGCTTGAGGTGTTGCAGGAATGGCGCGCTGGCGGCCTTACCACACCGGTGTTGATCCTTACCGCGCGCGGGTCCTGGGCTGAGCGTATCGAAGGCCTCAAGGCTGGCGCGGATGATTACCTGAGCAAACCCTTTCACCCGGAAGAGCTGCAACTGCGCATCCAATCCCTGCTGCGCCGCGCCCATGGCCTGGCCAACCAGCCACAGCTGGAAGCGGCGGGTTTGCAGCTGGATGAAGGGCGGCAAACAGTCAAACGCAATGATGAAGAGGTGCAGCTGACGGCTGCCGAGTTCCGTTTGCTGCGCTACTTCATGCTGCATGCCGGGCAGTTGCTGTCGAAGAGCCACCTGGCTGAGCACCTGTATGACGGCGAGAGCGAACGCGACTCGAATGTCATCGAAGTTCACGTCAATCACCTGCGACGCAAACTGGGGCGCGAGATCATCGAAACCCGCCGCGGCCAGGGTTATCGCTTTAGCGGGGATGCTGCTTGAGGTCGATTCAACGGCGTCTGAGTCTGGGGTTGATCAGCGTACTGCTGGTTATCGGTCTGCTGCTGGCGCAAAGCAGCCTCTGGCTGTTCGATCGCAGCCTGCGCAGTTACCTGCAGACAACTCTGCAGGATGAAACCCAGACCTTGCTGGGCGCGGTGGTGCGTGGCCCCAACGGCCTGCAGCTGGATGAGCGACGCCTCAGTGCGGCGTTTAAGCGGCCGTATTCCGGCCTGTATTTTCGTATCGATCTTGGCGAGCAGACCTGGCGTTCGCGCTCACTCTGGGACCGCACGCTGCGTCCGGTTGAAGAGGCCGGTTTGCAGGACGCGCTGAGCGACGGGCCGCAAGGCCAGCAGTGGCTGGTGTACCGCGCCGACTATCAGCGTTATGGCCAGCCTATCGTGATTCACGTGGCGCGCGACTACACGCCGATACTCAACAGCTTCAGCCAGGTGCAGAAGATTGTCCTCGGCCTGGGAATTACCGCCCTGGTGCTGATTCTGTTGCTGCAGCGCTTGATCGTCAGCCGTGCGTTGCGTCCGCTGGAACAGTCCCGCCGGCAGCTGATGCAGCTGCAGCAGGGCCAGCGTAGCCAGCTGGATCAGCAAGTGCCGCTGGAACTTGAACCGTTGGTGGCGCAGATCAACCACTTGCTGGCGCACACAGAAGACATCCTCAAACGCTCACGCAACGCCCTGGGCAACCTCGGCCATGCGCTGAAAACGCCGCTGGCGGTGCTGGTTAGCCTGGCCACCCGGGAAGAGCTCAAGCAGTTGCCGCAATTGCGCGAAAGCCTCAATGGGCAGTTGCAACAGATCGAGCAGCGCATCGCCCGTGAACTGGGTCGCGCCCGGCTGGCTGGCGAGGCCTTGCCGGGGGCGCATTTCGACTGCGCCAATGAGCTGCCTGAGCTGTTCTCGACTCTGGCGATGATCCATGGCAACCACCTGGAACTGGACTGGCAGGCCGATCCTGGGCTGCGTTTGCCCTGGGACCGTGAAGACCTGCTGGAGCTGCTCGGCAATCTGTTGGACAACGCCTGCAAATGGGCCGATAGCCAGGTGCAGCTGCAGATCAGCCTGCAGGGCGATGGCTATCAATTGCTGATTGATGATGATGGGCCGGGCATCGACGCCGCGCAGCGCGAGGAAGTGCTTAGCCGGGGTAGCCGCCTGGATGAACAGGTGGCCGGACATGGCCTGGGCCTAGGCATCGTGCGCGATATCATCGACGCCTGGGCAGGGCGTCTGCAGCTGGCAGACAGTCCACTAGGTGGCTTGCGCGTAACGGTCAGCTTGCCGGTGAAGCGCACCTGAGTTCATCAGGTACGCTCAACGTAAGGCTTACATGCCGTTGGCAAATGCCGGGTTGCTCATATCGATACTGGCGCGCACGGGGCCCAAAGCCTGCGCGTACTTGACCAGAATATCCAGCTCGTAATCGATGCGTGCATGCAGGCGCTGGTCGTCCTCGCTGCTCGGCTCTGGGGTGTTCAGCACCTTTTCGACGCTGCGCACGATCAGATGTTCGGGCAGGTAGCAGAGGCGGCAGTTCTTGTAGCTGGACGCGCGCAGCTCGCTGATCGGGTAAGCCCCGCCAACCCCCGACGATACGCCCACCAGCAGCCCCGGCTTGTGCGCCAACTCAGCCTTGCTGGCGTAAATAAAGAAGTTCTTGATGGCCGGGCAGGCCATGCCATTCCACTCCGGGGAGATGATCACCACGGCGTCGGCAGCGGCCAGTTGCTTGCTGTACAGGCCCCAGGGGCCGGTGTCGTCGGCGGGCCAGAGCGGCAGCGGGGCGAGGCCCAGGTCAATCACATTGCTCTGCGCATCATCGGTGTGGCCCAACTGAATCAGGCGCTGGCGCAAGAAGCGGGCGACCTTGCCCGATTGGCTGTTGCTGCGGCTGGAACCGGCCACCAGAGCGATATTGAGCATCGTGCACCTCGTTAATTGATAAGTCATAAATGAAAAACGCAGGCTAACGATTGCTAGCCTGCGTCACAAGGAAACAGCCGCCAGAGTGGCGGTCCGATGGTGCCATGCCCGGCGTTTAGACGCGGAACTGATCCATCAGACTCTGCTGGTGATTGGCCAGCTTGTTCAGACCCTGGCTAATTTTTGCCGATTCATCGGCCTGGGCGGAAATCGACTCAGTGACATCGCGGATCGAAGCCACGTTGCGGTTGATCTCCTCGGCCACCGAGCTTTGCTCTTCGGCGGCGCTGGCGATCTGCAGGTTCATGTCGGTAATCACGCTGACCGCATCACTGATGCGGCGCAGCACGGCCACGGCCTGTTCGACCTGCTCGACGCTGCCCTGGGCCTGGCGATGGCTGCTGTGCATGGTGCTGACCACTTCCTTGGTGCCGCTTTGCAGGCCTTCGATCACCTGGCGGATTTCCTCCACCGAGTCCTGGGTGCGCTTGGCCAGGTTGCGCACCTCATCAGCGACCACGGCAAAACCACGGCCGGCTTCACCGGCGCGGGCGGCTTCGATGGCAGCGTTAAGGGCCAGCAGGTTGGTCTGCTCGGCGATCGAGCGGATCACTTCGAGTACCGAACCGATCTTCTCGCTGCTGTTGGCCAGGCCTTCGACTTCCTGCATGGCCACGTTCATTTCATTGGCCAGCAGCTCAATGGTTGAGGTGGTCTTGCCGATCACGCTCATGCCTTCACGACTGGCCTGGTCAGCGGTGCGCGCAGCTTCGGCGGCCTGGGCGGCGTTATGCGCAACATCTTGCGCGGTGGCGCTCATTTCCTGGAATGCGGTGGCCACCTGATCGACTTCGCGGAACTGCTGCTGCATGCCATCGCTGGTCTGGCTGGCGATCAACGCGGACTGATCGGCCGTGCTGCGGGCGTCCTGCACGCTGCGTTTCACGTCCGCGATGATCGGCTGCAGCTTGTCGAGGAAGCGGTTGAACCAGCTGGCCAGTTCGCCCAGCTCATCCTGCTTGGCGTATTCCAGGCGGCGGGTCAGGTCGCCTTCACCGCTGGCGATATTTTTCAGCATCGCCGCTACACCGAGAATCGGCCGGGTCACGCCCAGTGCTGTCAGCCAGATCAGTAGAATGCCCACCACACCGGCCGCCAGGCCAAGGCCTAAGGAGATCGCCGTGCTGCGGGTGCCCATTTCATCCATTTGCGTTTCCAGGCGGGTGGCCGGTTCCAGCAGGACTTTTTCCGGTACCTCCATCAACACGCCCCAGGGCTGGGATTCGGGAATCGGCAGCAGCGGTTGCAGCACCTGCAATGCACCGTCGTGGTGCAGGACTTCCGGGCGGTTGCTGGCGACCAGGCTGATCATTTCGCGGTGTTGGTCTGCGAAGGCTTTTTCCAGTTTGCCGCCGAGCAGGCTGCTGTCGCGGCTGTGGCCGGCGAGCAAACCCGCAGGGCTGATGATGCTGACATGCCCGGCGCCGTCAAATAGACCCTGATGCGCGCTGGTGCTGAGCTCTTGCAGGCTGGCCAGGCTGATATCCACACCGAGCACGCCGATCACCTTGCCGCCTTGTTCCAGCGGGAAGGCGATGCTGGTCATCAGGGTTTTTACCCCGTCAGCTTCGTCGATATAAGGGTCGAGCAGGCAGACCTTCTTCTGCTGCAACGGGCAGCTGTACCAGGCGTTATAAGGCGCGCCGCTGATACCGGGGGTGGCGTCATTCAGGTCTGCCTCTTTCATCGCTTCAGCGCTGAGTTCGCCGTTGTCGCCTTGTGCCCAGTAGATCGAGAAGCGGCCTTTGTCGTTGCTGCCGAGGTTTTCCTGATCAGTAAACAGATCGTCCTTGCCGTCCAGGGCATTGGGCTCGAACACCACGTAAATACCCAGCAGGCTGCGGTTGGCTTCCAGCGCGCTGCGCACCTGACGGGTCAGGTCTTCGCGCAGGTCAAAGGCATCGAGAAAGCGCTTTTCTGCCTGCTCACGGATAAACAGTACCTGGGTGGCTGCGCCGCGCCCGTATTGGTAGGCGTCCATAAAGTAGCGCTGCATTTGCAGTGCCTGAGACTCGCCACGCGCTGACATACGCAACTGAGCGGACTCCTGCAGCATCGCCGAGCTGGCCTGCTTGACCAGGCTGGCGCTGCGCGAGGCCTGAATGACCGAGGCCGAAACCAGCACGGCAACAATGGCCAGCAAGCACAGGCCTGCCAGTAGGGTGATCTTCAACTGGATAGAGAGTCGGCTGAACAGCATTATCAGGACCTTTATATGGCAATGGCTTAGAGCGCCTATCGGCGCTTAGGCGCTTTTCTTTAAGTTTCACGTTAAGTAAAGCAGAGCAAATTGCAGGCCAGTAGAGCCCTTAAGTCGCAGGGTAATCGAAATTAGCAACGCCTTGTACAGAATAATTTACGGGTGTTTTGACAGCTTGGTCAGCATTGTGCAGAGTACGCGCCCTTCGCCGATCCGGCGCAGCATCCAGAGAAGGTCAAAACCTTCGCGGACCTACTTAATGGCGGGAGTAAATCGATGAACGCAGTCGTTGCGGCAGTGGGGATCATGCTGATTCTCAGCTTGTGCCGTGTGCATGTGGTGGTGGCCCTGATCGTCGGTGCATTGGCGGGCGGTCTGCTTGGTGGCCTGGGTATTGAAGGCTCGCTGGCGGCATTCAATAAAGGCCTGGGCGGCGGGGCGACAGTGGCTCTGTCCTACGCCTTGCTCGGTGCATTCGCCGTGGCGATTGCCAAATCCGGTCTGGCCCACGCCTTGGCTGACAAAGCCCTGGCCATGGTGGGCAAACAGGACGCCAAAGGCGCCGGTCTGCTCAAGTGGCTGCTGATCGGTCTGCTGCTGGTGGTGGCGATTTCCTCGCAGAACATCCTGCCGATTCACATCGCTTTTATCCCGCTGCTGGTGCCGCCGCTGCTGTATGTGCTGAGCAAACTGCAGCTCGACCGCCGCCTGATCGCCTGTGTGCTGACCTTCGGCCTGATTACTCCGTATATGTTTCTGCCGGTGGGGTTTGGCGGAATCTTCCTCAATGACATTCTGCTGGCCAATGTTGCCAGTGGCGGCGTCGACACCAGCGGCCTGGACGTGACCAAGGCCATGGCAATTCCGGCACTGGGCATGCTGTTTGGCTTGCTGGTGGCGGTGCTGTTCAGCTATCGCAAAAAGCGTGTGTATGACCTGAGCAAGATCGAGCAGGCCGAGCGCGTGGATGTTGCCTACAACCCATTGAGCCTGCTGGTGGCGGGCGTGGCGATTGTCGCTGCGTTTGTCGTGCAGCTGTGGCTGGACTCGATGATCATCGGCGCCCTGGTCGGCTTTATCATTTTCTCGGTCTCTGGCGTGGTGCGCTGGAAAGAGGCCGATGGCCTGTTCACCGAAGGCATGAAAATGATGGCGATGATCGGCTTTATCATGATCGCCGCCGCCGGTTTTGCTGAGGTGATGAAGGCCACCGGCGAAGTGAAAAGCCTGGTCGACAGCTCTGCTGAACTGATCGGCCACGACAAAGCGCTGGGTGCGCTGCTGATGCTGTTGGTCGGCCTGCTGGTGACCATGGGCATCGGTTCGTCATTCTCCACCGTGCCAATCATTGCGGCGATTTTCGTGCCGCTGGGTATGCAGCTCGGCTTCAGCCCGCTGGCCATCCTGTGCATCGTCGGCACCGCCGGTGCGCTGGGTGATGCCGGCTCGCCAGCCTCCGATTCGACCCTCGGGCCAACTGCCGGGCTTAACGTCGATGGCCAGCACAATCACATCTGGGACAGCGTGGTGCCGACCTTCCTGCACTACAACCTGCCGCTGCTGGTATTCGGTTGGGCAGCAGCTATGGTGATTTAACCGGGGCATTGTTCGCCTGACGCGCTCCAGCGCCAGACGATTCAACCTTTCAGCGGGGCTACCGATAAACCGGTAGCCCCGTTTTTATTCCGCTGTATCGCCTAGCAAGGACCTGCCCGATGCGTCTTACATTGAAATCAAAAGTCGTGCTGCTGGCACTGATTCCGGTGGTGCTGTTTGCCCTGGTGCTCAGTGGCGCTGCAGCCAAAGTGCTGCAGAACCTGGCGGCCCAGGAGGTTGAAGAAACCCGCGAACGCCTGCTGCAGGAAAGCCGCAACGAACTGCAGCATTACGTGCAGATTGCCCTGGGTTCGGTGCAGACGCTGTACGACGGTGCCGCGCAAGGCGATATGGCCAGCCGTGAGCAGGCCGTGGCGATTCTGTCGAAGATCAAGTTCGGCAAGGACGGTTACTTCTTCGGTCACGACTCCAATGTGGTGCGCCTGTTCCGTGGCGACAGCCCGGTGGATGTCGGCAAAAGCCTGGCCGATCGCCGCGACCCGAACGGCGTGTACATCAACCGTGAACTGGTGAATGTCGCCAAGAACAACAGCTACTACGTCAATTACAGCTCGCCACTGCCGACTGATGATTCGGTGCTGGTGCCAAAAATGGCCTACAGCTACTACCTGCCGAAATGGGACATGGCCCTGGGCACCGCGATCAATCTGGACGGCGTTGAAGCGCAGATCGCACAGGTGCAGGGCGAAATCGATGAGCGCATCGGCACCATCATCACCAGCATCATGGTGATTGCTGCCGTGCTGCTGGTGGTGTTCGGCATTGTCGGCGTGGTGCTGAGTAATACCTTCCTGCGCCCGTTGCAGCAGATCAAGGACAACCTCGATGACATCGCTGCCGGTGAAGGCGACCTGACTCGCCGCCTGCCGATTAATAGCGATGATGAGCTTGGCCAACTGGCCGGCTCGTTCAATCGCTTTGTCGAGAAGATCCACGGCCTGGTAAGGCAGATCGTCGACATGACCGGCCAACTGACCGAACTGGTCGGCCAGGTTTCGACCCAGGCGCAGCGCTCGGAAGAGGCCATGGAGCGTCAGCGCCATGAGACCGATCAGGTCGCTACAGCCATCAATGAAATGTCCGCCGCTGCCCATGAAGTCGCGCAAAGCGCCCAGGGTGCGGCAGAGGCTGCGCAGAAAACCGACACCGAAGGCCAGGCAGCGAAAAAAGTGGTCGATGGCAGCATCGAGCGCATTCACACCCTGGTGCAGGACATTCGCGATAGCGGCGTCTCCCTCGATACCTTGCAGAAAGACGTGTCGTCGATTGTCAGCGTGCTCGACGTGATTCGCTCCATCGCCGAACAGACCAACCTGCTCGCACTCAACGCCGCCATTGAGGCAGCGCGGGCCGGTGAAGCGGGGCGCGGCTTTGCCGTGGTCGCAGACGAGGTGCGGGCGCTGGCCAGCCGCACGCAGCAAAGCACCCAGGAAATTCAGGGCATGATCGACCGTCTGCAGAAGGGCACCCAGGATGCGGTGACCGCGATGCGCCGCTCCAGTGATGCCGGTGATGTCACCAGCGAGCAGGCCAACCGCGCCGGTACATCGCTGGATGCCATCGCGCAGCTGATCGGCACCATCAACGCGATGAACGCGCAGATCGCCAGCGCCGCCGAGGAGCAAACCGCCGTGGCCGAAGAGATCAACCGCAGCGTGCACAAGATTGCCGTGGCGGTAGACAGCGTGGCCGACGAAACCCAGCAGGGCGCACAGACCGCGCGCAACCTGGCCGGGCTGGGCGAACGCCTGGGCGCCCTGGTGCGCCAGTTCCGCATCTAGCACCTGACGCAGTCACATTGAAAGGGAAGCCATGCTTCCCTTTTTTATTGTTCTGAGCATTAGTCCGTAGGAGCGGGCCATGCCCGCGATAATCGTTTCGCGGGCATGGGCTAGGCGCCCCCGCCGCTCCGACAGGTCAACGGCGTGCCGGCAGATAACTGCAGCAGCTTAAAACCCGCCGCGCTATATCCAATAAGTATGTTGCCCTGTGGTTAGTGGGAGTTTCTTGGACTAACGTGCACGAATCGCCAGGCTGGCTTGAATGTTGAGCAGTGGCGACACGTTTGGGTGCGCGCAGTTACTGCTGCTTCGGCGCGGTGTATGAGCAGTCTCCAGTGAGTGATGGGCTGATTTCGGGTGACAGCTGGAGGGGATTCGTACAACGGCTCGGGTATGTGGACCCATCGATAACAACAAGATGAGGGACTCACCATGTCTGTAGCGATAGCACTTCGGCGCTGTGCCGCGCCGCTGATAGTTTCGGCCCTGGCCATGCCTGCGCAGGCCGAGCAGGGCGATTACAACTTCTGGCAAACCCTGAGCAATCTGGTAGTGGCTCCGGCGGCGGATAACAAGGTCACCCCGGCGCAACGCCTCGGCCCGTACCCGCTGTTGGCTAACCCGTCCGGCTTCAACAGCGGCTTCAAACCGGCCAATTACTACGCCTGGCAAACCGTGCAGATGGCCCCGCAAACCGGCGCCGTGTGCGGCAACGGCTCGCCGTACAAGTTCTTCGTCAACCGCGTGCCCAATACCCGCAACACCATCATCTACCTGGAGGGCGGCGGGGCATGCTGGGACTACGCCAGTTGCACCGGCCAAAGCGGCATTCGCGGCGCACGTAACCCCGACGGCATTCCCAATGACTACATGAGCCTGCTCAATCCGGGCGCCAGCCTGGTCAGCCCCTTTGTGGTGCGCCTGCATCCCTGGACGCGGGTAAAGACCCAGAACTGGAATATGGTCTATGTGCCGTATTGCACCGGCGACATCTATTCCGGCGACAAGGTCGCAGTCTATGAAGATCCGCAAAGCCAGCAGGCGCCGTTGGTCTGGCACCACAACGGCCTGCGCAATATGCGCGCGGTAGTCGGCTGGATGAAGGACAACCTGCCGCGACCTACGCAGATGCTGACCACCGGCTGTAGCGCCGGCGGTGCCGGTAGCCTGACCAACTACGCGCCGACCCGGCAGGATATCGCGCCGACGCGCAGCTTCCTGATCAATGACTCTGGCCCGGTCTTCTCAGCCGTCAGCGGCGGTGGCAACCAGGCCTATCCGTCCTTGCCGCTACAAGGTTTGATCCGCAGT
The DNA here is from genome assembly GCA_044240245.1 of Pseudomonas sp. GTDB lineage: Bacteria > Pseudomonadota > Gammaproteobacteria > Pseudomonadales > Pseudomonadaceae > Aquipseudomonas. The sequence continues at coordinate 9,724 of JBIHZW010000003.1, read as the reverse complement.
GCCTGGGGGTTGGATGCCGGGCCATTGCAGTACCTGCAGTCGCGTTTGCCGGGGCTTAACCTGAACAACCTGGGCAGTATCTACCCGGCGCTGTCGAGCAATATGGCGGGTGATCGCATGGGGCATACGCACTTCTGGAAGGACCTGAATTACTCGTCCTATTCCTATGAGCGCTTCTACCCGGAAATCATCAATGCACCGAACCAGGCTGCCAAGGAGGCGCTGATTCACGCCAAGTGGGATGTGGATACCGGCAGGCTGCGTAACGAGCTGGCCAACCTGCCAAATGTCGGCGGTTACTTCCCGCAGTACCGCGCGGTCAATGAAAGCCATTGCACCAGCATCATCGAGTTTGCCAACGCGGATATTCAGGAGCAGAACCTGCAGCTGGATGACTTCGTCAATAACGTGATGAATGGCAGCGGCCCGGTACTGGATGCCTCTGAGCAGAGCGACACCGCCGACCGCAACAAACCCTTCAACCTGCTGTACTACGCGCTCGACCAACTGCTATAGCGCTGCCGCCCGACCTGAGCAGCCTGCTCAGGTCGGGTTATTGATAGTGCTGTTCGCGCGCCTGCTGCAGGCGTTGGCGTAGGTACTCATCGCGGCTTAAACCATCGGGAAAACTGTCCATGCTCAGGACTTCCTCAACGATGCGTTTCTCATCGGTCTTGTAACGACGAAACTCGGCGCTGGGTGTCGCGGCCTTGGCTTCGCGCTCGGCGCTAATCGCCTTGTAGCGGGCGACCAAGGCTGCGGCCTGGTCTTTCTGCGCTTGTTCATCGCCAGTGGTGAGCTGAATCAGGCCCAGCTGCAGTAACAGCGACTCACTCATGGCCAGTTCACTGCGTTGCTCGTAAGTTTCGATCTGCTCACGCAAGGCCTGCGCCTGGCTTTCACGTTGCGCGGGGGAGAGCTCGGCGGCGCCGCTGACAAAGTCGCGGTAGGCCTGATGGAACGCCAGGCGCTGCTCCTGGTTTTTTACGGCGGGGTTTTGCAGCAGCTCGTGCAACTGCGCCTCAGTGGGCATCGGCGTTGCTGGGCTAACGCCCGAGAGCACGCTTGTGGGGTTGTCGGCCTGACTGGGTAGCGCTGCTACCTGCGGATCGTTTTGCAGGCGCCAGTAGAGAGTGCCGAGCACGGCAATCAACACCAACCCGCCACCAAATAGAAGAGGTTTTCCCTGCACCGGCTATCTCCTGAATGACGCCGCACCGTGCGGCGTTTTCAGCTTAGTCCAGTCTGAATTCAGCGCTTCTTACTGACCCAGGCCCAAAGCATTTCACACTGGATCGGCTGGATACCGGCTTCATCGGTCACAGTTACGGCAACCAGTACTTCGCCTTTTTCCTGGGTATGAATGGCCTGGATCTGCTCGGGTGTCAGGCTCGCTTCAGCGCGCAGGCTGCCGGTGGCGCGCTTGAGGTAGTCGACCTTGAGGCTTTTGATCAGCGGCAGTTTGTCATCGGGCACATTCATGCCGACCAGAAAGCCTGTGGCGGATTCAGCCAGCAGCGCCATGGCGGCGGCATGCACGCCTTTGATGTGGTTTTGCACCTTGCGCTTGTTGGCGATGCTCATCACGGCCTGCTGTTGGGTCAGGGTATGCACGCGTACCTTGGCGGTACCGGCGAACTTCACCTGGGAGCCAAACAGCAGCGACAGCGCCGGACTTTGCAGGGCGCTGGGCAGTTGCTGGATTTTGCCGACGATACGGCTCAAGCGGTTGCTGGACATGCTGATGCTCTTTGCGCGAAGGGAAGGGCATGAGTCTGTCACAGCGAAATGTGACCGGCCAGGGCTGACCGGTCACATTAGCCCCCGTCGATTAAAGCAAGCGACGGCCGTCCTCGCGGGTGATGATCACAGTGGCCGAACGCGGGCGCTGGCCGGCACCGTCAGGCCAGTTGCTGGACAGGTTGGTCGCCGTTGAGCCTTCGCCGGGGTGCTGGATATTGACGAACAGGGTGCGGAAGTCCGGGGTGGCGGTAATGCCGGTCACCTCGGCGCCCACAGGCCCCACCAGGAAACGTTTCAGCTCACCGGTGCGCGGCTCGGCAACCAGCATCTGGTTGTTGCCGAACGGACCGCTGCTCTGTTGGCTGCCGCTCATGTCGGTCTGAATCCACAGGCGGCCTTCCTCGTCGAACCACAACCCATCGGGGCTGGCCAAACGATTATCAGCTGTCAGCGGTTTGCCATTCGGGCCGACGCTATCGGTCTCCGGCCCGGCCAGCATAAACAGGCTCCAGGCAAACTGCCGGCCAGCGTAATCCTTGCTCAGTTCACGCCAGCGGATGATATGGCCGAACGCGTTGGCTGGGCGTGGATTGGCGGCATCGGTGGTGGTTCGGGAACTGTTGTTGGTCAGGGTGAAATACACCTCGCCATTGTCCGGATTGACCGCGCCCCATTCCGGGCGGTCCATCTTGGTGGCGCCGACCACGTCAGCGGCCAGGCGGGTATTGATCAACACTTCGCCCTGATCGGCAAAGCTCACCCCGGCGGCCTTGCAGGCTTTCTGGAACTTCTTGTCGTTGATATCCAGCGCCAGCCATTCACCCTTGCCGCTGTTATCAAAGCGCGCGACATACAGCGTGCCTTCATCCAGCAGCCGGCCATTGCTGCGCCCTGGCCGGTATTTGTCGCGGCTGACGTATTTGTAGATGTACTCGTTCTGCGAGTCGTCGCCGGAGTAGCACACTACCGGACGGCCGGATTTTACCGGAGCGAACACCAGGCCCTCATGGGCGAAACGGCCGAGGGCCGTACGTTTGACCGGGACGGACTCCGGCGCGAACGGGTCGATTTCGACGATCCAACCAAAGTGATTCGGTTCGTTGCGATAGTCCGCGCTGGCGGTGGTAGTGATACGCGTGGCATCGAAGCGCTCGAACTCATCACCCTTGAGGTGATCCCAGCCGTAGCGGCTGTTGCTGCGCAGGCCGTAGCGGCTCAATTCGCGCGGCAGGTCGCTATCGCGGCTGGCAAAGTAGCCGGCCCAGTTTTCCTCGCAAGTCAGGTAGGTGCCCCATGGCGTAAAACCGTGGGCGCAATTGTTCAGGGTGCCGCGAGTTGCTGTGCCTTTCGGGCTATAGCGGGTTTTCAGCAGCACATGGCCGCGCGCCGGGCCGCTGATCTGCATGGGCGTGGCCCCGGTAATCCGGCGGTTTCGGGCGCTCGGCAATACCGCCCATTCGCCATTCAGGCCACGACGTACTTCCACCACAGATACGCCGTGGGCGTTGATTTCCTTGCGCACTTCTTCGGCGCTGCTGCGTTTGCCCGCCACCAGGGTTGGGCCATTGGGGTGCAGCAGCGGTGCGTCGATGTATTCGTGGTTAAGCACCAGCAGGCCGTGATCGCTTTTCTTGCCGCCGCGCTGTGCATCAATCGGGAAGAAATGCATGCCGTCATGGTGCATGCCCAGTTGCTCGGCCTGATCCTGAGCGCTGTTGCTGCCATCGTTCAGGTAAGCCGGGTAGTTGCCGGTTATCGGTGTGCCCCAGGGGATAAAGGGGGTGGCGCGGTAACCGGGCGGAACGCTGATGCTGTCGAGGCGGTTGGTCGCAACGGCGCTGAATGGCAGTTTGCTGCGCGGTTTAAAGCGCAGTTTTTCCAGGCCTTTGGCCGCAGGCTCTGCCGCCACCGCGGCGCCAGGCATAACACTGCCGAGAAATGCCAGGGTGCCGAGCGCGGCACCGGCGGCCAGTACTTGTCGACGGCCGACGCAGTCGATCAGCTGATTAATATGGGGGTTGCTGGACGCGTTGCTGGGCAATTCATCGCCATTGCCGAACAGCACTGAGTTGTCATTATCGTGGCTCATGCAGGCTCCTTGGATTAATCGACGGGTGCCTGACGCTATCCAATGAAATTGACGTAAACATGACAGCGGCTGTGCGAAAGCGCACAAAACCGGAAAAGGGCAAATTGCAGGCAAAAAAAATCCCAGCATTTCTGCTGGGATTTCTTAACACCCTCAACCTTGATCGTGGCCTCGGTTGAGTGAGCCGGTTCTTAGCTGAACTGGTTCATGGTGTTGTCTTTACCGCCGGCTTTCAGAGCTGCTTCACCAGCGAAGTACTCTTTGTGAGCGTCGCCGATGTCGGAACCGGACATGTTCTGGTGCTTAACGCAGGCGATACCTTGACGGATCTCCTGGCGCTGAACGCCTTTCACATAAGCCAGCATGCCTTGCTCTGCGAAGTAACCTTTGGCCAGGTTGTCGGTGGACAGCGCGGCGGTGTGGTAGGTCGGCAGAGTGATCAGGTGGTGGAAGATACCAGCCTGAGCAGAGCCATCACGCTGGAAGGTACGGATCTTCTCGTCAGCAACCTGAGCCAGCTCGGTTTCGTCGTAGTCGACACTCATCAGCTTGGTGCGGTCGTAGGCGGAAACGTCCTTGCCTTCAGCAACGAAGGCATCGAATACCTGCTGACGGAAGTTCAGGGTCCAGTTGAACGATGGGCTGTTGTTGTAAACCAGCTTGGCGTTCGGGATGGTTTTACGGATTTCGTTAACCATTTCTGCGATCTGGCCGACGTGTGGCTTCTCGGTTTCGATCCACAGCATGTCAGCGCCGTTCTGCAGCGAGGTGATGCTGTCCAGTACGCAACGCGCTTCACCGGTGCCAGCACGGAACTGGAACAGGTTGGACGGCAGACGCTTAGGACGCAGCAGCTTGCCTTCGCGGTTCAGAACCACGTCGCCGTTCTTCAGGTCGGCTGGAGACACTTCTTCGCAATCGAGGAAGGAGTTGTACTGGTCGCCCAGGTCGCCCGGCTCGTTGGTAACAGCGATTTGCTTGGTCAGGCCAGCACCCAGGGAGTCGGTACGAGCAACGATCACGCCGTTGTCGATGCCCAGCTCGAGGAATGCGTAGCGAACAGCGTTGATCTTGGCCAGGAAGTCGGCGTGAGGAACGGTTACTTTACCGTCCTGGTGGCCGCACTGCTTCTCGTCGGAAACCTGGTTTTCGATCTGGATGCAGCAAGCACCCGCTTCGATCATCTTCTTAGCCAGCAGGTAGGTGGCTTCTGGGTTACCGAAACCAGCGTCGATGTCGGCGATGATTGGCACTACGTGGGTTTCGTAGTTGTCGATCTGGTTCTGCAGGTCAGCAGCTTTGGCGTTGTCGCCAGCAGCGCGGGCAGCGTCCAGAGCGGTGAACAGCAGGTCCAGCTCACGGGCGTCAGCCTGGCGCAGGAAGGTGTACAGCTCTTCGATCAGGCCGGAAACCGAGGTTTTCTCGTGCATGGACTGATCCGGCAGCGGACCGAAATCCGAACGCAGAGCAGCAACCATCCAACCCGACAGGTAGAGGTAGCGCTTGTTGGTGGTCTTCAGGTGCTTCTTGATCGAAATCAGCTTCTGCTGACCGATGAAACCATGCCAGCAGCCCAGGGACTGGGTGTAGACGGAGGAGTCAGCATCGTACTCAGCCATGTCTTTGCGCATGATGTCGGCAGTGTACTGAGCGATTTCCAGACCGGTTTTGAAGCGGTTCTGGGCGCGCATGCGGGCCACGGACTCAGGGTCGATAGCGCTCCAGCTGCTGCCTGCGGCGGCTTTAAGGGCTGCTACGGCTTTGATGTCGTTTTGATAAGCTGACATGGTCAATCCTTCAAAGTATGTGTTTGGTTGAGCACCGACTTCCCCACTGAACACCAATGCTTTAACAGCAATGTTGCTGGTGGTTGTTGTAGCCAACTGCAGAACGCCGAGACATCGACTTGAGACGGAATTGATCCGGGAGGAGGGTGACGAGCTAAACAGTTCGCGGGCTTCAGCTGCTGTAAATGACTGGGTCATTTGGCGTTCACCGGATCAAAGATGCCGTTGCACGACTCAACTTGCTGTGCTCGATGCGCGCTGTTGCTAAACGCTTCCCCGTCCCTCAGGACAACTTCGTTCCAGTCGCAATCTCATCGAACGGCCTTGTGGGCTTTACAACGCAAATCGGCTCGGACGGTAAGTTGGAGCGCGATTCGGAGGGCTTCTCTGCACCTCTGATTAGCGGGAGCGGGGCCATCATGCCTCTGCCAAAAGTGTTCGTCAATTATTTTGTAGTGCTTTTTGCATGACTACTACATAAATCCAGAAGCGACCGACAAGTCAGCTTTTGCCGCTCTATCCGGCGGTTTGCGGGGTTGGGCAATGGCTGCGAGGTATTTGCTTTGCGGCGGTGACGTAGAGCAGCCGATGAGCGGTTATCGGCACTGGGCCAGGGCGGCCCAGTGCGAGGGAGGGGCGGCGGGGTTTAGTTCACCACGTCGACTTTGACGCGCATGCTCATGTCTTCGCGGCCCTGGGTCGAGCGGTGTTGCATAAAGTCGCCTTGCTCGCCCTGGCTCTGCTCGCTGACGCCGCCAATGCTGATCCATTCGCCCACACGGCCAGTGACCCGCGTATCGGTGCTTTGCACATCGATGGCGCCGGGTTGCGACTGGCTCAGGCGATCACGGTTGCTGCTGATATTGATATGCACCCGCTCACCGCTAAGGCTGGCAGTGACGTAGAAGCCACGGGTGACGTTGCGGTATTGAGTGTTGCTGTAGGGCTGGCCATAGGCATCACGCCCGCGGGTAGTCAGCGGCACGCTCTGGCCGACCTGAATCAGTGCCGGATAGCCCTCGGTTGCCTGCACCTGTTGGGTGCCACCGCTGCGGCTGTCGGTGCTACGGCGGATAATGCGCACCTGGTCGCGGCCATTGATTTCGCCCTGGCCGATCTGCACTTCGGCATCGCCCGCGCTGATCGTGCCATCGGCGCGGTAGCCGCGATCAGACTGAAAGCCCGATTCATTGGTGTCGACGCTGATCAGCAGGCGGCGCGGTTCGGTATCGAGTTGCTGCAGCAGGGCGCGCACTTCGGCAATCTTCGCCGGTTCGGCATTGACGATCAGCTGGTTGCCATAGGCGTTAACCTTGCCCTCATGGCCGAGCACCGATTGCACCACGCTGAGCACCTCATCGGCCGTGCGGAAATTCAGCGGAATCACTTCGGTAGCGGCGCTGAGGGACAGGCTACAACTAAACAGCGCGGCGGCGAGCAGGGCGCGAACCTTCATAGCAGAAAACTCCGTAAATCAGCGTCGGTGATGCTGGTGTCCCAGGCTTGATCAAATTGTGCACGGCGCTGGCGATTGCGGCCGGGGTCTTGATACAGGGCATAGCCGCTGGCCTGGCCAATTTCCGGCAAGAGCAGCAAGCCGCGATCATCGGCCAACAGAAACGCCAGCTCCTCACTAGGGTAGTCCGGGTGCAGCTTGCGGATCTGCAGGTTGGAGGACAGCCGGCGCGAAAGGCTGAGCAGGCGGTGGCCTTCCTTGACCGCACGGCTGGGGTCGCGCAGCAGAATGCGCAATTGGTTGCGCGGGCTGGCCAGGAGAAAACGGGTGCAGGCGTCTTGCACGCTGCTGTGGTGATAGAGCCAAGGCTCCAGGTCGTGACTGTAGATGCACAGGCTGCGCTGCGCTTGCTGCAACAGCGCGAGGGCATGAGCACGGGCCTGTTCGGGCTGGCTGAAACGTTCCAGCGTTGCATGTGCGCCGAGGGTAAACGGCGCCGGCTCTGCTCGCGGGCTATCCGGGCTGGGGCTGCCCGGATTGTGCACAGCAAAACGCCCCGGTGATTGAAACTCGATGTCGGGAAGCTCTATGGATTCCAGCGGCTCGGTGGCGTCACTCGGGGCGTTTTCGTCGTTCATCTTGGCCTCTAGGCGCTATGACGCACCATGTCCACGTGGGGGATGCCGGCGTCCAGGTATTCACCACTGACGATGGCAAACCCGAGCTTTTCATAGAAGGCAGTGGCGTGCACCTGGGCACTGAGCATTTGTTGCGTCAGGCCGCGTTTTTCCGCTTCGGCGATCACCGCCTGAATCAGCGCCACACCCACGTTCAGGCCGCGCCAGTCCTTGAGTACCGACACCCGACCGATATGGCCATCGGGCAACAGGCGAGCAGTGCCGATCGGGTAGTCGCCTTCGAGGGCCAGAAAATGCACAGCATCGGCGTCTTCGGCATCCCATTCGAGCTCTGGCGGCACCGCTTGTTCCGCGATAAACACGGTTTCGCGAATGCGCCGCAGGTCAGCGTTGTCCTTCTGCCAGTCGGCCAGGCGAACGTGTATCTCACTCATCAGCAAACTCCAGGCTGCCTTGTTTGACCAGTTCAACCAACAGGTTACGCCCTTCGTCATCGGCAAGCCACGCGCCGAGGTTTTCGATATGCAGGGCATCGGCGGAGCAGACCAGTTTCAGCAGCTCACGCAGGCTGGCCGAAAGCAGGCGGCTCTGGCCACTGGCGAACAGCACCAGGTCGTCGCCGACTTCCGACCAGGCCATGCGCGCGCTTGGGTTGCGGATCAGGATCGCGCCATTTTCCAGGCCAGCGAGGAAGCCTTCTTCGTCGATCTCGATGCCGGCAATCAGCTCCGGGTACTTGGGTTCGGTCATAAATTGGCCGAACCAGGTCATCAGCAGACGCTCATCGCTCATGTGTTCGGTGAGCAGGGCCTTGAGGCGGTCCAGGGCGTCGCGCTGGATCTGCGTCGGGTCGCTGGTCGGCTGCGCATCGGCGTCGCTGTAGCGCTCTTCGTCAGGCAGAAACTGGCCGAGAAAATCGGTGAAATGGGTGAGAACTTCAGCGGCGCTTGGCGCACGGAAGCCTACGGAATACGTCATACAGTCATCCTCAGCGGTACCACAGTGGGCCAGAAGCGGCGGCAGATAGAGCATGTCGCCGGGTTCCAGAACCCATTCTTCAGTTTTAACGAATTCAGCGAGGATCTTCAGATCCGCGTGTTGCAGCATTGGGCTGTCGGAATCGCACACCTGACCGACCTGCCAGCGGCGCTTGCCGTAACCTTGCAGGAGGAACACATCGTAGTTGTCGAAGTGCGGGCCAACGCCGCCGCCAGGCACGGCGAAGCTGACCATCACGTCATCGATGCGCCACTTGGGCAGAAATTTGAACTCTTCCAGCAGTTCGGCGACTTCCGGTACGAACTGGTCGACGGCCTGCACCAGTAGGGTCCAGTCGCGCTCGGGCAGCTCAGCGAAGGCGTCTTCTGCGAACGGGCCGCGGCGCAGCTCCCAGGGACGCTCGCCATGTTCGATGACCAGGCGCGATTCGATTTCTTCTTCCAGCGCCAGGCCGGCCAGCTCGTCCGGGGAAATCGGGCTCTCAAAACCGGGGATGGCCTGGCGTACCAGCAGGGGTTTCTTCTGCCAGTAGTCACGCATGAACTCGCGAGCAGTAAGGCCACCCAACAGTTGCAGCGGAGTATCAGGATTCATCGCTAAGCCCTTGAAGTAAGTAAATACCCATAAATAAAAACGCCCGGCGCAGCCGGGCGTCTGGGAGGCTGTTGCCGGTTAGATGCGTTTGGCCTGGGCGACCGCGTTGCCGATGTAGCTGGCAGGGGTCAGGAGCTTGAGCTCGGCCTTGGCGGCAGCTGGCATATCCAGGCCGTCGATAAAGGTCTGCAGCGCTTCGGGGCTGATGCCCTTGCCGCGAGTCAGTTCCTTGAGCTTCTCGTAAGGGTTCTCGATGGCGTAGCGGCGCATCACGGTCTGGATCGGCTCGGCGAGGACTTCCCAGCAGGCGTCCAGGTCAGCGGCGATGCGCGCCTCGTTCAGCTCCAGCTTGCCGATGCCCTTGAGGCTGGCTTCGTAGGCGATAACGCTGTGAGCAAAACCGACACCGAGGTTACGC
>JBIHZW010000079.1:0-13985 GCA_044240245.1 Pseudomonas sp. | reverse complement strand
GCGCACCTGGACCGCCGAGAACTCGGTGGGCATCGGCGGCGCCTATATGTGCGTGTACGGCATGGAAGGCCCCGGCGGTTATCAGTTCGTTGGCCGCACCCTGCAGATGTGGAACCGCTACCGCGAAGTGGCTGCCTTCGACGGCAAGCCCTGGCTGCTGCGCTTCTTCGACCAGATCCGCTTCTACCCGGTCTCGGCAGACGAACTGCTGCGTATCCGTCGTGACTTCCCCCTGGGCCGCTATGACTTGCGTATCGAGCACAGCGAGTTGGCCCTGGCTGATTACCAGACCTTTCTCGACCGCGAGGCTGAGGGCATCGAGGCCTTCCGCAACCAGCAGCGCGCCGCCTTCGACGCCGAACGTCAGCGCTGGATCGCTTCCGGCCAGGCGCACTACGAGAGTGAGGAAGTGGCCGCCGATCTCGGCGAAGACGCCCCGCTCGGCGCCGGCCTGCACAGCATCGACAGCCATATCGCCGGCAACCTCTGGCAGGTGCAGGTAGAGGCTGGCAGCACGGTCAAAGCCGGCGATGTGCTGGTGATACTGGAGTCGATGAAGATGGAAATCCCCCTGCTCGCCCCGCGCGATGGTGTAGTGCGTGAGGTGCGCGTGCAGCCCGGCTCGCCAGTGCGTGCGGGCCAGCGTGTGGTGGTATTAGAAGAAGTCTGAAGGGCTAACGCCGATAACTAAGGATGCGCCCTTTAAACGGCGCATCCGGGTTATCCAGCAGATTCAGGCTATCGGCCAGCTGCAGATAACCGTGCTCCAGCATATGCCGGGAAAACCGCGCGCTGTTGCCGCGGCCCGGGTCGACAATCAGCACCGCAGCGTGGCGATTGCAATGGCGGGCGATAAACCCGGCCAGCAGGCTGGGGTGGTCGCGCTCGTAAAGCAGATCGCTGCCGATCACCAGATCGAATAGACCCAGCTGCTGATAGTCCTCAGCCCAGTCGCAGCTCTGATAAGGCACCGGTTCCAGTTGATTAAGCGCGGCATTGCGCAGCAGAAACTCGCCCGCCAGCGGGTGATAGTCGCTGGCGGTGATATCCGCCCCCAGGCGCTGCAGCACCAGGCTAGTCAGCCCCAGGCCGCAGCCCAGCTCAAGAATCCGCAGCCCATCCACCGACATGCCGCTCAGGGTTTGCGCCAGCACTTCACCAGCAGGCCAAAGTTGGCCAAACAACGACCAGGTGGCCGAGGAGATTCCGGCCTTTTCCGCCAGGCCGTCGAGGTCAGCAAACTGCTGTTTGTCGCGCAGCGAGCACAGGTGAAAATCCTCCAGCCCAATGCTCAGGGTGGAATATTTGATGCGATAGCTGGCAGGCGCGCTGGGCATGGGGGCTCGGTGTGCTGAAAGGACTGCGGTCAGGGGCAGATCAGCAAGGCGTACGAGCAGCGTACGGGTCACCAAGGAGACTCTTCGTGTAGCCGCACCTTAGTCCTCAGGGCCTGGCGCAGCAAGCGCCATGCGCGCCCGTAAATAGGCCAAGGCCCCATGTTTCAGCAGCGCCGGCCGGTGCCGGGCGCTACAATGCGGCGATTATTTAACCAGCAGAGCCTTGCATGCCTCATCCATCCCCGCTGACCCGTCAATGGTCCTTGATTGCGCTGCTGCTGGTTCTGCTCGGTTGTGGCTTCCTCGCCACCTCCCTGGCCAGTTACTACACCGCCCTCGACTCGATCCGCGCCGGCATCATCAATACCGAGCTGCCGCTGACCTCCGACAACGTCTACTCGGAAATCCAGAAAGACCTGGTTCGGCCCATCCTGATTTCCTCGATGATGTCCCGCGACACCTACGTGCGCGACTGGGTGCTGGGCGGCGAGAAGGATCCTGAGCAGATCACCCGCTACCTGCGCGAGGTGCAGGAGCATTACGCCACGGTCACCAGTTTCTTCGTCTCCGAGAAAACCCACACTTACTACCAGGCCAAGGGCGTACTCAAGCAGGTGCAGGAAGACGAGCCGCGCGATGACTGGTATTTCCGCGTGCGCGACATGCAGACCCCTTACGAAATCAATGTCGACGTCGACATGGCCAACGACGACCGCATGACCGTGTTTATCAACTACAAGGTGTTCGACTACCAGCAGCGCTTTATCGGCGCGACCGGCGTTGGCCTGACCGTGGATGCGGTGGTCAAACTGATCGACACCTACCAGCAGCGCTATGAGCGCAGCGTGTTCTTTGTCGACACCAATGGCCTGCTGGTACTCACCGGCGCCAGCGGCGGGCCGATGGGCGCACGGGTTGGCCAGTCACTCAGCGAAATCCCCGGCCTGGAAGAGCTGCAGGCGAAGCTGCCGCATCCGCAAAGCGGCGACTTCGAGTATCAGGAACACGGCCGCGACCACTTCCTCAATGTGCGTTTTATCCCCGAGCTGAACTGGTACCTGTTTGTCGACAAGCATGAAGACGGCGCGGTCGCCGGTATCCGCAAATCGCTGTACCTCAATCTGCTGATCTGCCTGGTGGTCACCGTTATCGTCATCAGCCTGGTGAGCCTGGTGCTGCGCCGCTATCAACGACGCATCAGCGCCCTGGCCACCACCGACCTGCTGACCGAGCTGCCCAACCGCCGTGGCTTCGACCTGCTGGCCAATCAGGCCGTGCAAGAAGTCCGCCGCAGCCCAAGCGCGCTATGCGCCCTGATGCTCGACCTGGACAACTTCAAGCAGCTCAACGACAGCCACGGCCATATGGCCGGTGATGAAGTGCTGCGCCGCTTTGCCAGCGACCTGCGCAGCACCGTGCGCCAGTCCGACATTATCTGCCGCTGGGGTGGCGAGGAATTTATCCTGCTGCTCAAGGACACCACCCCCGAGCAAGCCCGCGAGCTGGGCGAGAAAATCCGCCAGCAAACCGAGCAAAGCAGCATCAACTTCAACGGCGCGCAGCTGCGTATCACCACCAGCATCGGCCTGGCGCAACTGCATGCCGATGAGTCGCTGGAGCAGCTGATCACCCGCGCCGACCGTGCCCTGTACCGGGCCAAACAGGGCGGCCGCAACCGCCTGTGTGAAGAAACCGCGTGAGTGATGACAGCAGCCGCTGCCCCTGCTGCGGGCAGCTTAACCAGTGCGCCCAGGCTGGCGCCGACGAACCGGTGAGCGAGTGCTGGTGTTTTAGCGTGCCGGTCGATGCCGCGCAGCTGGCCAAGCTGCCGCCCGAGCAGCGCAACCGCAGCTGCCTGTGCCCACGCTGCGCTCAGGGCTTACCATCTGAAACCTCGCAAGCAAACAGCTAGCCATGCGCCTCGACCGTTTTCTCAGCAACCTGCCTCAACTCAATCGCCAAGCCGCCCGCCAGCTGTTGGCCAGCGGCCGCGTGCGAGTGGACGGTGCGGTGGTTTGCGATGGCCTGTGCGAAGTCAGCCAGTTCAGCCGTATCGAGGTCGATAGCGAGCTGCTGCAAGTCGGCAAAGCCGCACGCTATTTCATGCTGCACAAACCCATCGGTGTGGTCAGCGCCACCGAGCATGAGCAGCACCGCACCGTGCTAGATTTGCTCGACGAGCCGGACAAAGCCGACCTGCACCTGGCCGGCCGCCTGGACCTGAATACCAGCGGCCTGCTGCTGATCACCAACGACGGCCAATGGTCGCGCCGCCTCACCGAGCCGCGCAGCCACCTGGGCAAGGTCTACCGCGTAGAGACCGAACAGCCGATTACTCCTGAGTACATCGAGGTGTTCGCCCGCGGCCTGTACTTCGCCTATGAAGACCTCACCACCCTGCCCGCCGAGCTGGTCATTCTCGATAGCCACAGCGCTCTGCTGACCCTGCACGAAGGCCGCTACCATCAGGTCAAGCGCATGTTTGGCCACTTCCAGAACAAGGTCATCGGCCTGCATCGCCTGAGCATGGGCGCCATCCAGCTCGACCCGCAGCTGGCCCCTGGGCAATACCGCGCCCTGAAAGAAGCGGAAATCGCCTGCATCTAAGAGGGCGCTTACAAATTACTGCGCTCGGCCATGCTGCGTTGAACTCAGCCTCAAGATGCTCATGTACAACTCGTACACTCCGCTCTCTCGACTGATTTCGCCTTGCCTGACCATCGCTCGCTACTTTTGTAAGCACCCCCTGGCAGTTCGTGCTCAAGTCACATACTTAGCTAGCTAACCGACAAACGGTTGTTCGATATCCCAATATTCACTTGCGCCAGCAGGAACGCGGCTGCTTAAATCAAACCATAAGGTCTTATCGTGACCGAACAGTCACGCAAGCCATCTAAGCGTTCCATCGGTTACTTGCGCACTGCGCGAAATGGGTTCCTGCCTGGTCAAAGACGCCACTCCACACCTGCCAAAAGGTCGTGGAAGGATGCTCTATTTCAGCCCTAACTGATTGAAAATAAATAACTTATAAAATCCTCCAGCCTGACATCTTGCTGTCACGTCCAGGCGCTTTCCTGATTGTCCTGCTTAGCCCGGTTTAACGGCACCGCCGTTTTGCCATGCCCACTTTTGCGCCAGGAGGAAACGACATGAAGCCAGCCACCGCTGTCGTCGATGTTCACGGAATCTACAAGATCTACACGGAGTTCTACGCCAATCCGAGCGCGCGCAAGACCATCATCCTGGTTAACGGCTCACTCTCCACCACCGCAGCCTTCGCGCAAACGGTCAAATACCTGCGTACCCAGTTCAATGTGGTGCTTTACGATCAGCCCTATGCCGGCCAGTCTAAGCCGCACAACCATCACCACCAGCCGATCACCAAGGAAGACGAGGCCAGCATCCTGCTTGAACTGATCGAACAGTTCCGCGCCCACCACCTGATGTCGTTCTCTTGGGGCGGCGTCGCCGCCATGCTCGCCCTGGCCCAGCGCCCGGCGCGTATTGAAAAGGCGGTCATCACCTCCTTCTCGCCGCTGCTCAACGAGCCGATGGTCGACTACCTGGAACAAGGCCTGGCCCATCTACACGCCCTCGACGGCGACCAACTCGGTCACCTGGTCAACAGCACCATCGGGCGCTACCTGCCGTCGCTGTTCAAGCGCTATAACCATCGCCATATCAGCAGCCTCGACAGCCACGAATACCAGCAGATGCATGCCCATGTGCACCAGGTACTGCACCTCGACGCCCATTGCCAGATGCAGTGCCTAGCAGGCATTGAGATCCCGCTGCTATTCGTCAACGGCGAACACGACGCCTACACCTCGCCGGCCGACGTGCGCCTGTTCGCCAAGCACCTGAACGACTGCCAGTTCGTCACCATCGACAACGCCGGGCACTTCCTTGACATGGAGCACAAAGCCGCATGGCTGCAGAGCCAGGCCGCACTGCTGGGCTTCCTGCAGAGCAAACCACTGCGCCAGACCCACTACCGCCCACAGATGGACGTGCTGCACGCGCTGGCCGTATGAAGCCTGCACACACCCGCGCCCGCACCGCGTTATTGCAGATAACCGGGGCGCGGACTTCATTTCAACCAAGACTTCCGGTATAAAGGCACCCGCTGCGGGCGTCGTATAGTGGTAATACCCTAGCTTCCCAAGCTAGAGCTGTGGGTTCGATTCCCATCGCCCGCTCCAAATCGCAGTTTTTAAAGCCCTGATTTCTAACAAGATTTCGGGGCTTTTTGCTTTCCGGCCTAAGTCAGTGTCGAAAAAGTGTCGAAGATGGGATTTCGGCGCAAAGCATCCTGCAGGTGATCCGGGGCCAAGTGTGCATAGCGCATGGTCATGGTGACGGATGCATGGCCAAGCACCTTCTGCAGGGTCAGGATGTTCCCGCCAGTAATGACAAAGTGACTGGCGAAGGTATGGCGAAGCACGTGCGTAGCCTGGCCACGAGGAAGCTTGATCGACGTAGAGTCCAGGACACGGCTGAAATGCCGGATACAGTTCGGGAACGGGCCATGGGCCTTGAAGTAGTCGAGCAACGCCCTTTCAAGGTCTGGATGAATCGGGATGCTACGAGTCCGACGCGACTTGGTATTGGCGAACGTCACAGCCCCATTTTTCACCCGTTCAGGTGCAAGTCCCTGAGCCTCACCCCACCGTGCCCCAGTTGCCAGGCAAACTCGCGCGATCAGCGCCAGGTGTTCGCAGTTCGGGTAAGTGTCGAATGTTTGCAGCAGCTCGGTTACCTGAGCATGGGAAAGAAACGATAGTGGACGCTCCTGCAGGCGCAGCGGCCGAACCTTGGCCAACGGGTTCGGATAGTCGATATCGCCCAGCCGGTAGAGTTCGTTGAACAACGATTTGAGGTAGCCGAGTCGGTTGTTCAGGGTCTTGCCATGAATGCCGTCTGCCAGGTGTTGGCCACGCAGTTTGCAGAACTGATCTGCAGTGAACTTGACGGCAACCGGGTCGCCCAGCTCGCGCACTAGCTTTTCCAGTACCTGTTTAAGCCTCACCGAGTCCGCCAGGGTGTGGCCGTGCAGATCGTAGTAACGCTGTGCCAGTTCGGAGAGCTTGCGGCGATCCTTTGGCTTGGGTGCCCAATCCGGTGTTTCTATCACCTTGGCTCTGCAGGTTGCTTCAAAGCGTGATGCTTCGGCCTTGGTCTTGAATGTCTTACGAAAGCGTTTGCCCTTGATGGGTTCTACATCGACTTTCCAGCGGCCGTCGGCCAGTTGCTCGATAGCCATTAGACCGCCCTGCCCCATCTAACCTGGCGTTCCTCAAGCAGGTTTTTGATGTGCCGGAACAGATCCCGCTCACTCATTTCTTTTGCCGCGTAGTGATCCCGTATAACGGGCCAACAGTCCCACTGTTTTAGGGTGAAGAAAGCCTTTTTTGCGCCCACTCGCTCCCTTGCAAGCAGGCTTACGAAGTTTCCCAGGAACAGTTCCACGTTCTTGCCGGAGAAGCCCCGCGAGGTCTTGTAGTAGCGCTTGTACTCAGTGTCATCGAGCAGCGAATCGACAGGCAGATCCACGCGCACGTCATCGCGTATAAGCGTCCAGATGGGGGCAAAGTAGCCTGGTCGGCTCAACAGCTTGAACTGCCCTAGGCCATAGCGCCACAGGCCGTCCAGATGCCCGGCAAAGGCTGCAAACGACCGCGTGTCGATCATCTGCCCGGTCTTAACATCCAGGGAACCGCTGGCGAACTGTTGGATGATGGAGTGGTGATAGCGCAGCTCTACACGCCATACGGTTTGCTCTGGGTTGTAGTTGTCTGGGTCGGCAGCATCGAAGCTGTCACGGCGACGCCAGACGCTTTCCCAGTAGTCGAGCTTGTCGGTGGCCTTGGCCTGTTCGGTCTTGTTGTAGATACACAGTTGAATGCCACTGGCAGAGCCAAACATGGAGGTCTCACCGCGGCCGTATACGCTGGATTTCGACGCCCAGTTGATTTCGTTGATACCCGATATGTCGCGGTGCGTTCTGGCTTTGCAGTGCATGCGCGCAACCAGGTCAGCGGGAGGTGTCCAGCCCTGCAGGTCGAGAGCCAGGTGAACAGCACACTGGTTAATTTCCAGATGGGTCATCACCTGGGATGCATAGAAATCCAAGCGATCCTGCAGGCGCTCAGGCGACAGGCTGTCGATCGCATGGGGGGACACTTCGATTTTCAGGTGGGGGCCGATGCAGTCCAGCTTGGCGTTGAAGTTCTTCACCAGCAGGATGATTCCCAGGTCTGCGTTCTGCAGCTTGTACTGGTAGCCGGAGTCGCGCCCTACCCGGCCCGAATGCCAGCGCTGGCCGGCAAAATCGACCATGGTGCCCGGGTTTTCAAACAGCGCCATGACTTCCGGGCGTACCAGGCCTTTGTACAGCTGTCGCACGGTATCGACGCCGCAACGGAGCAGGCGAACGCCTGACAGGTCGGTGAACGTGACGTTGCCAGGGTCAACAAACAGGCGCCCGTGTTTGTCATCCTCTGCAGTCAGAAGATTCAAACGCTGATGATCTTTTACCATTGTCATTTCTTCACCTAATGCCAGTTATTGCGGAAGTTTTAAAGTCGTTATCTGACGTGTTACAGGGACGTCAGCCCGCGCTTTTTGCGCAGCGCTCGTCCCTCGCGCATACGCAAAAAAGCGCAAGGCGCGCGCGTCGCTCGCGCCTTCGCTCTGAACCGAGCCACTCCAGCGCTCACGAGCGCGCGCCAGGCTGTTTTCACAGCTCTGCAGGTTGGGTCTTTGCACTGGGGGCTGTTGATCTGCCAGGTGCTGGCAGGTGGGTTCCTGGGCGATGGCCAGGACGGGGCGTGAGTCGTTGGGCGGCCGGCTGGCGACCCAGCTGCACGAGGCTGTGAGCAGGATCAGTAACAGGAGAGTTTGCAGGTGTGGGCGCTCAGCACTTCGCGGGGCGGATGGGGGCGCGGTATCGCCGAAGGTGAAGCACACCAAGGGCGCTGCCCTTGTCATCCCGCTCTTGCCGCCGAGGGCTCGGGAGCATGGGGCGGAGAAGCTACCCCATACTCCCGCTGATAGGCTGTTCATAGACACACCGCGTCAAGGGTGCGCTGCGCCCGTGCTTCCGTTCGCCGGAACGGTGGAGCTGTTCCGACGAGCCGGGAGCGCGGCCCTTGACCCTGCCTGGTTAGGGTGGGCAATACGGCCCAGTACGTTGCCGGAACTATGCCGGTCGCGGTGCCGTATTACCCGAATGGTGCGGATGTCTGCGAAGTACATTTCATCGGGGCTGGGGCGCGCGTTCGCGAAGTTGACCACCATGAAATAAGCCTGGTTGCAGATGCCTTCAATCGGCAGCACTACACCGACGATGTGTACGCAGTACCAGACCGTTTCCGGTTCATCTTCCCAATACATTTCCATCAGCACGGTTTGACCGAGGAAGGACGCCGCCGTAGCAACGTCGACGGCGGGGTAAAGGCTAGACATGGCTGTAGTCCCCCTCTTTAAAGGTGGTCTTACCCTTAAGCAGGTCGTCACGCAGGCGGGCAAGGTTGACCATGCGGAAGTCGGCCAGTCGCATGCTGGGAACGGTGCCGTTATCCACCCAGTCGATTGCCTCTTCGATGGATATGCCGCTCATTTCGGCGAAGGTCTTAACGCTGCACAGGTCTAGGCTGTCGTCACTGATCATGGGGTTTCTCCTGCAGGGGCTGTTCCTTGGCAAAGCTGGATTCCAAGCGCACGACCATTTCGGCGTTCATCGAACGACGCGCAGCGTGTGCGGCTTGTTCGATCTGGAGGCGAAGTGCGGCAGGCACACGCAGCTTGAATTGCGGGTCAGTTCGGCTCATGTGCCTTACTCCTCATCCAGCAGCTGCTGCACCAGCCGCACGACGTTAACCATGGTGCGTTTGCCGACCTTCTTTGAAGGCAGGTAGCCGCGTTCCACCCAGGAGCGGACGACAATTGGCTCATCGCCCATGCCGATCCATTCGGCGAACTTTGGCCAGGGCATTAGAGGCGGCGCCCCGTTCAGCTTTTGAGGGTCAAAACCTTCCGTATCCATCCGCTTTGCTCCACTATGCTCAGCATTAATTGAACGACCTCGTTCGTACTATGTACCACCCAATGCGTAGATAGTACCACCGAGGGCCTGTTTGTAAACAGTACCAACGATGAATAATGACGGTTCACGTGAGCATCACTGATAGAGCAGTGCTATTGATTGACCTGGCCGGCCTAGACGCCTTTGCACCTGTACGTTCAAAGGAGTACTACCGCTGGTCAAACATCAAGCGAGGAAAGGCGCGATTAGGGGCTGAGGAAATCGAGCAGTTGAATGCCATATTCCCTAGTTACAGATGGTGGTTAGCAACTGGTGAGGTAATGCCAGAAAGCGGACAGACCAGCCCGGAATACGACGAAGCCAACCGAAACTTGAGCCAACCCAACGCGGGATAGCGATCACCCAGGAAGTGACTAGGCGCTGGTATGCCCGAGCACATGGACTCAAGTGCGATTAGAACAATTCGGAAGGTAACAATTAAGCCTCGGGAGGGTCTTGGCCCGCCCAGTGACAAAGAGAACGGTTTAAGCGCCTTTTTAGGCGCTTCACGACACAATACTTAGCGTAGGTGCGTGCCGTCGGGGTTCTGTGCTTCCTCGTCTCGACGTGTGGGATAAAACTGCTTCTTTTCCTCAAGGTCGTAAAATAACAACCCATGAATGCCCATTGCTTCTTTCTTGGGAACGCGGCGAGTCCATATACGTTCGAAGGCCGAATTTAATTCGCTTGCATTCTCACGTTCGTAAACCTCATCGATAAATGCTACGTCTTCGCCAGTCTGAAATATCAAGGCGAATTCGTCGTCTGTGGCCGAAAAAATGTCATATACAGCGTTACTAGCGCAATCGAAGACTTGGATATTTTTCATGAAGTACCTAACGAATAATCGAAGGGATCGACGGCATTGGCTACAATAAGCAAATCGGACGATTAGAGCGCACCGCTATACGCCATTTACTCTAACCCAATAAAGCCCCAAGGAATTTCTTTTTTGAAGATATCAATGGATTCCTCCATAAGCTCCAGGGAGATTGACTCTTTGAACACAGTGATTGTGCGCGTCTTTTCTGTGTCATCCCTGAATAACTCTATGATTAATTCATTGCCCCTATAAATCTCGACACCAATACCATCTCGTAAACCTACATCACTAACCACAACAAATCTGTCTTTTGAAGATGACATAGCTATTCCTTATGACACATAGAAAAACAACAAATCATTCAATATTAATATATTTACTATATGTATATATACCACAAGGACAGCACTCTTTCGGCGACCAACTGACAGAGATATAGAGTTTCCCTTCCCCCTTCCTTTCTACTGTGAACTCAGCGCTAGCAAAAGAAGAAGTATAGCTGGGGCTAAGTTTTTCGGACGACTCGTAAACAAGCACCCCTTTATCGTCACGCTCAACATATTCGAGAATTATTTCTGCATCACTTAAATCTTCTAATCTTCGCGGAGCAGTGACCCTATATCTATTTAAGCCAGAAAGCTTCTCAAGCTTTATCAAATCATCAAACTCTTGCCCGCTTCGCGGGGCATAACATGCTGGGGCAGCTTGTGAAAACAAGATACTAATGACGATTATGAAAATGCGCATATTTTGCCTAACGCGTGGTTAAGAATCGGAGCGAATGATTCAAAGCAACTATTATCTTTCAAGCTCACGGATTCGCTCTTTTATACTTTCAAGATTGATATGAGGCTGAATAGCTGGCCATTGCTTACGAGATACATCGCACATAGACAGTATACCGATGACCACGCCCGCTATTAGGGCACAACACAACGCTATTAATTCCACAGTTCCTATTTTACCGAACTGATTGTATGCAAACCCTCCTGCAAGCCCTATTAACAGCCAAACTATAAGATTTATGACAAGCCGCTTAGCTGGACTTGTGGATTTCATTTCGTTTGCTTTAAGAATGGTCGTTAGCAGTTTGAGTTCTTTGGCTTTATGCATAAATGTGCCTAATGGAAATACAACGCTTGGTTAATGGGCGGGTTCTAGCGCGTCCTGGCGAGCGACTTAACCACATGTTAGAAGCCAAGCACGCCGCATGATTTAGGTTAAATGCTAACATAGCCTTCAAGCCATCCTGCGCGATCTAACTGCCACTCAGCAATTTCAAAGCCTTCTGGCGTATTGGAAAATCCAGGCTGAGTCTTTACGAGATCACGGGCGGCTTCAGCATTTTCTTCTGACGAAAAGACACCAATAATTTTTTGATCTTCATGGCCGTCAGAAAATTCGTGTACGTGGTGGAGGATATATACAGATTTCATATTGGCTTCTAACGTACGGTTAAGAGGCAGGCTTTAGCCGGCCCCGAGTGAGAGGAGCGAACGGTTTGAACCACTTGTTAGGCTACTGCTACTTCTCATTGATTGATAACGCAATAAAAAATGAGGCAAAGACTGTAAGCAAAAGCACTAATAAAGCAACCCATTCAAAGCGATTAAAGTTTTTAAATGGGAATGAAAATAGCCCTGGCCGTTTATTTCCAACCCTACGGAAATGGTAACTAATAAGAAGATTCCCGCCCACGATCCATATGACAGCAGCAAATACTAAAATAGCCAGGCTAACTGGAGAGTTCGCAGCAATGATTTTTTCTAGTAGGGGTAATGCATCAAGTTCAGAGGTCTGTGTCATAGAAGAGTTAGCCTAACGTTTGGTTAAGTGGCGGACTTTAGCCCGCCCCAGTGAGCGAAGCGAACGATTTTAACCACTAGTTAGGGGCTATACGTTTAGTGCGGACTGTAAAGTACAGGACGCCAAGTATTACTGGCCACCATGTAAAAACTAGTATCAAGGCTTCTGCGATATGTACATTACCCTGGCTGTGCTTTGTGAATATGAAGTCAGTTATCGATCGGAGAACGATGCCGCCATTCCAGAGGCGGGCCTTTTGAGCAGGCCATGATAAAAAATTCCACAGACTTCCATGCTCTAAAGAGTAAGAAAAGAAAGCAACGACCAGTAGCACTATTGTTGCCAATAGGCTGAGTATTAACAGGAAGCTGAACCTTCTCAGTGGCATATGGCAAAGGCACCTAACGTTTGATTAAGGGGCAGGCTTTAGACCGTCACAGTGAGCGGAGCGAGCGATTTTCACCACTTGGTAGGCCTACGGCTGCGATTCTGATAGTTCTTCTTGTATTAACCACTGTGCACCGGTGTTTGGCATGACGAATAAAGAGATTGGGCTGGTGTACTGCTTTAGAACCGAAAAGCGATCGGCTGTAATTCTTACTCCAGAGCCTTCTGCAGTAAATGTGATATTAGAGTAGGTGCTGTAGTCGCCTCTCAGCTTTGCTATAGGCATAACTTTTCTAAGCATTTCTTTGTACTGCGGCGCCGGAACTTTAACCTCACGTACCTGCCCTGTAGGGTAGGTGCGTTTATTCTGAATTAGCGCAGTATCTGAATATAATTCTGCAACTGCAGGGTTGAAACTTTGCTCTAAATTTTCATAACGTTCAAAAAGATCTTTTGCTTGTTCGATAGACTCAGCAAAAGCTTCGGCTGAAATGAAGAGTAGCGCTGCTACTACAATGGATCTATACATGATGTCTCTCGATTAGGTCTAACGTTTGGTAAGGGGCGTGCTTTAGCTCGTCCCAGCGAGTGATTTGAGCGCAATTGTTAGCGGTTTACACCGAAATCTTGATGAAGCTTGGCAAGGTCACTCCATTCGCTATCTTCGTAGAAGTTTATTTCGATGGGGTAAGCCGGATGGTCATGAAAGACGTGATTGAAGTTGACCATAAATTTTTCGCGATCAGCTATGTAAAAAGCGAACTCCTTCAGATTGTTTCCTGTCGCAGAGTAGACATCAAGGTAAAGTGTTTCTCTCCCTTCTATTGTTTCGAGAGCATCTTCGAGCTTGATCATTGCCTCATTGATTCTTTTTGGAGGCATGCCGTTATTTTCTGAACCATCATATTTCCAGGATATAACGGTGAGCCAAGGTAATTTTTGACGGATGCTTACAGGCGGAGCAGTGTTGGTAAATTTATAAACAACCGGTTTGCCTTGGATTTTAGCCTCTCCAACTGACCAAGTGTCTTCAGCAAATGCCATACAGGATGCTCCGAATGCGAATATTAGTGCTAAGAGAATGCGCATAACTTCTTTAGACCGCTAACGTTTGGTTAAGGGGCGGACTTTAGCCCGTCCCAGTGAGTGAAGCGAGCGATTTGAACCGCTAGTTAGGTTTCATATACTGATGAATAATGTAGGGGCGTAAGCAGACCAATATAAAGCGATTGTGCCTAGTATGCTTGTAGAGATAGCGAATAACCATATTGTTTTCGACGAACTTTTAATTGCAAGTACACCAAGCACTAAACAGATGAATGGCAGCACTGCCCACCACTGGATAGTTTCGAAAACAAATTTTGAGTAAGACGTTTGCTGAACACCAAAGCTTGACCAGAGATTAGCAAAATAATTAACTGTCTCGGGCTGGGCAAGTGCATAGATGAAGAATGCTTGAGCCATTACAAATATGATTATGGTTGCTGCGAGTACGAATTTCTTCACTATGATACCTAACGTTTGGTTAAGGGGCGGGCTTTAGCCC
>JBIHZW010000318.1:0-4165 GCA_044240245.1 Pseudomonas sp. | reverse complement strand
ATCGCCGGACATCTCGACGATGGCCGCCTCCACCAGCACCTGGGCGCGGGGTATATCCAGTTGGCGCACCAGGTCCTCGAACATATTGACGATATCGGCTTCAGCCATGATGACGATGGCGTTGAGGCTCTCGTCGGCGCGGATCATCAGCTTCAGCGGCGTGGCGTTTTCACTGCCCTGGCTTTGGCTCAGGTTGTCGCCGAAGTCGCCAAGGGTCTTCGCCATCTCCTTGGCGTCGCCATGGCGCAGACGGATAACCCGGGTATTGGCCGAACGCGAGCTGGGCGTGTCGAGGCTCTGTGCCAGCTTTAGCAGGCGCGCGCGAGCTTCGCTGGGGCCGAGCAACAGCAGGCGGTTGGCGCGGGTATCGGCTATTACCTGGGCGCCGCTGGTCTGGGCGTTTTTCAGTGAGCCGTTAATCACTGCCGCCAGCTCATGGACCCAGGCATGGCGCAGGTCATAGACGCTGAAATCGTCCTGATTCTGGCTGTCCAGCTGGCGGATGATTTCGTCGATGCGGGCGATATTGGCCGGGGTATCGCTGATGATCAGGCTGTTGGATGAAGGCACGGCGGCCAGGTGACCATGGTTGGCGACCAGCGGGCGGATCAGCGGCAGCAGGTCGTTGGCGGCGCCATGCTGCACCTGCAGCACACGGGTTTCCAGGTTGCCACGGCTACCGGCGGTGGTCTTGGCCTCGCTGCTGGGGATGATGCTCAGCTGATTGCCCTGGGGCATCACCGCGAAACCATGGGTGCTCATCACCGAGAGAAACAGCTTGTAGACCTCGGCGATATTCATCGGCTGCTGGGCAATTACGGTGACCTGACCTTTTACCCGCGGGTCGATGATAAAGGTCTGTCCGCTGATGCTGGATATCTGCTCGATAAAGTCGCGAATTTCCGCGCTCTGCATATTGATGGTCCAGCTGTCCTCGCTCTGTGCAGGCGCTTCGGTCGACGCATTGGCCTGGCTGGCGATACCGAGCAGCAGCGCGGTGTGCAGCAGTAGCAGGCGGAGAAGTGGGCGCAGGGCAGGCGTGATCATGGCTAGGGCATCAGTATGTGTGGCCGTAATGCACTGCCGCAGCCGACGCAAGGTCGGGCAAGGAAAGGCTGGAGGCGCTGTTTGGATGGGATAAAACGGCTGCAACCAGCACTGCGAGCAGTGTTGGGGGCGCAAGGCTAATGAAAAAAATCGGCGTTTGTTGAGGCGTGATGGCGATCTGCGATGATCGTCACAGTCGGTCGGCAATTTGTTGCCAGGGCGTGATGGGCGTCAGTCGGCGGTTGCGCCTGCAAGCGGGAGCCCATGGTCAGGCTCCCGATCAGCTCGCCAGCAGCCTAGCTGCGGTCGGCGAGGATGCCGATGATAAAGAACACCAGAATCAGCACCGGAGCCAGGGTGAAGTTGTTGAAGAAACCCAGACCTTTGGCCAGATAAGGCGTGGCGAAGACGATCAGCAGGCCGTAGCCCACTGCGCAGAGCAGCACGAAGATCAGCGT
Organism: Pseudomonas sp.; assembly: GCA_044240245.1. GTDB lineage: Bacteria > Pseudomonadota > Gammaproteobacteria > Pseudomonadales > Pseudomonadaceae > Aquipseudomonas. The sequence goes on along the minus strand of JBIHZW010000318.1, from coordinate 2,660 downwards.
GCGGAAGATAAAGTTCATGCTGCTGGTGTTGCGCTGCACCCAGGCGTTGATGCCGGGGCCGAACAGCACCAGCAGGGTGGCCATGATCGCCAGGGAAATATCGTAGAGGTGGCTGCGGCTCCAGCGCGACAGGGTGACGATCAGGTCGAGTAGCAGGTCCATCAGGTTTCCTTAGCCGTGTGGGCGCATGCGTCAGGGTAGAAAGTGTTGCAGCAGGTCGTTGAGAAACAGCTGGCCTTCGCGGGTGGCGCTCAGGCGCGTCGGGTCGCGGTGCAGCAGGCCGCGTTGCTCGGCTTCAGCGCGCGCTGCAGCGAGTTGGCTGAGCGGTAAACCGGTGCGCTGAGTGAACAATTCGCTGGCGACGCCGTCCGTGAGGCGCAGCACATTCATCAGAAATTCGAAGGGCAATTCATCTGCGCTGAGGGGGCGTTCGCCGGCGCTGAAGCGTTTGCTGCAGTCCAGGTAGTCCTTGGGTAGGCGGGTTTTCCAGCTGCGGCTGATGCTGCCGTCCGGGTGACTCAGTTTGGCGTGGGCGCCGGCGCCGATGCCGAGGAAGTCGCCGAAGGTCCAGTAATTCAGGTTGTGCCGCGCCGCCTTGCCGGCCTGAGCGTAGGCCGAGACTTCGTATTGCGCGTAGCCTTCGGCGGCCAGCAGGGCCTGCCCGGCTTCCTGAATGTCCCAGAGAATATCGTCCTCGGGCATCACTGGAGGCTGGTTCCAGAACACCGTGTTCGGCTCCACCGTCAGCTGATACCAGGACAGGTGCGTCGGCCCCTGGGCGATGGCGATGCGTAGATCGCTGAGGGCATCCTCGATGGATTGATCTGGCAGGCCGTGCATCAGGTCCAGGTTGAAGTTGTCGAAGCCAGCGGCGCGGGCCATATCGGCTGCGTGCACGGCTTCATCGCCGTCGTGGATTCGGCCCAGAGCGATCAGCTTGGGCGCCTGGAAACTCTGCACGCCAATCGACAGGCGATTGATGCCAAGGCTGCGGTAGTCCTTAAACTTGGCCTGTTCGAAGGTGCCGGGGTTGGCTTCCAGGGTGATTTCGATATCGGCGGCAAACGGCACGCGCCGTTCCACGCCCTCAAGCAGGCGACCGAGGGCTTTGGCCGAAAACAGGCTAGGCGTGCCACCGCCAAAGAAGATCGAACTCAGCGGACGGTTATGCACCTGCGCCAGGTCGGCATCCAGATCGGCCAACAGGGCGTCGACGTATTCTTCTTCCGGCAGCGTTGGCCCGGCGGCGTGGGAATTGAAGTCGCAATACGGGCACTTCTTCACGCACCAGGGGATGTGTACATAGAGTGCAAGTGGCGGCAGCTCGAAGCCGCCGCCGGACGCCGTGGTCATGCCAGGCCCAGCCGCTGTTTCAACAGGGCCATGGCTCGGGCGCGGTGGCTGATCTGGTTTTTCTCGGCCGCAGGTAGCTCGGCGCTGGAGCAGTCGCGCTCGGGCACCCAGAACAGCGGGTCATAACCAAAGCCTTCCACGCCTTGCGCGGCGTGCAGGATGCGCCCATGCCAGAGGCCTTCGCAGATGATTGGCAGCGGATCGTCGGCATGCCGCACCAGCGCCAGGCAGCAGACGAACTGCGCGCCACGTTCGGCGTCCGGCACGTCTTTTAGCGCGTCGAGCAACTTGGCGTTATTCGCTGCATCACCCTGGCCATCGGCGTAGCGCGCTGAGTAGATGCCCGGCGCTCCGCCGAGAAAGTCCACCGCCAGGCCGGAGTCGTCGGCCAGCGCCGGCAGGCCGGACAGTCGTGCGGCATTGCGCGCTTTGAGGATGGCATTCTCGATAAACGACAGGCCGGTTTCCTCTGGCTCGACCATGGAGAATTCGCCGACCGAGCGCACGCGTATGCTGCTGCCGAGCATGGCCTGCAGCTCTTTGAGTTTGCCGGCGTTATGACTGGCCAGCACCAGTTCGCTGAAGTTCATCATTCGTCTGGGAAGAATTCCTGGTTGAAGTCGAAGCTGTGCGCCACGCCATCGGCTGCGCGCACATTGATGGTGAAACGCAGCATCTCGCGCTGGGTAAAGGGGAACTGCGCCAGGTAATAGATGGCGGCGCCCTCGTTGACCTGCTTGAAGGTTAGCGGGTGGCTGCGGCCGACCAGGTCCTTCACTTCGCCGCTGACGCTGGCACTGCTGGCGGTACCAGCTTTGAGCACGGAGATATTCACTACGCCCTGGGTCTTGCTGCGCACCAGGCCGTTGGCGGCGGCGATGTCTGGTTGCAGAAACTCGGAGTTGAAGGCGATGTAGTGCACGTCGAGGTCGCCGAAGGTCTGCTTGCGTTCAGCAAGCGCCGGCAGGCTCAGGCACAGGGCGATAAACAGAAATGCGATGCGACGCATAAGGTTTCTCCAGATAGCAAATTTGCGGGGCAGTCGCCTAGTTGGCGATCTGCACGTCTTCGGCCGTGGGGCCGCTGATCCGGTAAATGCCGATTTCACCTAACAGATTAGGCCAGATCCGGCTGGCCCAGCCGTGCCGGTGGTCGCGGTCGACGGCCAGGCGATCCATGACTTTGGCGCCCTGGTTGTGGCACAGGTTTTCGAAGTCTTCGAAGGTGCAGAAGTGGATGTTCGGCGTGTTGAACCAGGTGTACGGGAGAAAATCCGACACCGGCATGCGGCCCTTGGTGGTGAGGTA
>JBIHZW010000317.1:0-4183 GCA_044240245.1 Pseudomonas sp. | reverse complement strand
GGATGTGGACAAGGCGACCTTCTACCGCCAGTCGGATATTCCCGAGATTCCCGAGCTGTGCTGGCTGCTCACCTGCGTCGCTGGCAAGGGCCTGCTTAACCGTGCCCACGCTTACAAGGCCTCGGTGGACAAGAACGTCGAGCAGGGTGAAGACCCGGATGCCGGCATCACCATGGGCCTGTTCAGCTACCCGGTGCTGATGGCCGCAGACATTCTGATGTTCAACGCGCACAAGGTGCCGGTCGGTCGTGACCAGATTCAGCACGTGGAAATGGCCCGTGACATCGCTCAACGCTTTAACCATCTGTTCGGGCAGGGTAAAGAGCTGTTCACCCTGCCCGAAGCGGTGATCGAGGAGGATGTGGCGACCTTGCCAGGCCTCGATGGCCGCAAGATGAGCAAGAGCTACGACAACACCATCCCGTTGTTTGGCAGCGCCAAGCAGCTCAAGGATGCCGTCGCGCGCATCGTTACCGACTCCAAGCTGCCGGGTGAGCCGAAAGACCCGGACAACTCGCACCTGTTTACCCTTTACCAGGCCTTTGCCGCGCCGACCCAGCAGGCGGACTTCCGCGCTGCACTGGAAGGCGGCATGGCCTGGGGCGAAGCCAAGCAGGCGCTGTGCAACCTGCTGGAAGCCGAGCTGGGCGAGGCACGCGAGCGTTATCACGCGCTGATCGAAAAGCCCGCCGACCTGGAAGATATCCTCCTGGCCGGTGCCGCCAAGGCGCGCAAAACCGCCACGCCGTTTCTCGGTGAGCTGCGTGAGGCCGTGGGCCTGCGCTCCTTCCGCAGCCAGGCCGTCAACACGGCGGGTGAGAAGAAGAAAGCCGGCAAGAGCGCGCGCTTTGTCAGCTTCCGTGATGACGATGGCAGCTTCCGCTTCCGCCTGCTGGATGCCGCTGGCGAGCAGTTGCTGCTGTCCAAATCCTTTGCCGATGGCAAGGCCGCGGGCATGGTCAACAAACGCCTGCAATCCGGCGAAGCGCTGGATGTGCGTGAGCAAGACGGCGGCTTTGGCGTGTGGCTGGACGACGAGTGCGTAGCGCAAAGCCCGGCATTCGCCGACAGCAGCGCCTGTCAGGCAGCGATTCAGCGCCTGCGTGAGGCTCTAGCACCGGCGGAGTAAAGGCTGGGGCGGTGCATTAATCGGATTTCCGCCCGCCAGCCGTGCTGGCCGATTGCCAATCAACGGGGGCGTCGCTAAAGTGACGCCCCCGTTTTACTTGCCCGGCTAACGAATTTATGACGCCCCTAGAACGCTACCAGGCTGACCTTAAACGCCCCGAATTCTTCCATGACGCCGCCCAGGAAACTGCGGTGCGTCATCTGCAGCGCCTGTATGACGATCTGGTCGCCGCCGACAAGGGCAGTTCCGGCATGTTCGGCAAGCTGTTCGGCAAAAAGCCGCAGGGGCCGGTCAAGGGCCTGTACTTCTGGGGCGGCGTCGGTCGCGGCAAGACTTACCTGGTCGACACCTTCTTCGATTCGCTGCCGTTCGAGCGCAAGGTGCGCACGCATTTCCACCGCTTTATGAAGCGCGTGCATGAAGAAATGCGCACCCTCAAGGGCGAAAAGAACCCGCTGACCATTATCGGCAAGCGTTTCGCTGATGAGGCGCGGGTGATCTGCTTCGACGAATTCTTCGTCAGCGACATTACCGACGCGATGATTCTCGCCACCCTGCTGGAGGAGCTGTTCAAGAACGGCGTCAGCCTGGTCGCGACCTCCAATATCGTGCCCGACGGTCTGTACAAGGACGGTTTGCAGCGTGCGCGCTTCCTGCCGGCGATTGCTCTGCTCAAGCAGCACACCGAGATCGTCAACGTCGACAGCGGCATCGACTACCGCCTGCGCGCCCTGGAGCAGGCCGAGCTGTTCCACTGGCCGCTGGATGCCGAGGCCGAAGTCAGCCTGGAAAAGAGCTTCCGCAGCCTGCTACCCGAACACTGTGTGGTGGAAGAGAACAAACCGCTGATGATCGAGAACCGCGCGATCATGGCACGCAAGGAAGGCGACGACGTCGCCTGGTTTGAGTTCCGTGAACTGTGCGATGGCCCGCGCAGCCAGAACGACTACATCGAGCTGGGCAAGATCTTCCACGCGGTGATCCTGTCCAACGTCGAGCAGATGAGCACCGCCAAGGACGATATGGCGCGGCGCTTTATCAACCTGGTGGACGAGTTCTACGACCGCAACGTCAAGCTGATCATATCTGCCGAAGTGGAGCTGAAAGACCTCTACACCGGCGGTCGCCTGACCTTCGAGTTCCAGCGCACCCTCAGCCGCCTGCTGGAAATGCAGTCGCATGAATTTCTCGCGCGCCCGCACAAGCCCTGAGAACCTGCTTACGATCTGCTGCGCGTCGGCCCTGCCGCGTTAAAAACAGGCTCGGAATGCTCATTTACACCAGTAAACTCCGCTTCCTCGCCTGTTTTTGCCTTGCATGGCTCTAGCTCGCGAGATCGTAAGCAGGTTCTGATCCAGCGCGTTTACGCTCGCTGCCAAAGCCCGGATTAATCCGGGCTTTGTATTGATGGCCTGCTGAAGACAACCGGGCCGTCTGCGCCCAGGCAGGATAAACTCTGCGCCATCGACTTTTCGTTCTCTGCGGTTAGCCCTATGACTTTTGCCTCCCTCGGCCTGATCGAGCCTCTGCTGCGCACCCTCGACAGCCTCGACTACAAAACCCCCACCGCCGTGCAGGCTCAGGCCATCGTGCCGGTTCTGCAAGGCCGCGACCTGATGGCGGCGGCGCAAACCGGCACCGGCAAGACCGCAGGCTTTGCCTTGCCGGTGCTGCAGCGGCTGATGATGGAGGGCCCAGAGGTGGCGAGTAATTCGGTGCGCGCGCTGGTGCTGGTGCCGACCCGTGAGCTGGCCGAGCAGGTGCTGCAGAGCTTTATCACTTACGGCCAGCATCTGCCGCTGCGCAGTTATGCGGTGTATGGCGGGGTCAGCATCAACCCGCAGATGATGAAGCTGCGCAAAGGCGTGGATGTGCTGGTGGCCACCCCAGGCCGCTTGCTCGACCTGTTCCGGCAGAACGCGGTGAAGTTCAATCAGGTGCAAACCCTGGTGCTGGATGAAGCCGACCGCATGCTCGACCTGGGTTTTGCCAACGAGTTGGAAAGTGTGTTCCGCGCACTGCCGAAAAAGCGCCAGACCCTGTTGTTCTCCGCCACTTTCTCCGAAGCGATCCGCAGCATGGCCGGTGAGATGCTCAATGACCCGCTGAGCATCGAGGTCAGCCCGCGCAACGCTGCCGCCAAGTCGGTCAAGCAGTGGCTGATCCCGGTGGACAAGAAGCGCAAGAGCGAGCTGTTTCTGCATCTGTATCAGGCCAAACGCTGGAGCCAGGCCCTAGTCTTCGTGAAAACCCGCAAGGGCGTCGACGAGCTGGAAGCTGAGATGCAGCGCCACGGCATCAGCGCCGACTCGATCCACGGCGACAAACCCCAGGCTACCCGCCAGCGCGCGCTGCAGCGTTTCAAGGATGGTGAGGTCAAGGTGCTAGTGGCCACCGATGTGGCTGCCCGTGGCCTGGATATCGACGATATGCCGCTGGTGGTCAACTTCGACCTGCCTATCGTTGCCGAAGACTATGTGCACCGCATCGGCCGTACTGGTCGTGCCGGCGCGGTGGGGCAGGCGGTTTCGCTGGTCTGCGCCGATGAAGTGCAGCTGCTCTCGGCCATCGAAACCCTGACCCAGCAAGTGCTGCAACGCGTCGACGAACCGGACTTTATCCCCGATCACCGCGTACCGCAGACCTTGCCCGGTGGCCAGGTGGTGAAAAAGCCGAAGAAGGCCAAGAAACCGAAAGTGGTCGGCGGCAGCAAGGGCGGCAGCCTGGGCCGTTGGATGGAGGCTGACGAGCCTGCCGCCCCGGCAGTCAAGGCAGTGCGCAAGGTACCGAGTTTTGGTGGGAAGCCGGGCAAGCCCGGTAAGTTTGTTAAGTAACCTCAGCTGCGAGTGAGTGACTGCGCCGCTTCCAGCTGCTTCTTGTGGGTGGCGGCGGCGGTCATGTCGTAGATCACCACGCAGATATGCTCGACATCACCCTTGGCTCCGGCCAGCGGCAGCAGGGTGACGTTCTGGTACATAAAGTCTTCCTGGCCGGTGATTGGCTGGTAGTTCTTGAAGTGCATCAGGTAGGGGTGCTGCTCCCACAGGCTGAACG
>JBIHZW010000316.1:0-4199 GCA_044240245.1 Pseudomonas sp. | reverse complement strand
TACAGCCGGCGAGGTTTCGTGCCAGACTTTGTGGGAGAAGTGGGTGTCGGTGGTAACGATGTAAACTTCGGTGCCGGCATCGCGGAACTCAGCGTAGTTGTTGGCAGCGTCTTCGATTTCAGTCGGGCAGTTGAAGGTGAAGGCAGCTGGCATGAAGATCAATACCGACCACTGGCCTTTCAGGGACTGCTCGGTCACTTCGATGAACTTGCCGTTGTGGAAAGCGTTGGCTTTGAACGGTTGAACTTGGGTGTTGATGAGATTCATCTCTGGTTCCTTTTGAGGGTTAGAAATTTACAGGGCGCATTTTAACGCCTTATGCAAAAAAAGCTTATTGATTGCCGCCATGATTCCGATTGATTAAGCCAATCGTCCGCCGGACTCATACCAATGCTGGGTCTATTAGCAAAACCAGCTTGCCGTTGACCTGATTACTCGCCAGCGCAGCAAAGGCGGCCTCGGCATCTTTGAGCGCATAAGCCTGCTGAAGTTGCGATTTGAGGCGCCCCTCGGCAAATAGCGGCCAGACAAACTGCTGCAGATCGCGCAGCAAATCAGCTTTGAACTGTTCATCACGATTGCGCAGGGTCGAGCCGATCAGCGCAATGCGCTTACCTAACACTGCCGCCAGATCCAGCTCAGCCTTGCGCCCGCCGAGCAAACCGATGTTTACCCAGCGGCCATCCACCGCCAATAAATCCAGGTTAAGCGCGGCGTAGCTGCCGCCCACCGGGTCGAGAATCACATCGAACGGGGCGAAATCGCGCAGCGCCTGCAGCTGTTCTTCACCGCGCAGCACCCCGCCCTGAGCACCCAGGCTTTCGCAGTAGGTCAAACGCTCCGGCGAACCAACGCTGACCCAGCACGGGCTGCCGAAGGCTTTACACAATTGAATGGCAGCCGAACCCACGCCACTGGCGCCGGCATGCAGCAGGACCTTCTGTCCTGGCTTCAAACCCGCCAGCTGGAACAGATTGAGCCAGGCCGTGGCGTACACCTCAGGCAGTGCCGCCGCCTCAACCAGCGTCATACCCTCCGGTACCGGCAAAGCGTGACGCGCATCGACCACCACTTCTTCGGCCATGCCGCCACCGCTCAACAGCGCGCAAACCCGGTCACCGACTTTCCAGTCGCAACCGGCGCCCACTTCACTGACCACACCGGCGCACTCCAGCCCGAGCACCTCACTGGCGCCAGGCGGTGGCGGATAAAGCCCAGCGCGCTGCAACAAGTCGGCACGATTCAACCCGGCAGCCGCCACACGGATGCGAATTTCCCCTACATCACAGGCCGGTGCTGGGTATTCCGCCCAATCCACACGGCCTTCAACGCCTTGCAATGCCTTCACGCTGCCTCCATAGTGCATTTGAACCGAGTCCGGCGCTGCCGCCGGGCTTTTGCATTGCGCCGATGGAATCTGGCGCCCTTAAAGACGGCCTAATATGCGTTATCAATTGCCCACACGTCGAATTAGCATGAAGCGATCCCTACTCAGCGTCACCCTCGCCTTTTCGTTTGCCCTGAGCGCCCTGCCACTCGCGGCGAAAACCACCAGTGACGACTCCTGGGAATACCTGCAGCCTGATCGCGAGCAGGTCATCGCCAGCCTCAACGTCGTGGAATTGTTGAAGCGCCATCACTACAACAAGCCACCGCTGAATGACGAGCGCTCGGAAAAGATCTATCAGGGCTACCTGAAGATGCTCGACCCCTCGCGCAGCTACTTTATTGCCTCCGATATCGCCGAGTTCGATCAATGGCGCACGCGCTTTGACGACCTGCTGAAAAACGGCGATCTACAACCTGGTTTTGCCATCTACACGCGCCATCTTGAGCGCCTGCAGAGCCGCCTGCAGTTCACCCTGAACATGCTCGAACAGGGCGTCGACAAGATTGATCTCGACAGCGATGAAAGCCTGCTGATCGACCGTGAAAACGCTCCCTGGGTCAAAGATATCGCCGAACTCGACGACCTCTGGCGCAAGCGCGTTAAAGATGAAGTACTGCGCCTGAAAATCGCCGGCAAAGAGCCCAAGGCAATTCAGGATCTGCTGACCAAGCGTTACAAGAACCAGCTTGCGCGACTCAAGCAAACCCGCGGCGAAGACGTGTTCCAGGCCTATATCAACGCCTTTGCCATGTCCTACGACCCGCACACCACCTACCTGTCGCCAGACAACGCAGAAAACTTCGACATCAATATGAGCCTGTCGCTCGAAGGTATTGGTGCCGTGCTGCAAAGCGACAACGAACACGTCAAGGTAGTGCGCCTGGTTCCGGCCGGCCCGGCGGAAAAGAGCAAGCAGATCGCCCCTGCCGACAAGATCATCGGCGTAGCCCAGGGCAGCAAGGAAATGGTCGACGTGATCGGCTGGCGCCTGGATGAAGTGGTCAAACTGATTCGCGGCCCGAAAGGCTCGCAAGTACGCCTGGAAGTGATTCCAGCGAGCAACGCGCCGAACGACCAGACCAGCAAGGTGGTTGCCATCACCCGCGAAGCGGTCAAGCTGGAAGAGCAGGCAGCGAAGAAATCCATCCTCAACCTCAAGCACGATAATCGCGACTACAAGCTTGGGGTCATCGAGATTCCGGCCTTCTACCTGGATTTCAAGGCCTTCCGTGCCGGCGATCCGAACTACAAGAGCACCACCCGTGACGTCAAACGCCTGTTGACCGAATTGGAGAAGGAAAAAGTCGACGGTGTGGTCATCGACCTGCGTAACAACGGCGGCGGCTCACTGCAGGAAGCCACCGAGCTGACCGGCCTGTTTATCGATCAAGGCCCGACCGTGCTGGTACGCAACAGCGATGGTCGCGTCGATGTACTGGCCGATGAAAACAGCGGCATCTACTACAAAGGCCCGCTGGCCGTGTTGGTCAATCGCCTATCCGCTTCGGCTTCGGAAATTTTCGCCGGTGCCATGCAGGACTATCACCGCGCGCTGATTCTCGGCGGCCAGACCTTCGGCAAAGGCACCGTGCAGACCATCCAGCCGCTCAACCATGGCGAGCTGAAGCTGACCCTGGCCAAGTTCTACCGCGTCTCCGGGCAGAGCACTCAGCATCAGGGCGTGATTCCTGACATCCAGTACCCGGACATCATGGATACCAAGGAAATCGGCGAGAGCGCCCTGCCCGAGGCCATGCCGTGGGACAGCATCAAGCCGGCGATCAAACCGGAGCTGGACCCGATCAAGCCGTTCCTTGCCGAGCTGCAGAGCCGCTTCGAGAACCGCACCGCGCAGAACCCGGACTTCACCTTCGCCCGTGAACGCCTGCAATTGGCGCAGAAGTTGATGGAAGAAAACACCGTCAGCCTCAATGAAACCAAGCGCCGCGCCCAGAAGACCGATATCGAAGGCCAACAACTGGCCATCGAGAACAGCCGCCGCAAAGCCAAAGGTGAAGAGCTGCTGAACAAACTCAAGGAAGAAGACGAAGACGCCCTGCCGGTGGAAGATGAAAAAACCAAACCGGAAGATGATGCCTACCTCGCCGAAAGCGGGCGCATTCTGCTCGACTACCTCGGCTTGAACACTCGCCTGGCCAAACAGTAAACAGCGAGCGTCATCAAAGGGTCATCAAACTGTCGTGAAATGCGGGGACTGGTAGCAATGCCAGTCCCCGTTTTTTATGCACAGAGAGCCGCCATGATCGTCACCGAGCAGTTCAGCGCGTTGGACAGCATCCTCGCCAATGGCGACCTGCACAGCCTGTTCCAACCAATTTTCTCGCTCTCCGAGCGGCGCATTCTCGGCTACGAAGCCCTCAGCCGCGGCCCGTCCAACAGCGCCCTGCACTCGCCGATCAACCTGTTTGCCGTGGCGCGCAGCGCGGGGCGCCTGAGTGAGCTGGAGCTGCTCTGCCGCAAGAATGCCTGCCAGCGTTTCAGCCAGTTCAAGCTTGAAGGCAAGCTGTTTCTCAACGTCTCGCCGGACTCGCTGATGGAGCCCAAGCATCAACCGGGGCGCACTCTACAGCTGCTGCAAAGTCTAGGAATTCCACCGAGTCAGGTGGTGATCGAGCTGACCGAGCAATCGCCCACCGATGATTTCGCCCTGCTCGACACCGCCCTGCACCACTACCGCGCCATGGGCTTTTCCATCGCCCTGGATGACCTCGGCGCTGGCTATTCAAGCCTGCGCCTATGGTCGGAACTGCGCCCGGATTATGTGAAGATCGACCGCCACTTTATCGAT
>JBIHZW010000315.1:0-4201 GCA_044240245.1 Pseudomonas sp. | reverse complement strand
AACGGTCGTTGTGGCGGATCACCTGGGCCAGTTCCGGGCCGTTGCACTCGGGCATGTACATGTCGAGGATGATCAGGTCTGGCTGGAAATCCGCCAGATGGCTCATCGCCTGGATCGGCTCGATCAGGGTGCGGGTGACGATGCCGGCGCTGTTGAGAACGCGCTCGGTGTGCGTGGCCTGGGCCCGCGAGTCGTCGATGATCAGCACCTTGTAGGGCTCGTACTGCGACACGTTGGTCAGCACTTCGATGCGCTCGAACAGGTTCGAGGCGTCCAGGCTGCCGGTGAAGAACTCCTGACCACCGGCGCGCACCGCGGACAGGCGGGTCATGGTGTCGGTGTCTTCCGGGCTAAAGAACAGCAGCGGAATCTGGTGCTCCAGACCTTCCTGCACGCTTTTCGCCAGGAGCAGGCCGCAACCAGGGCCGGAGAAGTCGACTTCCATCAGAATCGCCGCCGGGTGGCGTTCGCGCATGGCGTTGCGAAAGGCGTTGGCGCTGTCCAGGGCAATCGCGTTCATGCCGAAGAACTCCAGGCGCTGCACCAGCTGTTCGGCGCGCTCAATATGTTGCAGAGCCAGGTACACCGGTTTGCGCAGCGGCGGCAGCACGGTTTGCTCGAAGCGGTCGCCGTGGCGCAGGCCGGTGCGTGACAGGCGCTGCAACAGCTCGTTGAGTTGGCTGATCAGTTCGCTATTGAGGCGGCCACGATTGCCGGCTACCAGTTGCAGGCAGTTGTCGATTTCCTGGGCCAGCTGGCTGTGTTCGACCTGATCGAAGCGTTCGGCATAGCGCTGCAACAGTTGCGTCGCCTCGCGCAATTCGCCCATGCCAGCTTCGTTCCACTCACTGCGCTGCAGGCGCTGCCAGACTTCCAACACCTGACGCGCCTGATTGATCACGCGCTGCGCGAAGTGCTGCTTGAGGCGGTCGCGGCTGGGGTCTTCTTGCTCGATCATGGCCCGGTTTCGGTTGGCGCAGCGCGTGGCTACGGGTGATGGCTTAGTGCTAGCAATGCTAACACTCGTTTGATTTTTTGCGAGTGCCGTCGATCTATTGGCGTCGGCCTTCTGTCTATGACATCACAGATACGTAATCGGCTTAACCGGCGCTAAGTTTGCCCTTCGCCGCTGCGCAGCAGGGTGCGCTTCCCTTATAGTGCAAGGCAGTTGCGCAACCCTGCTGACGGGTTGTGGTCGAACGAGGAGCCACCGGTTTGTGCAGTCCGGTCGCGAGCTTGTTATTTGGGTAAAAAAAGGACATTGCCATGCTGGATTGGAAGAATCGAACTGCCGGGGCGAGTAATGGCGCGGCAGGCGCCGCCACCACCTCAACGAGCAAATCCACTGGAAGCCTGGCCGCCCGTACGGTTGGTGGTCTGTTGGGGCTTTATCTGATCGTCGCCATCGTGGTGGGCTGGTACTGGAGTCAGGAGCCGGCGCAATTCTCCGTGCAGCAGCGCGCCGAGGCGGCGTCCCAGGCCCGCGGGCACAAGCTGGTGAATGGTTACACCACCGCCGAAACCCTCAAGCAGGTGGCTAACACCTTGCTCGACAAGCCGGGCGGTTACCTGTCCAACGACCTCGCACCGCCGGGCCTGTGGCTCGACAATATGCCGAGCTGGGAGTTTGGCGTGATGGTGCAGGTGCGTGATATGTCCCGCGCGCTGCGCAAGGACTTCACCCGCTCGCAGTCGCAGTCCACCGAAGACCCGGATCTGGCCAAGGCCGAGCCGCGCTTTCACTTCGACAACAAGAGTTGGGCGCTGCCGGCTTCCGAGGCTGAATACGCCGAAGGCATCAAGTCGCTGGACCGCTACCTGGCCCGTCTTGCCGATCCGAGTCAGTCCAATGCGCAGTTCTATACCCGCGCCGACAACCTGAACAACTGGCTGGGCGATGCCGCCACGCGCCTGGGTTCGCTGTCGCAGCGTTTGTCGGCAAGTGTCGGTCAGGTGCGTCTGAATACTGCAGTGGTTGATCCAGCGCTGGCCGAGAGCGTGGCGCAAGCCGACTTTATCGAAGGCGTGAACTACGAGACGCCATGGCTGCAGATCGACAACGTGTTCTACGAAGCCCGTGGCCAGGCTTGGGCGCTGGCTCATCTGCTGCGCGCCATCGAGGTGGATTTCGCCGATGTGCTGGCGAAGAAGAACGCCACCGTCAGCGTGCGCCAGATCATCCGTGAACTGGAGGCCGCGCAGGAGCCACTGTGGAGCCCGATGATCCTCAACGGCAGCGGTTACGGCCTGCTGGCCAACCACTCGCTGGTAATGGCCAACTACATCTCGCGCGCCAATGCCGGGCTGATCGACCTGCGCCAACTGCTGTCGCAGGGCTAAGCGGTGGCCTGGTCCGAAGCTGAGGTGGCGCACCGCGCCGCCTCCGATGCCGAACGCATCGCCTGGGTCGACGAAGATGATCGACCGCTCGGCGGTGTGTTGCGCAGCGAGTTGCGGGCGCGGCATCTGCTCGGGCGCGGCACCTATATCCTGCTGTTCAACAGCGCCGGCCTGCTTTGCGTACACCGTCGCACCCTGAGCAAGGCGCTGTATCCGGGTTATTGGGATGTGGCGGCCGGCGGCATGGTGCTCGAAGGCGAAAGCTATGCCGAGTCCGCCGCGCGCGAACTGGCTGAAGAACTGGGAATAGAAGATGCGCCGCTGGTTGAGCACGCGCATTTTCTCTACGACGCCCCGGAAAGCCGTCTGTGGTGCATGGCTTATTCGGCTGTGTCCGATGCGCCGCTGCGCTTGCAACCGGAGGAAGTGCTGGAAGCGCGGTTTATCTCCATCGACGAGGCATTGGCCGAGACGCAGCACCTGCCATATTGCCCCGACTCGTTGGCCGCCTTGCAGCGTTATCTGGCCGCCACTCGCTAGGCCCTCAATACCAGCTAAACCCCGCGTCAGCCCTGGCTTTGTGCAGGATATCTGGGCGTTTTGTTCGGCATCCTGAACAGCGTCGCCAATCCGCCGATTAATGGCGCATTTTTACACTTAGCAGTCGCGGCTTTTGCCGTTACACTGCGCGGCCTTCAAGCCCTGGCCGTGTATCGCCAGGGTGCGCTGCCCCTGCCAGAGTGGGGCTTCGCGGTCGACTCCGAACACTCAGTCGACCAGTCGCTATCCTGACCCCTTCGAGGACCTACCGGTGGTCAAGAAAGCTTCCTCATTTGCCGCCCTCAGCGGCCTGGTGTATTCCACCGACAGCGGCCGGCATTGCCCGGACTGCAGCCAACCGGTGGACGCCTGCATCTGTAAACAGACCCTGATCCCCGAAGGTGATGGCATCGCCCGCGTGCGCCGCGAAACCAAAGGTCGCGGCGGCAAGACGGTGACCACCATCAGCGGTGTGCCACTGGCCGAAGAGCCGCTGAAGGACCTCGTCAGCGCCTTGAAGAAACGCTGCGGGTGCGGCGGATCACTCAAGGATGGGGTGATCGAGATTCAGGGTGATCACGTCGAACTGCTGATCGCCGAGTTGATCAAGCACGGCTTTAAAGCCAAGAAGTCCGGCGGCTGATCCAGTCTTTTCTAAACTTCCTCGGCAGACCTTTGGTCCATTGCCGAGCAATCGTCATTTCCAGACTTTAATCTGTACGGGTCTTGGTGTTACCAAGGCCACTATCGCCAGCAAGGGAGACATCGATGTCTGCACGACGCACACGTAAAGATGACGGCAGCCAATGGACCGTAGCGGACAGCCGTAGCGTCTATGGCATTCGCCATTGGGGCGCGGGTTACTTCGCGATCAATGACAAGGGCCGTGTCGAGGTGCGCCCGAATGGCCCAGAGAGCCAGCCGATTGACCTGTTCGAACAGGTCGAGGAACTGCGTTCCAGCGGCTTGTCGCTGCCGTTGCTGGTGCGCTTTCCGGACATCCTGCAAGACCGCGTACGCCAGCTGACCGGCGCCTTCGACGCCAATATCGCGCGCCTGGAGTACCAGAGCCCGTATACCGCCCTGTACCCGATCAAGGTCAACCAGCAGGAAGCGGTGGTGGAAAACATCATCGCCACGCAGAACGTCTCCATCGGCCTCGAAGCCGGCTCCAAGCCTGAGCTGATGGCCGTGCTGGCGCTGGCGCCGAAGGGCGGCACCATCGTCTGCAACGGTTATAAAGACCGTGAATTTATCAAGCTGGCCCTGATGGGGCAGAAGCTCGGTCACAACGTGTTTATCGTGATCGAGAAAGAATCCG
>JBIHZW010000078.1:0-14221 GCA_044240245.1 Pseudomonas sp. | reverse complement strand
CGCCCATCAGGCGCATGGACATGTCCACGCCCTTGCGGATCAGCGGCTCGCCGCCCTTGCCGATAATGCGGTTGAGCGAAGTTACCAGGCCGGCTTCGTTGTGCGTGGCCACCAGTTTGCCGGTGATCAGCAAGCCCCAGGAGGCTGCGTTGACGAACATCGACGGGCTGTTACCCAGGTGCTGACTCCAGTTGCCGTTGCTGATCTTGTCGCGGATCAGCGCGTCACGGGTGGCCTTGTCCGGAATACGCAGCAGCGCTTCGGCCAGGCACATCAGCGCGACACCTTCCTGCGAGGACAGCGAGAATTCCTGCAGCAAGCCCTGCACCAGGCCCTGACGGCCGCCAGCGTTCTTCTGGTTACGCAGCTTCTCGGCAATGCCCATGGCCAGCTTGTTGCTCGCCTCGGCCATGTCCTTGGGCAGACGCGCCTGCTCCAGCAGCATTGGTACCGCTTCGGTTTCTGGACGGCGATAAGCACCGGTAATCGCGGCGCGCAGCACCGACTGCGGAAGGATGCTTTCGGCGAAGTCGAGGAACACCTGCAGGCCTTGCTCGGTAAGCGAATCAACCGACTCTTCACCGGCAACCGCCGCTAGGCCGGAATGCTCGGCCGGGGTCAGACCACCCTCGATCTGCTCGAGATAATTGAAGATCGCCTGCTTGATCAGCCAATGCGGCGTGCGGTCAATCGACTGCGCAGCCTGCTTGAGGCGATCACGGGTTGCATCATCGAGCTTTACGCCAAGGGTAGTGGTGGCCATTGGTTTGTCCTGTATGGGCTGGAGCACGGCAAAAAAATCTGGCGAGAGATTAAACCTCAGAAGGCGCGAGGTGCAACTAGGTGCAACCAAACAAAACCAGAGTTCTTTACGCCCCTCAGCAGCGCTGAATCTTACTACCTTCTGGCGCAAGCCCAGTTCTGCCGCGGTTCCAGTGAAAATCGCACGCTAAGTAAGCAAAACGCTCGTTTTAAAAAACCGCAGTGCTTCCGACGACAGGTACAACCGCAACAGCAAGCAGGTTGCACCACTTGCTGTATTCACGCCTTAACTGAGCAAAGCACACCAGGCAACTGCGCGCGCACTGGCCGACGGAGTGCGTGCACGATCAGTGCAACCAGCCATTCACCTAGTAATGGAGAGGAGAAAGAAACTGCACAGAAGCCCGGCGGTAGGACTCAGGTGATGGAGCGGATAGCCGGGCGACACAATGTCGCGCTAAGCTCAGGGCAGGATTCACAAGGAGATGACCATGACTGCCAAGGAAGCGCAATTGACCGAGTTGCTCAGCCTGTCCACGCGCACCCTCACCCACCTGACTGCCGCCATCACCGCAATGTCGTTTGAACTGCTCAACACCCAGGACAGCGCCGTAAACGCCACCGCACACAAGATGATCGAGCGCATGCTGGCGATCAACAGCGAGCTTGACCAGCAATGGGAAATGCTCGGCCAACTGGCCGGCACACCGCCAGCACCCAACAGTGCACTGGAGCAGGTGGTGTTACAAAGCCTGGAAACAACCGAAGACGAGCGCTGACTCACCCCCTATGCAACCAGCGGACGCCGCCTTCTTAGACAAGCCCCCCTCCAGTACACCTTGCCCATAAGACTGAAATAACAAAGCCACTTCCGAACAGAAAGTGGCTTTGCTCAGTGGCCGCCGCCAGCAAAAGCCGGCGGGCCGCAGTTCGCTTAGTTAGGACGGAAATCCATCAGCAAACGCAGGTAGGACAGCATGTTCTTGCCGCCAACGGTGCCCTGATAACCGTGGCTATCGAACTGGCTGCTTTTGAACAGGTCGACGCGAAAGCGCGGGTTGGTCTCGTAGGTACGCCCAAGGGTCGTGGTTACACGGCTGTCGAACAGATCGGCGCTGACTTTGACGAACTCGCGCGGTTTGCGCCGGCCATTCGCGCCACTGTTGTTCGGGCTGCTGAAGATATCGGTGGTCACGGTCATCGCCGAGCTGTAGCGCTCGCGGCCGCGCAGGCTGGTCTTGCCGCTGGCGATGACAAACTGGCCGGTTACCGGACGGTAGCGATCACCCGCCGTCAGGTAGCTGCCCAGCACGTCATACAAGGCGTAGCTGCTGCCGGTGCCGCGCTCTTTGTTGCGCAGATCGAAGATAAACACCCCGTTTTCACCGATGACTTCCATCTCCACCTGGCCCAGAGTGGCGTTGTTCTGCACCAGCAGCGCGGTGTTTTCATCGACACCGAAGGCAAACGGCACCTGGGTGTGATCCGCCAGGCGCACGATACGGCCCTGACGGCCACGCTCGCTGAAGTGGGTATCGAGCAAACCGTAATTGAAGAAGCCAAAACCGCCCTGCATGTCGTAGGACAGGTCATCACCACCCGGCGAGGTGTACACGCCATAACGTAGGCCGTCATAGCTTTCGCCGCCGGTGACCATCGGCCCCTGCACCATGATCGCCGTACCGGCGCTGGTACCCGCCAATACTGCGCCGGCGTTGTGCCGCGCACGAATGGCCGCCAATGCTGGGCTGTCGGCACGAGTCGCGGTTTGCAGGGTCTGGGTCAGGCGCGACTGGTCGCCACCGCCGAAAAAGAACCCGGTCATGCTGTTGATCTGCGCGACCACCTGCGGGTTGCTGTTATTGCTGATCTGATCCAGGTCGATAGGAATCCACTGCGCATCGGCGGCGCCGTAGGTCTCCAGCAGCTGGGCATAGAACTCGCCATTGGCTTTGGAGTTGGCGGCATCGGCAGTGCCGGCATCCGGGTCGTCACTTTCCGGGATCGAGGCAGCGGTGATCACCCCGATCCGCGCCTGGCCGTTACCACCGGCCAGTTGAATCAGGCGCTGATAGATCGCCGTGTTGTCATCCTTGAGGCCGCCGCCAATCAATATCAGCGGGCCGGCGCTGTAGCCGGTGACGGGTAGAAGGGCGAGCAGCAACGCGCTGCACCGCATAAATGATCTGATCATGGTTCGAGTTCTCCGATGTGCGCTCGGCGCACGCTTGTTGTGAGAGTTGTAAAACGGGAACTGCTGCAGATAACGCCGCGTGGCTCTCTGGGTGGCTGACTCCTTCGGCTAATACACCGTGAATTGTTTGAAGTACTGCTTCTCGATGCGCTTGTAGACGCCGTTACTGAGAATCACGCTGAGCGCTCTATCCAGCTGCTCACGCAGAACGTGATCGCCCTTGCGCACGGCGATGCCCTGGCCTTTGCCAAAGTGTTTGGGGGCGACCACCTTGTTGCCGACCTGCTCGAAACCCTGGCCCTGGGCCGTGTCAAGAAAGCCGAAATAGCCGGACACCGCGTCATCCAGCACCAGGTCGACGCGCCCTGCGCCGAGCGCCTGGTACATGCCCTCGGCGGAATCGAAGCGCAGCACCTCGGTGTGCTGCTGGTATTTGTCAGTGAGGAAGCGGTCATAGGTGGTGTCGCGCTGCACACCCAGGCGTTTGCCGGCTATACGCCTTGGGGTGATGATCACCTGGTTAACCAGACCCTTGCGGGCGAAGAAAAAGGCCGGGGTTTGCGCATATTTGGCGGTGAAGTCGACCAGCTCGGCGCGCTGCGCGGTGATCGACATGGACGCCAGAATCAGGTCCGCACGCTGCTCATTGAGTGCCGGAATCAAATCGTCCCAGGCAAACCTGACCAGCTGACAATCCGCCGCCATGGCCTGGCACAGGGCCTGGGCGATATCGACATTGAAGCCGCGCAATTGGCCGCTCGCATCGATTTGCTCGAAGGGCGGAAACTGCCCTTCCATGGCGATACGCAGGGGCTGCGCCTGAACACTGCTCAGCAGGATCAAGCCCAGCATAAATAGGGTTGCTCGTAGCATTTCGGTGCCCCTTGCAAGCGCTGTCAAAGCGACAGCCTGGGGTCAGAGGCCAGGCTCCAAGCCGAGAAAAGAGGCGCCGCACAGGGCGCCTTAAGGCCAAAGGAGCAATGGGAGCTGACCTTGAATAAACAACCGGCCGCTTCACCAGTATGAGCGGCCGGCGACTGCCTTACAGAATGCTCAGCGGGTACTCGACGATCAGGCGTACTTCGTCGAGGTCGCTGTCAAAGGCGGTGGAGCGATGGGTGGCCTGACGCAGGCGCAGGGACAGGTCCTTGGCGGCACCGGACTGCACCACGTACTTGGCTTCCAGATCGCGCTCCCAATGCTTCTCGTCATCGCCCGCCCAGCCGGCGAAGGCGCCATTCGGATCGGCCTTGGTGCCGTCGATGTCATCACCCTTGATGTAACGCGCCATAAAGCTCAGGCCCGGTACGCCGAAGGTCGCCATGTTCAGGTCGTAACGCACCTGCACGGAACGCTCGTTGGGGGCGTTGAAGTCGGAGTACTGCACGGAGTTGGCCAGCCAGATCGAGTCACCACCGATGTAGTCGAAGAACTCATCGCCATTGACCTTCTGGTACGCCAGGCTGAGCTTGTGCGCGCCGAAACTGTAGGCCGCTTTCAGCGAGTAGGTCAGGGTATCCAGCTCACCGGCCAAGGCATCGCCCTGATCATCGGTCTTGTAGGCCACCAGATCGAAATTCAGCGCCTGATCGTCAGCCAGCGGAATGGTGTAGTAGACGTTGGCGAAGTACTGACGCCAGATGTCTTCGGCTTCGCTGCCGTAGAGCGCTACGCTGAGGTTGTCGGTGAAGTTGTAGGTGCCGCCGACGAAATCGACGCTGCGTGCTTCGACTTCCGCGTATTCGCTGGTCAGCTCGCCATCGGAGTTGCTCGAATTGCGGCGATTGATCGCGGTGAAATGGCCCGCTTCGAGGGAGAGTGCATCGAACTCACTGCTCGACAGCTGGAAGCCAGTTGCGGTCTCCGGCAGCAGGCGCGAGTCGCCGGTGGCGAAAACCGGTGCGGTCGGACGCTGCTCACCGAACTTCAACACAGTGGAAGAAACCCGCAGCTTGACTGCGCCGCCCAGCTCGCCGGTGTTGTCTTCGATGCGGCCATCGCCGTCCACCGGCATGATGCCGTTGCCAACGCTGCCGCGCCCGCCATCGAGCTTGATGCCACCATAACCATGAGCATCGACACCGAAGCCGACAGTGCCCTGGGTAAAGCCGGACACGTAATGCGCCTGGATGCCGTGGGCCCACTCATCGCGAATATTACGTGTGGAGTTACGGTAATCGCGGTGCATCCAGAAATTGCGATTGAGCAGGTTCAGCGTGCTGTCGGCAATAAAGCCCTTGGACTCTTGCTGCTCGCCGGCGACTGCCAGTTGCGAGCTGGCCGCGGCAACTGCCAGGGCGATCAGGCTCAGTTTTACAACGTTCATGGCTTACTCCATTGGTTTTTTATTGAACATCTTGAAAATCCGTCGCCGGGCAGCGACGCATTCCTTCCAGCACTGCCGCTAGGCAAACTGCTCCAGCGACAGCTCGGGCGGACACACGCCCTTACTGATCACCGCTTCCAGGCACAAGGTCGCTGACGACTCCGCCCAGCAAACGAAATACCCCTTGGCTTTCAGGCGCTTGAGCTTGAATGGCCACTCCAGCTCGTGGTTCTGCGGCAACGCCGCGATACCGGTCGGCAGCTGGATAATCGAGTAGAAGCCGGCACTGGTTTGCACCCGCTGCAAGACCTGCAGCGCTGGCTGCACGGCAGCCAACTCGGCGCACTGCAGCGGCTGCAGGAGTTTTTCCAGGGCGAAGGATTCCAGCCTGCTCAGTTGCATACAGGGACTCACGCTCTTCATCGGTGATTGGGGCGCCGCGGATAAGCGCGGCGCTTGGCGGTTTAGCTCAGAGCTTGAGCAAGCCACTGACCTTGGCCAGGGTCTGCGCCACTTCGGCTCGACTGACCGGAGCATCCGGGTTGAAGCGACCCTTCTCGGCCTGCAACCAGCCCTCGCCCACCGTCAGGCTGGCAGCGTCGGCAAAGGCTTTATCGACGCCAGCGAGGTCGGTCAGCGCGGCGGTTTTCGCCAAGCTAACGCCCTGATAGCGCTCGACCAGTGACTTGCAGGCCAGCGCCCATTCCTTGCGGGTGACCGGCTGGTTACCGGCGAACGCCTCAGCACTGGTCATCCAGCCATTAGAAAGCACAGCATTGAGCTGATCGCGCATCGGATCATCCGCACCGATATCTGTGAGCGTGGGCAGCGCATCCAGCTTGGGCTCAGCAGCCAGGGTCATCTGCAGGGCGTTGGCCAACTCCAGACGACTGATCGGCCGTTGCGGCTCGAAGGCGTTCTGACCATTGAGGGTCATCAGGCCGCGGAAGCTCACGGCGCGAATCGCATCGCCCACAGCGCCGTTGCCGGCATCTTTAGGTGCGCTGGTAGCTGGGTCGCCGAGGTTGGCATTGACCGGGCGAATATCCAGGCGCACACCGCCCACGCTGTAGTTGGTCAGCGAATCGTAGAACTGGCTGTGGGCGCTGAAGTCAGCGGTTTTGCTGAACTCGAAACGGTAGCCGTAGTGGTAGCCGTTGAGCGGGTTGTAGCGGGTCATCAGGCCGACCTGGCGCGTCGCGGTGTTGTCTGCAAGGCCATAAAGCACCGCCCGGCCAATTGCCGAAACGGCCGACAGGTCGGTGATCAGTTGGTTGCCCACCAGGTATTCGTTGCCGGCCTCGATGGCAGCTTTGCCTTCGGCAGGCTGCACCTTGCCGCTGGCCAGGTCATAACGGTCGCCGTTGCCGAGCATGGCCAGGCGTACGTTGCTCAACTGGGTGCCGTAAACACCGAATGTTTTCTCGGCCTGGCTGGCGTCCATCACCGTCAGGTAACCCTCGCCCAGCACCTGCACCTGGCCCTCGGGGTTTACCCACATCGCAGTGTTGGTATCCAGGCCGAAGCCGCGTGTGGACTTTTGCTCGGCGAGGTAGACAGCCATGCGCGCGGCGCGGCCGGTGCTGGTTTCCTCGATCTGGTCGAGGTGCTGATCGATGATGCCGCCGCCGAACAGGCCCGAACCTTTCAGCACCGCCGCGCCGCGCTGGTCGGCCTTGCTGGCTACGCCGAAGTCCAGAGTATCCATCACCACGCCATAAGCGGTGGGCATCTGCGCGCCGAGGATGCTGGCACCAGCGCTGGTACCGGCGACCACGCCGCCCTTGTCATACACCTTGCGCACTTCCTGCATCAGCAGCGACGGGCTGCCATCGGCATTGAATAACGCGCGGGCGATACGCGCCTGATCGCCACCGACAAACCACACCGCGCTGGCCTCGCCCAGTGGCTTGACCACGGCAGCATCGTTCATGGTTGTTTGGTAGTTGCTCTTGTCGATGCCGACGATGCTGATGCGCTCGGCTGGGATGCCCAGGGCCACAAGCTCGCCCATAAAGCGCTTGCTCGAACCCTGGCTACCGCTGGCGGTTGGCATGATCACGATGCGCGCATCTTTCTGGCCACCGGCCAGTTCGATGAACTTGGCGTACACCGGCGAGTTGCTCGCGCGCAGCATGCCGCCGACGGCCAGTAAGTGACCTTCAGCCAGGGCTGCAGAGCTTGCACAGGAAAGGATCAGGGCGGCCACCGCCACGCGCTTGTTCAGCTGCTTTTTCATTCTTATTGCTCTTGTTATGAGAACTCGTGCGAGCCGGTGTTCCGGTCCCGTCAGCGCCTCCCTGCAGCAGGTAAAACACCGCGCCAATCCTGGCTTTTCGGCTGTGAATTTAAATTTTCACAATCTCGCTTTGTGAAATTTTATATACCAACCGGAAAACCCGATCAACCCTTTAGCGCCGACAGCTTGTCGCTCCAACAGGGCCCAAAAAATCTTCACCAGCAGCTAGCCGCCGCGCTAGAGCGGCTTAAGCCATTTATCCGACAGAACGCATTTGACACAAATATTTCTAATAAGTAGCTTTATGAAAATAAACATGTCACACCTATTCGCACTCAAACCCCAGGCCAGGCCTACCTAGCCCGGCCGAAACGAACAGAAGCCCACAAGGCTTCAGGTTGTACGCCGCGCCATCTGGCGAGGCCATTGCTGCAGGCAGTACCTGCTGATCGCAGGCGAAGGCATGACGATCAGCGCAAACCCAAACGCCCCATCAAGGAGTCAATAAGATGAACAAGATCGCACTTCTCGGCGCTCTGGCGCTCAGCGCCGTCAGCACATTCAGTGTCGCCAGCCAGGACAGCCTGCGCATCGGTATCGAGGCGGCCTACCCACCCTTCGCCTTCAAAACCCCTGACGGCAAGATCAGCGGTTTCGACTACGACATCGGCAACGCCCTGTGCGCGGAAATGAAGGTCAAATGTGAGTGGGTCGAGCAGGAATTCGACGGCCTGATTCCGTCACTGAAAGTACGCAAGGTCGACGCCGTGCTGTCGTCCATGTCGATCACCGAAGACCGCCTGAAATCGGTGGATTTCAGCAAAAAGTACTACCACACCCCCGGCAAGCTGGCGATGAAGGCCGGTAGCGAAATCAAGGACCCGCTGGTCGATCTCAAAGGCAAGAAAGTCGGCGTACAGCGCGCCTCCACCTACGATCGTTTTGCCTCGGACCAGTTCGAAGCCGCCGGCATTGAAGTGGTGCGCTACGCCTCGCAGAACGAAGCCTTCCTCGACCTGGCTTCCGGTCGCCTAGACGCCACTCTGGCGGACATCATCAACATCGATGAAGGCTTTATCAAAACCCCAGCAGGCAAGGGTTTCGCCCTGGTCGGCCCGGACTTCAACGACCCGAAATACTTCGGTAACGGTGCCGGCATCGCGGTGCGTAAAGGCGACAGCGAAAACGCCGCCCGCATCAGCGCCGCCATCGACGCCATTCGCGCCAACGGCACCTATCAGGACGTGCAGGCCAAGTACTTCGAGTTCGATATCTACGGCAAGTAAGTACTGCTAATGCCTCATGGGTGCCTCCACTGCGAGGCACCTTTTTCTCGTTGTAGCGCAGGCCATTCGGCCTCTGCGTGAGGAACCCATCATGCTCCACGGCTACGGCTCGACCATTCTCGAGGGCGCCTGGCTGACCCTCAGTCTGGCCCTGACTTCCATGACCCTGGCAATTGCCCTGGGCCTGGTTGGCGCAGCGTTTCGCTTGTCACCGCTGAAATGGCTGGCACTGCTTGGCGAAGGCTACGCCACGGTTATTCGCGGCATCCCTGATCTGGTGCTGATTCTGCTGATCTTCTACGGCGGCCAGGACCTGGTAAACCGCGTGGCCCCGCTGCTCGGCCATGATCAGTACATCGACATCAACCCCTTTATCGCCGGGGTCTGCACCATGGGCTTTATCTTCGGTGCCTACCTCTCGGAAACCTTCCGAGGCGCCTTTATGGCCATCGCCAAAGGCCAGGCCGAAGCCGGTGCGGCCTATGGCATGAGTGGCATGCAGGTGTTCTGGCGGATTCTGGTGCCGCAGATGATCCGCTTCGCCATCCCCGGCTTTACCAACAACTGGCTGGTGCTGACCAAGGCCACCGCGCTGATTTCCGTGGTCGGCCTGCAGGACATGATGTTCAAGGCCAAGAACGCCGCCGACGCCACCCGCGAACCCTTCACCTTTTTCCTCGCGGTTGCCGCGCTGTACCTGTTGCTCACCACGGTATCCCTGCTGGCCCTGCGCCTGCTGGAAAAACGCTACTCCGTGGGCGCCCGCCTGGCCGAACTCTAAGCGAGACCTTCTACCGTGCTCGATTTCCAACTGATTGCCGACAGCCTGCCGCTCTATGGCAGCGGCGTACTGGTGACCTTCAAACTGCTGTTTATCGCCCTCGCGCTGGGTCTGGCACTGGCCATCCCCTTGGCGTTGCTGCGCGTTTCACGCGCGCCCTGGCTTAACGGCCCGGCCTGGCTCTACACCTACGTGATCCGCGGTACGCCGATGCTGGTGCAGCTGTTCCTGATCTATTACGGCCTGGCGCAGTTCGAGGCGGTACGGGAGAGCGTGCTGTGGCCGTATTTCTCCAGCGCCACCTTCTGCGCCTGCCTGGCGTTTGCCATCAACACCAGCGCCTATAGCGCGGAAATTCTCGCCGGCAGCCTTAAGGCCACGCCCCATGGCGAGATCGAAGCCGCTAGAGCCGTAGGCATGTCGCGCTTCACCCTGTACCGCCGCATCCTCCTGCCGTCGGCCCTACGCCGGGCGCTGCCGCAGTACAGCAATGAAGTGATCATGATGCTGCACACCACGTCGCTGGCCTCAATCGTCACCCTGATCGATATCACTGGCGCGGCGCGCACCGTCAGCTCGCGCTACTACATGCCCTTCGAGGCCTTTATCACCGCAGGGCTGTTCTATCTGTGCCTGACTTTTATCCTGGTGCGCCTGTTCAAGCTGGCCGAAGGCCGCTGGCTGGCCCACCTGGCCCCGCGCAAGAATTAAGGGAACGCCATGAAACATATTCAGCACCAGTTGCCCTGGAGCACGGCGGGCACGGAACGCCGGCTCTCGGTGTTTCGTTTTGGCAGCGGCCCGCGCAAGGCCTATATCCAGGCCGCCCTGCATGCCGATGAGCTGCCGGGCATGCGCGTGGCGGTGGAACTCAAACAGCGGCTACTCGAACTGGAACAGCAGGGCCGCCTCAACGGCGTAATCGAACTGGTGCCGGTAGCCAACCCGATTGGCCTGGGGCAGATGTTTCAGGCCACTCATCAGGGCCGCTTCGACCTGGCCAGTGGGCAGAACTTCAACCGCGACTTTCCCGCGCTGGCCGAGCTGATCGCGCCACAGCTGGAAGGCCGCCTGGGCGACGACGCGCAGGCCAACGTGACGCTGATTCGCCGCCTGATGATTGAGGCCATTGCCGAGCTGCCCTCCGCCAGATCGGAGCTGGACGGCTTACGCCGCCTGCTGCTGCGACAAGCCTGCGACGCTGATCTGGTGCTCGATCTACACTGTGATTTCGAATCGATCATGTTGCTCTACGCCTTGCCGCAGCATTGGCCAAACCTGCAACCACTGGCCGCCCGCTTGCGCGCCGGCGCGGTGTTGCTGGCTGAAGACAGCGGCGGCAACTCCTTCGATGAAGCCTGCGCCGTACCCTGGCTGCGCCTGGCCGAGCGTTACCCGCAGGCCTCTATTCCGCTGGCCTGCATGGCCACCACCATCGAGCTGCGCGGCATGGCCGATACCGACCGCACTCAGGCGCAGCACAGTGCCGATGACATTCTCGGCTTTCTCGCCGACCAAGGCCTGATCAGCGGCGACTGGCCCGCCGCGCCGTTCACCTGTTGCGAAGCCACGCCCTTTGCCGGCGCGCAGTACGCCTACGCGCCGCACCCCGGCGTGGTGAGCTTTCTGCAACCGCTGGGCGCGCGGGTAAAGCTCGGCGACCCACTGTTCGAGGTGATCGACCCACTGAGCGATCAGCACTCCGTGGTACACGCCACCACCTCAGGAATCCTCTACGCCCGCGAACGCTTGCGCTATGCCCAACCCGGCCTGTGGCTGGCCAAGGTTGCCGGCGCGCAGCCGATTCGCCAGGGCCGCCTGCTTACCGATTAACAACAAGAGAATCCGCTGCCATGTACACCTTGCAAATCGACAACCTGTACAAACGCTATGGCACCCATGAGGTGCTCAAGGGCGTGTCCCTGACCGCCAAGGCTGGCGATGTCACCAGCATCATCGGCTCCAGCGGCTCGGGTAAGAGCACCTTCCTGCGCTGCATCAACCTGCTGGAGCAACCGCACAGCGGGCGCATCCTGCTTAATAACGAAGAGCTGAAACTGCAACCGAGCCGCGCCACCGGCGCGCTCAAGGCCAGCGATAGCAAACAGCTGCAACGCATGCGTTCACGCCTGGCCATGGTCTTTCAGCACTTCAACCTGTGGTCGCATATGAGCGCTCTGGACAACGTGATGGAAGCGCCTGTGCATGTACTGGGCATGAGCAAGAAAGACGCCCGCGAGAAAGCCGAACACTACCTGGCGAAAGTCGGCGTCGCCCATCGCAAGGATGCCTACCCAGCGCATATGAGCGGCGGTGAGCAGCAGCGCGTGGCCATCGCCCGCGCCCTGGCGATGGAGCCTGAAGTGATGCTGTTTGATGAGCCGACCTCGGCGCTGGACCCGGAACTGGTCGGCGAAGTGCTCAAGGTCATGCGCGATCTGGCCGAGGAAGGCCGCACCATGGTGGTGGTCACCCACGAAATGGGTTTTGCCCGCGAGGTGTCCAACCAGCTGCTGTTCCTCCATCAGGGCCGCGTCGAAGAAAGCGGTTGCCCGCGCGAGGTGCTGGCCCAGCCGAAATCCGAGCGCTTGCAGCAGTTTCTCGCCGGCAGTCTGAAATAGACGGAACCCGCAGGCCGACCGCGCGCAATGCCACAGCCGCGGTCGGCTTCGGATACACTTCAGCCGCAACGACCCAGGCCCGCCCCGACCCGGCGCGCACGCCCAATCCTTCAACGTGCTGAAAGCCCATCCATGCCGACTTCTGCCAAGAACGTAACCGTCTACGCCGCCCCGGTGATGCGCAAACTGGCGGAAATCGCCCCGCACCTGCAGCCCTCGCTGCGCAAGGTGGCCGACTTTATCCTGCGCCACCCGCTGAAAGCCGCGACCCTGACCATCGAGGAAATGGCGGTGGAAACCGCCACCTCGGCGGCCGCCGTCAACCGTCTGGCCAAGGCCATCGACCTGGGCGGCTATACCGGGCTGAAAGCCGAGCTGGTGAGCACCCTGCAGCAGATGGTGTCGCCGGTGGACAAGCTGCGCAACGAACTGGCGCATCGTCCGGACGGCGCCTTCGGCTTGCACGAGCAGGTGCAGATCGCCAGCAGCAACCTGGCAACCGCTGGGGCCAATAACAGCGCGGACACCTTCGAAGCCTTTGTCAGCTGCCTGATCCAGGCGCGCAAGATCTATATCCTCGGCTTCGGCAATAGCGCCTATATGGCCGGCCTTGCAGCCGCCAACCTGGTGCCGTTCTGCGCCGATGCCACGGCGGTGAGCATGGAAGGTGGCAACGAAAACGCCGCCTACCGCCTGGCGGCCATCACCGAACATGACGTGCTGCTGTCGATCTCCCTGCCGCGCTATTCCCTCGATACGCTGCAGCTGTCACGCTTTGCCAGCGAACGCGGCGCGACCGTGCTGGCGATCACCGATTCGCCCGCCTCGCCGCTGACCACCATTGCCAAACATGCGCTGTTTGCCCCAGCTGATCACCCGGTGCTGATCAGCTCCAACACCTCGGTGCTGGCGCTGATCGAAGGCCTGGTCGCCGGCGTGATGGCACGCAACAAGGAAGCCGTGCAACTGGCCGCCGAGCTGACCGAAAGCGTGATGTCCTATCTGCATGTGCCCAGCAGCGACAAGCCGGCACGCAAGCCGATCAAGCGCCGAGCCGGCACCACGCCGCGGCAGAGCTGACAGCCCCACTCGGGCAGGCGCACCAACTTAAAGCCGAAACTGTCCACCCGGTCAGTTATCAGTGCATGCGGCGTATTTACATTCCCCTGAAAACCACTAGAGTGCGCGCCCGCAGCGCTCTAGTGGTCGCGTCGTGGGCAAATTCAGGACTTGGCCTTGTTCTTGCTCAAGCCTCGACAGCCTGACCACTCAGACAGGTTTAAAACGATAATTCAGCACTTTGGGGAGCACCACTCGATGAACCGTACTCTTTCCTCTCTGGTCCTGGCGGGCGGGCTGCTGGCGGGCGGCCAGGCCGTAGCGGGCGACCTGCTGCACTGGCAGAACAACAGCCTGACCTATCTCTATGGCCAGGATTACAAGATCGACCCGGAAATCCAGCAGACCGTAACCTTCGAGCATGCCAGTGGCTGGGCTATTGGCGACCTGTTCTTCTTCGTCGACACCATCAAGTACAACACTGACGCCACCAATGGCGCAGGCGACGGCCACACCTTCTACGGCGAGTTCTCACCACGCCTGTCATTCGGCAAGCTGTTCAACAGCAAGCTGGAATTCGGCCCGATCAAGGATGTGCTGCTGGCCACCACCTACGAATTCGGTGAAGACGATGTCGAGTCCTACCTGATCGGTCCGGGCTTTGACCTGGCGATCCCTGGCTTCGACTACTTCTCGCTGAACTTCTACAACCGCACTACGGATGGCAAGCGCGACGGCGATAATGTCTGGCAGATCACCCCGGTGTGGAGCTACACCATCCCAGTGGGCAAATCCGACATCGTTATCGACGGTTTTATGGACTGGGTGGTGGACAACGACAAGAGCTACCACGCCAACCTGCATTTCAACCCGCAGATCAAGTACGACCTGGGCAAGGCTATGAACTGGGGCGAGAAGCAGCTGTATGTGGGCTTTGAGTACGACTACTGGAA
>JBIHZW010000077.1:0-14338 GCA_044240245.1 Pseudomonas sp. | reverse complement strand
GGACGCCAGCCAGGTCACCGACTCGGATGAAGACGTGATCATTGCGCACAACTGGGACGAACTGCGGCGCTTTATGTGGGACTACGTCGGCATCGTGCGCACCAACAAGCGCCTGCAGCGGGCCGAGCATCGGGTACGCCTGCTGCTCGATGAAATTCACGAGTTTTACAGCAACTACAAGGTCAGCCGTGACCTGATCGAGCTGCGCAACCTGGCCCAGGTCGCCGAGCTGATGATCCGCTCTGCCATGCTGCGCCATGAAAGCCGCGGCCTGCATTACACCCTGGACTACCCGCAGCAGTTGGCAGAAGCCAAGGACACTATTCTGCTGCCGCCCACCTATGGCGACTGAATTTCAGCCGCACCCGTAAGCGCCGATGCTGATCACGCGCCAGGCTGTCGCGGGCGATGCACAGTGAGCGCACGCGGCGCTGGCCTGCCAGACGAAAGCGCAGCAGCACAATCAGCGGTAAGGCCAGGCTATCGGGATGCAGCTCGATGGCCTGCCAGCCCTGCGCCGCGCTGTGCACCTGCCAACCATCCGCCGTGCAACGCAGCGCCCGGTAGGCCGAAGGCGCACTCAGCAGCAAATGTCGCGGCAGCACCCAAGCGGCATGGGCGAGACAGAAGCCAACTCCCAGTAAAAGCGCCCAGAGCGGAATATCCACCAGCGCCAGGCTAAGCAGCGCCAGCCCCTGGATCAGGGCATAGCAGATCAGCAGCTGCCGTGAAAGCTGCCACTGACAGTCGAAGCCGTCACTGGGGCTGGACACGGTCCAGAATCATCCGAACCATACGTTTAAGATCGGCATCTTCCGGCTCGCCGCGCTGCATAAACCAGCCGAACATGTCCTGATCTTCACATTCCAGCAGTTTGCGATAACGCTCGCGGTCAGCCTCGTCGAGGTGCGGATACACCTCTCTGACAAACGGCACCAGCAGCACATCCAGCTCCAGCATGCCGCGGCGGCTGTGCCAAAAAAGACGATTGAGTTCAACCGAGTCAACCATGGGTATGCTCCTTGGATAAGGCGCGCAGTATACCGATGAAAAGCGTCCCTGTTGACCGCGCGCATCACCCGGCCAGGCAATGCACCGAGACGAAGCAACGGCAAGCGCTGACAAGGCGCGAGGCGCGCTCTATGATGAGCCCCCTAACTTTTATCCAGCGATACCTAATCCACCATGGCCGATACCGCGTTTTATTGCACCCTCAGCCACGAAGGCATCCTCGCCGTACGCGGCCCGGACGCCAACAAGTTCCTGCAGGGCCAAGTCACCTGCAACCTCAACTACCTCAGCGACAGCCAATCCAGCCTGGGTGCGCGCTGCACGCCCAAAGGCCGCATGCTGTCGAGCTTTCGCATTGTCAGCGTGAGTGACGGCTACTTGCTTGCGATGGCCAGCGATTTGCTGGAAGCACAACTGACTGACCTGAAGAAATACGCCGTCTTCAGCAAATCCAAACTCACCGACGAAAGCCAAAACTGGCTGCGTATCGGCCTGAGCGGCGGCGATGAGGCCCTGCGTAGCCTCGGTCTGGAGCTCGCAGAAGCCGCTGACAGCGTCGCGCGCAGTGATCAACTGCTGGCCGTGCGCCTGAGCGATGGCCGCGCCGAACTCTGGATACCCGCCAGCCAAGCCGAAACCGTACAAGCGCAATTGGCCACGCAGCTGCGCGAAGCGCCGTTGAATGACTGGCTACTGGCCCAGATACGCGCCGGTATCGGCCAGGTTATGGGCAGCACCCGTGAGCTGTTTATTCCGCAGATGATCAATCTGCAGGCCGTGGGCGGCGTCAGCTTCAAGAAAGGCTGCTACACCGGCCAGGAAATCGTCGCGCGCATGCAGTATCTGGGCAAACTCAAACGTCGCCTGTATCGCCTAGAACTGCATGACAGCCAGGTGCCAGAGCCCGCCACTGCGCTGTTTTCGCCCACGCACACCTCCAGCGTCGGCGAAGTGGTGCTGGCGGCGCGCAGCGCAACCGGCGTGGAACTGCTTGCCGTATTGCAGGACGAAGCCGCGCTGAATGGCGTTATTCACCTGGGTTCTGCCGAAGGCAGCACGCTGAGCGTGCTCGATTTGCCGTATACACTGGACTCAGACCGCGAAATACAGCGCTAAGCACTTACTACACTTACTATTGCCTGACCGCCTAAAGAGAATTGCCCATGAGCAAGCTTGCCGAGAAAGTCCAAAAGGAACTGATCCAGGCCATCGACAGTGATGAACTGGTCCTGCCGACCCTGCCTGAGGTCGCGCTGAAAGTCCGCGAAGCGGCAGAGAACCCGGATATCGGCATCCCGCAACTGAGCAAAGTGATCGGCAATGACGCCGCTCTGACGGCGCGCATCATCAAGGTGGTGAACAGCCCGCTGCTGCGCACCAACAAGGAAATCACCGACCTGCAGATGGCCGTCGGTCGCCTCGGCATCAACTACACCTGCAACCTGGCCACGGGCCTGGCCATGGAGCAGATGTTCCAGGCCACCAGCGACGTAGTTGACCGCAAAATGCGCGAAGTGTGGAACAAAAGCACGGAAATCGCCGGCATCTGCCACGTTTTGTGCAAACACTACACTCGCCTGCTGCCCGACCAGGCCACCCTCGCCGGCCTGGTGCATCAGATCGGCGTACTGCCAATCCTCACCTACGCAGAAGAGCACAGCGAACTGCTGGCCGATTCGATCAGCCTCAACCACGTGATCGAGCAGATTCACCCGATCATCGGTGACAAGATCCTGCGTACCTGGGAATTCCCCGAGCTGATCGCCATGGTGCCCGGCCAGTACCTGGACTTCACCCGCGACAGCGCCAAGGTCGACTATGTCGATATCGTTCAGGTCGCCACCCTGCAGAGCTACCTGGGCAGCGAGCACCCTTACACCCAGCTGGACTGGAGCCAGATCCCGGCGTTCCGCAAACTCGGCCTGGACCCAAGCCAGAACCTGAATGAAGACGAAGACCTCTCCGCCGCGATGGAAGCGGCCATGAGCATGCTTCAGTAAGGCCCCTCACGCGCATGCAGCCGAATGCAACTAGACTGAACACAGTCCCCGCAATTGGCATACGGCTCATGCGCACTCTGCTGTTATCTGCCCTATTCAGCCTGTTTTGCGGTGCTTTGGCCGCTGCAGAATCGGTGCGCCTGACCAACGGTGAATGGCCGCCTTACTTGGGCGAACAACTGCCGCATAAAGGCGTCGCCTCACGCATCGTCGCAGAAGCCTTTGCCCTGCAAGGTATCGACGTGACCTGGGAGTTCCACCCCTGGGCGCGCTCGCTGCAACTGGCCGAGCGCGGCCAACGCGCCGGCAGCGCGGTATGGCTGCACAGCAACGAACGTGAGGAAAAGTTCTTTATCAGCGACCCGGTAGTGGAAAGCGGTTACTACCTGTTCCACCGCAAGGGCTACAGCTTTGACTGGAAACAGGTCAGCGACCTGCAAGGCCGGCGCCTGGCCGGCACCCGCGGCTATGACTACGGCGAGGTCTTTCAGCAGGCCGAAGCCAGCGGACAACTACGGGTCAACCGAGTGACCAGCGATGAAACCGCCTTTCGCCAGTTGATCGCCGGCCGCGTCGACCTGTTCCCGATGGACAAGGTGGTCGGCTTCGACATGCTGCATCAGCACTTCAGCGCCTCCGAGCGCGCGCAACTGAGCTTTCACCCCACACCCCTGCGCAGTGACAGCCTGCACCTGCTGCTCTCACGGGAAGTACCCGGCAATGCCGAGCTGATCGCCCGCTTCAACCTGGGCCTGGCGCAACTGCGCGAAAGCGGCAAGGTCGCCCAGTACCTGCTGGAAATCCAGCAACCGCTTAGCCTCGCCCCCTGACTCAAGCCTCCGCGCTGTCGAACTCGACCCGCACCAGCAAGCCTTGCGGCTGCGCCTGATGCAGGCTGATTTCGGCCTGATGCGCGCGGCATATCTCACCGACAATCGCCAAACCCAACCCCGCCCCCGAGCCCTTGTTGCTGCGCCGATAGAAGCGCGCAAACACCCGTTCATGCTCTTCGGGCGGAATCCCCGGGCCGTCGTCTTCGACCTCCAGCACCCCAGTGGGCAAGACCCGCAGAATCACATTGCCGCCCGCTGCGGTGTGCGCCAGGGCGTTATCCAGCAGGTTGCACAGCAGCTCGTTGAGTAGAGTCGGCTCACCGCTGACCCACACCGGCTGCTCGGCTTCCAACGCCAGGGCGATGCCCCGCGCATGGGCCAGTGGCGCCAGTGCCATGCCCAGTTCACGGGCCAGTTGACTGAGATCCAGACGCTGCGCGCCGCCCTCGGCAATCGCCCGCGCGCCGCTTTCGATACGTGCCAGCGAGAGCAGTTGATTGGCCAGATGAGTCAGCTTGTCGGTGTTCTGCGCCGCTTCTTCCAGGGTGCTGCGCCACACCGCTGGCTCCTGCGCGCGCAAGCCCAGCTCGACCCGCGCCTTGAGCGCGGCTAGGGGCGTGCGCAGCTCATGGGAGGCATCGGCAATAAATTGCGACTGGCGTTCGAACAGGTTGCGCAGGCGCGCATTGAACTGGTTCAGCGCATCGATCAGCGGGCGCAGCTCACGCGGCATGCCGACATCCGACAACGGCTGCAGATCATCGCTGGTACGCGCAGCCACACTGCGGCGCAAGGCTTCCAGCGGGCGCAGCGCAGCGCTTACCGCCAGCCACACCAGCAGCAAGGCACTCAGCGACAGCACGCCCATACGCAGTAAAGTGCCGAGCAACAGCTCGCGAGCCATGCGCTCGCGCGCGCCCTGGGTTTCTGCCACGCGGATTTCCGCCACACCATTGACCCCCGGCTCGCTGACCGGCTGCAGCAGGCTGACCACCCGCACGCCCTGGTTGCGGTATTCGGCATCGTAGAAATGCGCCAGCGCCGGGTAATCCTCGGTGCGTTTGGTTCCGCGCGGCGGTGGCGGCAGGTCTTCGTAACCGGACACCAGCGCGCCCTGCACATCCAACACCTGGTAGTAGATGCGCCCGGCACTGTCATAGGCGAAGGTGTCGAGTGCCACATAAGGCACGTTGGCATTCAGCCGTTCAGCGGTGGCGTACAGCCCGTCGGCAATTGCCCGCGCCGAGGCCAGCAGAGTTCGGTCGTAGGCGGTGTCGGCGGCGCGGCGCGCGCTCCAGTAGGCGCTCAGGCTGCTGACCAGCAGAATCAGCGCCAGCAGCAACGCCAAGCGGCGGATCAGCCGACCGCGCAGGCTGCCTGGTTCGGTCTGCACAGGCTTGCTGCGTTCAGTCATCGACTGTCTCCAACCCTCAGTCACCGACTGCCTCCAACAAATAGCCCAGGCCCCGGAAAGTGACGATTCGTACCCCGCCGCCTTCAAGCTTCTTGCGCAGGCGATGCACATAGATTTCGATGGCATCGCTGCTGGCTTCCTCATCCAGGCCGAATACCTGGGCAGCCAGCTGCTCCTTGCTCATCACCCGCCCCGGCCTCGCGATCATCGCTTCCAGCACTGCCTGCTCGCGGGAGGTCAGGGTCAGCAGGCTATCGGCCAGGGTGAAACGCCGGGTATCCAGGTCATACAGAAGATTGCCGCAGCGCTGCTGGCGTTCACCACCGAGCACGGTACGGCGCAGCAGCGCCTTGACCCGCGCCTCCAGCTCGCTCAATTCGAAGGGTTTGGCCAGGTAATCATCGGCGCCCAGGTTAAGGCCATGCACGCGGTCCTTGACCTCGCCACGGGCGGTGAGCATCAGCACCGGCAGGGTATTGCCGCGTTCACGCAGACGCGCCAGCACCTGAAAGCCGTCCAGGCGCGGCAGGCCGATATCGAGAATCGCCAGGGCGTAATCCTCACTGCTTAAGGCCAGATCGGCGGCCACGCCGTCATGCAGCACATCCACCGTCCAGCCGGCACTTTTCAGCGCCTGGGCCACGCTGGCCGCCAGCTGCACATGGTCTTCAACCAGCAGGATTCGCACGGTAATGGCACTCCACGAACTTGTTGTTATGCACCCAGTGTAACGGTGCAAAGGCCGCTGCGAACGCCCCAGCAACTTTCTTTCAAGCTGAAAGCCTGGTGAAAGCTTGACCCCATAGCATCGGTTTCAGGTGGCTCGATCCACCTACCAGAACGACTGACGCAGTGGTGCGCAGCCGTGACAAAAACAACAATGGAGACCACAGGATGCCGACTGCATCGCATCGGGCACTTTCGCCTGTACACCTGCTTAGCCTGGCCATCAGTACGGCACTGCTCGCCCCCGCTGCCCACGCTGATTTTGTCGCCGACAGCAAAGCCAGCCTGACCACCACCAACATCTATCTCAATCGCGATTTCCGTGAGAACGCTGGGCAGAACAAGCGTGAAGAATGGGGTCAGGGTTTCTGGCTCGACGTCCAGTCTGGCTACACCGAAGGCACCGTCGGCTTCGGCCTCGATGCTTTGGGCCTGCTTGGGGTCAAGCTGGATTCCGGCGGCGGCCGCACCGGCACTGATCTGCTGCCGGTACAGGACGATGGCGGCACCCCGGACCAATTCGGTCGCCTGGGCCTGACTGCCAAGGTCAAGGTCTCCAATACCGAGCTGCGCTACGGCTCGCACATCCCCGAACTGCCGGTGGTCAAGGCCAGCGACAGCCGCCTGCTGCCGCAGGTGTTCGAAGGCGGCCTGCTGACCTCCAGCGAACTCGACAGCCTGACCTTTACCGGCGGGCGCCTGGATAAAGTGATCGACCGCGCCTCGACCAACTCCGAGGAGCTGATCCTCAACAGCAAGAACCGCCGCTTCGCCGCCGGCATCACCGCGGATCATCTGGACCTGATGGGCCTCGACTATGAGTTCGCCAAGGGCCTGACCGGGCGTTACTACTTCGCCGACCTGGACGACATCTACCGCCAGCACTTCTTCGGCCTGCTCGCCAGCCAGCCCCTGGGCAGCGGCACCCTGAGCGCCGATGTACGGATGATGCTGAGCAAGGACAGCGGCGCGGCGAATGCCGGCAAGATCGACAACCGCGCCTTCAACGCCATGCTCACCTACGCCATCAACGGCCACAAACTCGGCCTGGGCTTTCAGGACATGAGCGGCGACACCGGTTACGCCTACATCGATGGCAGCGACCCGTTCCTGGTCAACTTCGTGCAGATAAACGACTTCGCCAACGCCGACGAGCGCTCCTGGCAGGCCCGTTACGACTACGACTTCGGCAAGCTCGGCGTACCCGGCCTGAGCTTTATGACCCGCTACATCAAAGGCAGCGACGCACAAATCGCTGGCACTGATGACACCGGCGGCGAGTGGGAGCGCGACATCGAGGTCAAGTACGTGGTGCAAAGCGGGCCACTGAAAGATGTCTACGTGCGCCTGCGCAACGCCAGCTTCAAATCCGACTTCGCCCGCGATGCGGACGAGAACCGCGTCATCGTCGGCTACACGCTGCCGATCTGGTAAACCACAATAAGAGTTCAGAGGAACACGCCATGAAAACTGCCTTTACCCGCATTGCCCTGGCCACCGCCTGTATGGCCTTTGCCGGCCAGCTGCTGGCCGCCGAACCCAAGCGCCCGGAATGCATCGCCCCGGCCAAGCCCGGCGGCGGTTTTGACCTGACCTGCAAACTGGCGCAGAGCGGCCTGAAAGACAGCGGCCTGCTGAAAGCGCCGATGCGCGTCACCTATATGCCCGGCGGTGTCGGCGCAGTGGCCTACAACGCCGTAATCGCCCAGCGTGCTGATGATCCGGGCACCATCACCGCGTTCTCCAGCGGCTCCCTGCTCAACCTGGCGCAAGGCAAGTTCGGCCGTTATGACGAAACCGGCGTGCGCTGGCTGGCCGCAGTGGGCACCGACTACGGCGCCATCACCGTGCGTGCCGACTCGCCGTATCAGAGCCTGGACGATCTGGTCCAAGCCTTGAAGAAAGACCCGACCAGCATCGTCTTCGGCGCTGGCGCCACCATCGGCGGCCAGGACTGGATGCAGACCGCGCTGATCGCTCGTCTGGCCGGGATCGACCCGAAAAACCTGCGCTACGTGGCCTTTGAAGGCGGCGGCGAAACCCTCACCGCCATGCTCGGCGGCCATGTACAGGTCACCAGCAGCGGCCTGGGCGAAGTCACCCCGCAGTTGGCGGCGAAGAAAGTACGCATCCTCGCCGTGCTCTCCGAAGAGCGTCTGCCAGGCAAACTGGCCGATATCCCCACCGCCAAGGAACAGGGCTACGACATCGTCTGGCCGGTAATCCGCGGCTTCTACATGGGCCCAGAGGTGACGGACGAGCAGTACAACTGGTGGAAACAGCAGTTCGACAGCCTGCTCGCCCGTGAAGACTTCGCCACCCTGCGTGAACAGCGCGACCTGCTGCCGTTGTCGGTTACCGGCGACGAGCTGAAAACCTTGGTCTTCAAGCAAGTTGAGGAATACAAGGCGCTGGCCGGCGAATTCGGCCTGATGCAGTAAGCGGCCACGCCGCAATTCGTAGGATGGGTTGAGCATCGCGATACCCATCGCCCAGCCCCCATTGATGGGTATCGCTGCGCTCAACCCTTCCTACGGTTCCACGGTCTTTCCCTGACCCTCGACTAGGTAATCCGCCATGTACGTTCGCCTGTTCGCCGCGAGCTGGCTGCTGTTTTGCGCCGTTCTCGCCGTCATCGCCTGGGGCTTCCAGGCACCCTTCGCCTATGACCCGGTCGGCCCGCGCGCCTATCCGTTGCTGCTGCTCAGCCTGATGGCCGCCGGCAGCCTGTGGCTGGTATTCAAACCCGGCCTGCTTGAGCAGACGCTGAATACCCGCGCTGCCGTGCGCGCTGGGCTCTGTGTACTGGCGCTGCTGGCTTATGCACTGCTGTTCGAAGTGCTCGGCTTCGTCATCAGTACCACGCTGGCCACCTTTGCCCTTGGCCTGCTGTTTACCGGTCGCCCGCTGCCTTGCGCCATCAGCGCCGTGCTGATGGGCGTGCTGCTGTACGGCCTGTTTGATTACTTGCTGGATGTGCCGCTACCCCTCGGCCTGTTCGAAGCCTTTGTGGAGAGCTGAAAATGGAAACCCTGAATTTCTTGATGCAAGGCTTCGAAGTCGCGACCCGACCGGAAAACCTGCTGGTGGCCTTGTTCGGTGCCTTTGTCGGCACAATCGTCGGCCTGTTGCCGGGCCTGGGCCCAATCAATGGCGTGGCGCTGCTGCTGCCTCTAGCCTTCGCCCTCGGCCTGTCACCCGAAACCGCACTGATCCTGCTCGCCGCCGTGTACCTGGGCTGTGAATACGGCGGACGTATCTCCGCAATCCTACTCAACGTGCCGGGGGACGCCGCTGCGGTGATGACCACCCTCGACGGCTACCCACTCGCCCGCCAGGGCAAGGCCGGGATCGCCTTGTCGCTGTCGGCCGTCAGCTCGTTTATCGGCAGCATGATCGCCACCTGCGGCGTGGTGCTGTTCGCCCCGCTGCTGGCGAAATGGGCGGTGGCCTTTGGCCCGGCCGAATACTTCGTGCTGATGATCTTCGCCATCGCCTGCCTCGGCGGCATGGTCGGCGACAAACCGGTAAAAACCCTGATGGCTGCCTTGATCGGCCTGGCCCTGGCCACCGTTGGGGTGGACTCGACCACCGGCGTGTATCGCTTCACCTTCGGCAGCGTCAGCCTGTCGGACGGCATCCAGTTCGTCATCGTGGTAATCGGCTTCTTCAGCGTCAGTGAAGTGCTGCTGATGCTGGAAAAAACCCACAACGGCCAGAAAGCCGTGAAAGCCAGCGGCCGCCTGTTGTTCAACTTCAAGGAGTTCTGCTTCACCTTCTGGACCATGGTGCGCAGCTCCCTGGCCGGCTTCGTCATCGGCGTACTGCCAGGTGCCGGCGCAACCATCGCCAGCGCCATGACCTATATGACGGAAAAGCGCATGGCCGGCCCGAACGGCAAGTTCGGCGACGGCGACCTGCGCGGCCTGGCGGCGCCGGAAGCAGCCAACAACGCCTCGGCCTGCGGCTCGCTGATCCCCATGCTGACCCTCGGCGTACCGGGTTCCGGCACCACCGCAGTGATGATCGGCGCACTGACGCTGTACAACATCACCCCTGGCCCGCTGTTGTTCGAACAGCAACCGGACGTGGTCTGGGGCCTGATCGCCTCGCTGTTTATCGGCAACGTGATTCTGCTGGTGATGAACATTCCGCTGGTTGGCCTGTTCGCCCGCATGCTCAGCGTACCCAACTGGGTGCTGGTGCCGGCGATCACCGTGATCAGCATGGTCGGCGTCTACGCGGTGCACAGCACCACCTTCGACCTAGTGCTGATGATCGGCCTCGGCGTATTCGGCTATATCCTGCGCAAGCTGGACTTCCCGCTGTCGGCACTGATCCTTGGCTTCGTCCTCGGCGAGCTGATGGAGGACAACCTGCGCCGCGCCCTGTCGATCTCCGCTGGCGACCTGAGCATCCTCTGGAACAGCCCGATCAGCCTGTGCCTGTGGGCACTCACCGCGCTGATGCTCGGCCTGCCGGGCCTGCGCTGGTGGCGTTCGCGCCGTGCGGCGCAACTGGCCAATGCCTAAGCTGCCAATGTCTAAGTTCCATGCGCTCACCGGCTGGCAAAGCTGGTGGGCCACTCCGCTGGTCGGCCTGTTAGGCGGCTATCTGGCCAGCCTGATCGGCTGGCCTTTGCCGTGGATCATTGGCTCGCTGCTGGCGGTGATCGCCGCCCGTTGCAGCGGCTGGCTGATCACCGAGCCGCCGGGCGGACGCAAGACCGGCCAGTGGCTGGTGTCCAGCGCCATCGGCCTGCATTTCACCAGTGAAGTATTCGGTCAGCTCCTCAACCACTTCGGCGTGATCCTGCTCGGCGCCCTGCTCACCCTGCTGCTAAGCCTGATCGGCATTGTCGTGCTGCGCCGCGCCGGCCTGGACCGCGCCACCGCGTTCTTCGCCAGCATGCCTGGCGGCGCCAGCGAGATGGTCAACCTGGCCCAGCGGCACAACGCCGAAACCGCCAAGGTCGCAGCCGCCCATAGCCTGCGTCTGCTGCTGGTGGTACTGTTAATTCCGGCAATCTTCACCTGGAGCCTGCCGCCCATTGCACCGCCCGCAGCCGCAGCGGTGAGCTGGCCCTGGCTGGCGGTGCTGCTACCAAGTGGCGCGCTACTGGCCTGGTTATGGGGACGCTTGGGCCAACCCAACCCGTGGATGCTCGGCCCGCTGACCGTCTGCGCCGTGGCCAGTGTCAGCTTCGACCTGCACCTGGGATTGCCCGATGGCCTAGGCCAGGTCGGCCAATGGCTGATCGGCTGCGCCCTGGGTTGTCATTTCGACCGTAACTTCTTTCGCAGCGCGCCGGGGTTTCTCGCGCGCATCCTGCTTTTCTGCCTGCTCGCCATGCTCGCCGCTGCCGCGTTGGGCCAGGGCCTGGGCTGGCTGGCCGGGGAAAACCAGAATGCGCTGATGCTCGGCATGATGCCCGGCGGCATCACCGAGCTGTGCCTGACCGCCGAAGCCCTGCAACTCTCGGTGGCGCTGGTCACCGCCCTGCAGGTGCTGCGATTGTTTCTGGTGATGTTTCTCGCCGAGCCCTTGTTCAGGCTCTGGCAACGCAACTGAAAGCACTTTGACGACCACGTTTAGCCCGCCTTGTGCGGGCTCTTTTTTACCTGCATCGCAGCAGTTTTTGTTTAACAGATATGTCTGCGGCCACGCACACGCGCACGTCTGGCGTACCCTCAGGCCTTCACCACCGAGGCATCCTCTATGAGCGTACTGCGTTGGCCCGCCGTGAAAACCCTGCTGCTATTGCTCTGCCTGAGCCTGCTGATTAGCGCCTGCAGCCGCGCTGGCCTGGCCTATCGCAACCTGGACTGGCTGGTGCCCTGGCGGCTCAACGATTACCTGAACCTCAACAGCCAGCAGCAGGATTGGCTCAAACCCCGCTTGCAGAAACACCTGCAATGGCATTGCAGCGCCGAGTTACCGCGTTATATCGACTGGCTGCAAACCACCGAGAGCATCCTCGCCCAGCCGCAGCCGGACAGCGCCCAGCTGCTTGAACAATTCGCCCAGTTCGATGCCGCGCTCAAACGCATCGGCGTCGAAATCACCCCCACCGCTATCGAGTTGCTGCGGGGCCTGAGCGAACAGCAGGTCAACGAACTTTACGCCGCGATTGATGAAGACAATCTGGAAGATCGCCAGGACTTTCTCGACCCGCCCCTGGCCACCCAGATCAGCGAACGCCAGACGCGTATGCAGGAACGCCTGCGGGCCTGGATGGGCCGCCTGAACAGTGCACAAATTGAGCATATCGCCGCCTGGGCCAATGGCCTCGGCGAGCAGAACCGCCTGTGGCTGGAGAATCGGCAACTGTGGCAGGCCGAACTGCGCAAGGTGGTCGCCGAACGCGATAGCGCGGACTTCGCCGAACGAGTACCCCATCTGCTGCAACAACGCGAGAGCTTCTACAGCGACGAGTACCGCGCCAGTTATGGCCGCTCACGCCAGGCGCTGGCCACGCTGTTCAGTCAGTTGCTGAGCAGCAGCGATGAGGCGCAGCGCGAGCGCCTGAGTCACCGTTTACGCGACCTGCGCAGGGATCTGGCCGAGCAGCAGTGCGACGACGCTTAACAAGCCGTTAGGCCTCGGGTAAGCGCCAGTCGATCGGGCTCAGCTCATGTTGCTGGAGGAACTTGTTGGTACGGCTGAAATGGCCGTTGCCGATAAAGCCACGATGCGCCGACAGCGGCGAAGGGTGCACGGATTTCAGCACCAAATGCTTGCTGACATCGATCAGCTTTTCCTTGCTCTGCGCATGGGCGCCCCAGAGCAGAAACACCAGGCGCTCCTGCTGCTGACTGACCACCTCGATCACCTTGTCGGTAAAGATCTGCCAGCCGATCTTGGCGTGGGAGCCGGCGATGCCGTGCTCCACCGTCAATGAGGTATTGAGCAGCAGCACGCCCTGCTCCGCCCAATGCTGCAGGTTGCCATGGTCGGGAATATCGATATTCAGGTCGCGCTTGAGCTCTTTATAGATATTCACCAGCGACGGCGGCGTCTTCACCCCAGGCTGCACCGA
The DNA here is from genome assembly GCA_044240245.1 of Pseudomonas sp. Classification (GTDB taxonomy): domain Bacteria; phylum Pseudomonadota; class Gammaproteobacteria; order Pseudomonadales; family Pseudomonadaceae; genus Aquipseudomonas. The sequence goes on along the minus strand of JBIHZW010000077.1, from coordinate 1,315 downwards.
GAAGCACAGACCATGGGCCTGCCCCGGACCGTGGTAAGGGTCCTGGCCAATCACCACCACCTTGGTCTGCGCTAGCGGGGTGGAATTGAGCGCATTGAAAATCAGCGAACCGGGCGGATAAATCTGCTTACCTGCGGCCTTCTCGCTACGCAGGAAATCCCCCAGCTCACGCATATAGGGCTTCTCGAACTCTTCATGCAAAGCGGCCTTCCAGCCTGCTTCGAGTTTGACGTTATCAGCGGCGCTCATGCCTGATTCCTGCTTATTCCAACGGAGACGGCACGCTAAGGAAGGCACCGGGGCAAGTCAAGGTGAACGGCTACATACACGGCGCACCGGTCGCAGAGAAAACAGGGGACAGGGAGTTTCCGGGCACCCATTGCACGAAATGCATTACTGGTTAGCTCTCGTATTCAAGCTTTCTCTCTGCTGGAAAGTTTCCGAAACAAAGTCAATGAACGCAACAGCCGAGGCTACCGCCAGCCGAGCATGTCGAGGCTGTAATCCACGATGCTGGCCATCCCTTCCATGCCCAGTACCATAGAGGCCGCGCAGCTGCGCCAAATTGCTAGTAAGTTGAGTCAGATTACGGAGAACTAGGCGTATGTTTTCTGCGCCTTTTGTTGCATCAGAAATACCCTCAGGTACCAACTGAAGCTCTTTAGTAAGTTTTTTTGTAAGGTCGCCAAGGTCATCGGACTTGGTAAAGAGAATGCCTCGCTTCGTCAGTATGGATTTACAACAGGTTTCCACGAGTTCTTTTGCAGTACCTATTGCCAGTGCAGGATCTCTTTCCACTGCATGCTCCAATCGCTCAATCTCTTTCGCCATCCAGCCCGCATTCAGCGCATCGGCTACTGTTTTGGCTCGCATTACCGCACGGGATGAGTTGCTACGAAGCTGGTGATACGAAAATCGTGGCCGGCCGGCAATTCTCTCTTCTTCGTAGACTTCCCAACCGGCAGGTCGAAGCTGATCGTTGAAGTGAAGTACTAACTTGAGGGCTTCATCGCGATCGGGACGGACGACTGGGTGCACCACCTCACAGAGAAAGCGCAGGAACTGCTCAGCAGAACCATCAATAAGCTGGAATCGGCTATCGGTGAAAACCCAATCGTCGTCCCAATCTTCATTATTGGAGCGATGCTGCCAGATGTCTCCAGCAGCATCTTTAAATCGGCTATCCGTCGACGGAAGCTGCTGGAGATCGTAGAGGCGGCTCAAGAACTCGACGTCATCCAACTGGCCGTACCATGCGACATTCTCCAGTCGTAACCCGTCTAGAACATTGACCCTGACTTGCCTCGACAAATTT
>JBIHZW010000314.1:0-4265 GCA_044240245.1 Pseudomonas sp. | reverse complement strand
GGAAATCGGCGACGCCGAACTGTGCGGCATCCAGAAGAAAATCATCCTGCACGCGCGCCGCCACAACAAGGCGGTGATCACGGCAACGCAGATGATGGAGTCGATGATCCAGAACCCGATGCCGACCCGCGCGGAAGTCTCCGACGTAGCAAACGCCGTGCTCGACTACACCGATGCGGTGATGCTCTCGGCGGAAAGTGCCGCCGGTGCCTACCCGCTGGAAGCCGTGCAGGCCATGGCGCGCATTTGCCTGGGCGCGGAAAAGCACCCCACCAGCAAAAAATCCAGCCACCGCATGGGCACCGAGTTCGAGCGTTGCGACGAAAGCATCGCCCTGGCAGCCATGTACACGGCTAACCATTTTCCCGGTGTGAAAGCGATTATCGCCCTCACCGAAAGTGGCTACACCCCACTGATCATGTCGCGCATCCGTTCTTCGGTGCCGATCTTCGCCTTCTCTCCGCACCGCGAAACCCAGGCCCGCGCGGCCATGTTCCGCGGCGTCTACACCGTGCCGTTCGACCCAGCCGCCCTGCAACCGGCGGAAGTCAGCCAGGCTGCAGTGGACGAACTGCTCAAGCGCGGCGTGGTGCAGGCGGGTGACTGGGTGATCCTGACCAAGGGCGACAGCTACCACACCATCGGCGGCACCAACACCATGAAGCTGCTTCATGTAGGTGAAGCACTCGTGTAACTGTTTCGCCACAACGTAAAAGGCCGCTCAATCGAGCGGCCTTTTTGTTTGCCTCAGGGCATCAGGCGAACTTGCTGAAGTCGGGCGTGCGCCGCTGCATAAAGGCCGTCAGCGCCTCGATGGCTTCCGGCGAGCGCAGACGCTGGCCGAACAATGCGCCCTCCTCCTCGATAACCCGGCGCAGTTGCTCGCGATCCGGCGCACGCATCAGGCGTTTGCTGTCCGCCACTGCAGCCGGTGCCAATTGCTGGAAACGCAGGGCCATTTCGCGAGCCTTGGCCAGGGTTGCCGCGCCGGTATCAAGCGCCTGATTGGCGATGCCCCAGGCTGCGGCCTGCTCACCGGTAAAGCTCTGCCCGAGCAGCAGCAGTTCGGCAGCGCGGGCGTGACCGAGCAGCCGCGGCAGGATCAGGCTGGAGCCGTATTCAGGGCACAGGCCAAGGTTGACGAAGGGCATCTTCAGCGTGGCATCACGGCTGACATACACCAGGTCGCAGTGCAGCAGCATGGTCGTGCCGATACCCACCGCCGGGCCGTTGACGGCGGCCACCACTGGTTTACTGAACTCGAACAGCGCCTGCATAAACTGGAACACTTCGCTGTTCAGCCCAGTCGGCGGCGCCTTGATAAAGTCGGCAACATCATTGCCGCTGGTAAAACAGCTCTCACCGCCGCTGATCAGCACGGCGCGCACGCTTTTATCCTGATCGGCCTGCACCAGCACTTCGGCCATGCCGCTGTACATGGCACGGGTCAGGGCATTCTTCTTGTCGGTGCGGTGCATGCGCAGGGTCAACAACCCTTGTTCACGCTCAACCAGCAGGTGCTCGCTCATCATCAATCCTCACGGCAGGCCACCCGCGAGCTGAAAACCTGAACGGCTAGCGCGCGTGGGGCAAAAAGACGTCAGCGAAAACCTGGCTGCGCGGTAAACCCGCCAGATACAAGCGGCGCGCAAAGGTTTCGACGCTGTCGGGGTGGCCGCAGAGTAAGGCGATGGTTTGCCGCGAAACAAGGCGCAGTTCGGCCAAAGCAGCCGGCAACTCGGCCGCCACAAGCGGCTCGACCTGCAGCTGAGGATGGCTGGCCGCCAACGCCTGCAAGGGCTCAGCCAGGTAATGTGCGGACGCATCATGGGCCAAGTGAATAACCCGGATAGCGCCCTGATGCTCTTGCCGCAGTGCCTCACGCAGCACCCCGTACAGCGGCGCCAGCCCGGTGCCGGCGGCCATCAGCCAAAGCGGGCGGGTTTGCCAGTCCGGGTCATAGTGCAGCGCCGCACCGCGCAATTCCCCCAACCGCACGCCATCGCCCGGCTGAAACGCTCGCGCTTCCGTGACAAAGGCGCCAGCCAGGCGGCAGTCGATATGAAATTCCAGCCAAGGGTCATCGCCCGGTACGCTGGCCAACGAATAGGGTCGGGCAATACCGCTGGGCGTCCAGAGCTGCAGGTGCTGGCCGGCGCTGTAGCGCAGTGGCCGCTGTGGGGTCAAACGCAGACGCAGCACATCGCTGCTGAGCCAGTCGCAACTGTGAATAACGGCAGGGGCCGCATCGCGCTGCGGATCAAACACCTCGACCTGCACATCCTCGACTACCCGACACTGGCAAGCCAAGCGCCAGCCCTGCTCACGCCGCGTATCGTCTAGGGCCTCGGGTTTGCCATCCAGCAATTCGCCGCCCACGCAGCGCACCAAGCAGGCATGGCAACTGCCGGCGCGGCAGCTGTAGGGCACGGCGATGCCGGCAGCCAGCAGGCTGTCCAGCAGATTACTGGCGGGGGCGACCTCAAGGCTGCGTCCCGCGGCCCGCAACTCAGGCATCCACATCCTCCCAGGTCGCCGCGCAACGGTTACGCCCGTCGCGTTTGGCCTGGTACAGCGCCTGGTCGGCACGTTGCAGGGCTTCGTCGAGATCATCATGCACAGTCAGCAAAGTCATGCCGATGGACACGCTCAGGCTGGCTACTTTCACGCCCAGCGGCTCGGCGCGGCTGAAAGCCTCACGCAGGCGCTCGCAGCAGGCGGTGAACTGATCGGCTTCGGTATTGGGTAACAACAACACAAATTCCTCACCGCCATAGCGGGCTACCACATCACCATCGCGCAGGCAGGCGCGGGCGACGGCGGCGAACGTCTGCAGAACCCGATCCCCGGCGGCGTGGCCGTGGATATCGTTGATCCGCTTGAAATGATCCAGATCGAGCAACGCCAGGCCATGCTGGCGCCCGTTGCGCAACCCTTCCAACTCACGACTGGCCAGGCGCAGGAAGTGCCGACGGTTACACAGGCCGGTCAGCTCATCGGTGGCGGCCAAGTCTTCGAGCTGGCGCATCATGCCACGTAGGGTGTCCTGATGCGCCTGCAGGGCAAAACGCCGTTGGCGCATACGCTGACGCATGGCCTGAGCATAACTGGCAAACAGGCACAGCCAGACCAGCACCACGGCCAGCACGCACGCCTGCATCAGCGCCACACGCGGTTCGCTTAGCTGCAGGGTATAGGCTTCATACAGGTTCAAGCCGGCAAAGCCAAAGAAGGCAAACAGCGCGCAACGGGCGAAGACTCGGGGGGGCAATTGAAACACGCCGAACAACAGAATCAGCAGATAGATCACCAGCATGCTGCCGCGGCCTTCGCTGAACAGCGACAGCAGCACGGTGAGCCAGGCCAACGCCACCAGCACCTGGGGTTCAGTCAGGCTGGGGTCGGCTAACCGCAGATTGAAGTGGGACAGAAACAGCCCGAGAAACACCAGCTGGCTCAGTGCGGCCAGGGCTGTAATGGTTAGAGCGGTCAAGGGCGAGGCATGAAACAGCCCTGCAAAAACGCCAATCCAGCACAACAGTCCGGTCAGCGCATAGGTCGCCACTGCCATGCCGAAACGTTTCAGCAGCAGGCTTTGCAGAGATCGCTGGGTTACCCGCTGGCTACTTAGGCTCATGGGTTTATGGGCTCCGTCCCATGCTGGCATCTAGCCGCCACTGTACCCCTGTGCTCAGACAATGCCTAGGCCGCGCCCAGGTCATTAGTCGGCTCAAATGGCCGATCAGCGACCATGGTCTGGGGCCGTACAGGTGTCCGCCTGACGGCGTGCGCGGTATACTGCTGCGCCTTTTTATCTTGTGCTTTGGCCTTGTCCTTTGACCTTGATAGCCCTGCGCCGGGCCGTGACCCAGCGCTCTTCGAAGTTCCTGCCCTACTCCTACCTTTACAAAAAGGAGCGCCAAGCATGACCGTGATCAAGCAAGACGACCTGATCCAGAGCGTCGCCGACGCCCTGCAGTTCATCTCCTATTACCACCCCGTGGATTTTATCCAGGCCATGCATGAGGCCTACCTGCGCGAAGAGTCCCCCGCCGCGCGCGACTCCATGGCGCAGATCCTGATCAATTCGCGCATGTGCGCCACCGGTCACCGGCCGATCTGCCAGGACACCGGCATCGTCACCGTATTTATCCGCGTCGGCATGGACGTGCGCTGGACGGGCGCCACCATGAGCGTCGACGACATGATCAACGAAGGCGTGCGCCGCGCTTACAACCTGCCGGAAAACGTCCTGCGCGCCTCGA
>JBIHZW010000313.1:0-4266 GCA_044240245.1 Pseudomonas sp. | reverse complement strand
CACCACCAGATCGTTTACGCACATGGCGACCAGATCCTGGCCGATGCTGTCGTGCTTGTTCAGGTTCAGCGCCAGGCGCAGCTTGGTACCGACGCCGTCAGTGCCGGAGACCAGCACCGGTTGCTTGTAGCCAGCCGGGATCTCGCACAGCGCGCCGAAGCCGCCCAGCCCACCCATGACTTCCGGACGCGCGGTGCGCTTGGCCACGCCTTTGATGCGTTCGACCAGGGCTTCGCCCGCGTCGATATCTACACCTGCGTCCTTGTAGCTGATGGAGGGTTGCTTGCTCATAGATCCAGGCCTTTAGGGGAAATTCGGATTGGCACCGCCGCTTGTGGCGGCGGTCTGCGAAGGCGCGCGATTTTATCAGGCTTACCCGGCAGCGGCCACCCGCTAAGGTTGCGGCTGTTGGGGCGGCTGTTTAAGCTCGAAATCTGGCTGTTGTTGGCAATCTACGGCTGAAAAGGGCTTTGGAATGCGCCTTAACAGCACCTAAACTCGCACTCTTGAGCCACCGCGGCCTGCCTTCTGTGGCGTGGGTTGGCCGCAACTGTTGTTAAACCTGGCCTGCGCGCCACTTTCCGTCCGTCGAGAATTCATCCATGCGTTTGACCGCTCGCCTGCTTCTAGTCTGTTTGTCGCTGTCCGGCCTGCCGGCGTTTGCCGCGCCGGTGAGTGATCTGTACCAAGTCCGCGAAGCGGTCAGCAGCCAGCAACCGGAAGAGCGCGCTGCCGCCCTGAGCCGTGCGCTGGATACCCTGGTGTTGCGCCTTACCGGCAAGGCCGATGCGGCGCAGAACCCGGCACTAGCGGCGTTGCGCAAGGACCCGCAACAGATCGTCAGCCAATATGGCTATGAGGGTGAGCAGCTACTGGTCGACTTTGACCCACTGAGCACCGATCGCAGCCTACGTCAGGCGGGCCTGGCGCTGTGGGGCGCCAATCGCCCGAGCATTTTGCTGTGGTGGCTGAGTGATGCCAGCGACGGCAGCCGTCTGCTCGGTGATGGCCAAGCTGCTGCCGCACCACTCAACCAGGCCGCGCAGCACCGTGGCCTGCCACTGCGCTTGCCGTTGGCCGATCTGGCCGAGCAACTGGTGGCGGTGCCGGAAAACCTCACGGCGAATGATCCTGCAGCCCTGCGTGAAGCCTCCGAACGCTACGCCGCGGATGCCTTGCTGGCAGTGATGGCGCGCGAGGCAAACGGCCAATGGCAGGCTGAATGGCGCCTGTGGCTGGGTGATGAGCGGGAGCAAGGCACTGTGCAGGGTGCCGACCAAGCCGCGTTGGCCGATGCCATCCTGTTGGCGGTCAACCAGCGTCTGGCCCCCCGCTTTATTGTCGCTGCCGGCGCTGCCAGTGGTCTTACCGTGGAAGTGCAGGGTGTTGACCTGGCTCGTTATGCCGAGCTGCAGCGCATTCTTGAGCCGTTCGCGGCGCAACTGCGCAAGGTGCAGGGCGACACGCTGACCTTTGCCGTCAATGCCAATGCCGAGCAATTGCGTGCGCAATTGGGCCTGGCGCGCTTGCAAGAAGTGCCGGCAGAAGCACCTGCGCTCGATGCCAGCCAGTCGGTTACGCCGCCGGCTACTGCGGCTGAGCCCGCTGCCGCAGCGGTAGCGCCTGACAATGTGTTGAGGTTTCGCTGGTAGACTGCGGCAATTACACCCGGCCCCTGACTTTAAAACCGCAGCTATTAAGCTGCGGTTTTCTTATGTAACGGGCATCGCGGTTTGAGTATTTCTGGATAAAACGTTGGCATATGGAGCGCTGGGCATGATCGATTCGCATCGTTGGATATGGATAGTCGGGACGCTGCTGCTGTGCGGCCTGTTGTACCTGCTGGCGCCGATTCTTTCGCCATTTCTGATCGGCGTGCTGCTGGCCTATATGGGCGATCCGTTGGTCGACCGTTTAGAACGCTGGAAACTTTCGCGGACCTGGGGCGTGGTGGTGGTCTTTGCACTGATCACCCTGATCATGGCCATTCTTCTGCTGGTATTGGTACCCATGCTGGGCAAGCAGCTGGTGCGCTTGTACGAGTTGATCCCGGAGATGCTCGATTGGGCACAGAACCAGGCCCTGCCATGGATTCAGCTCAAATTGGGGCTGAACGAAGGTTTCTGGCGTTTCGATCAGCTGAAAACCGCGCTGTCCGGGGAACTGGGCAAAACCACCGATATCGTCGGCATGCTGCTGTCCACTGCCACCTCTTCAGGCCTGGCGCTGCTGGCCTGGCTGGCTAACCTCGTGCTGATTCCGGTAGTGAGCTTCTACCTGATGCGCGACTGGGACCTGCTGGTCGCCAAGCTGCGCAGCTTGCTGCCGCGCGGCCGTGAGGGCCTGGTTGTACAGCTGTTCGGTGAGTGTCACGAAGTGCTCGGCGCTTTCCTGCGCGGTCAGTTGCTGGTGATGCTGGCGCTAGGTGTGATGTATGCCACGGGTCTGATGGTGATTGGCCTGGAACTCGGGCTACTGATCGGCGTATTGGCCGGCTTGGCCAGCATCGTGCCGTACCTGGGTGTAGTGGTAGGCATCGGCGCGGCGCTGACGGCCGGCCTGTTCCAGTTCGGCCTGGATTTCTATCCGCTGATGGGTATCGCAGCAGTCTTTATCGTCGGGCAAATGCTCGAAGGCATGCTACTGACACCGATGCTGGTGGGCGACCGCATTGGCCTGCACCCGGTCGCCGTAATCTTCGCGATCATGGCCGGCGGCCAACTGTTCGGCTTTACCGGCGTTCTGCTGGCCCTGCCGGTGGCTGCAGTGATCATGGTGCTAGTGCGTCATCTGCATGATTTCTATAAACTTTCCGATCTTTACGGTGAGCCAGCCAGCGGTTCCGACGAGCCGCCCAATCCAGCATGACACCCATACAACTGCCTTTAGGTGTGCGTCTGCGCGATGACGCCACTTTCGCCAATTACTACCCTGGAGCCAACGCTGCGGCGCTGGGCTATGTCGAGCGTTTGTGCGAAGCCGATGCAGGCTGGACGGAAAGCCTGATCTACCTGTGGGGTGGTGAGGGTGTGGGGCGTAGTCATCTGTTGCAGGCGGCCTGTCTGCGCTTTGAGCAACGTGGCGAGCCGGCGGTGTACCTGCCATTGGCTGAGGTGGTCGAGTACGGCCCTGCGCTGCTGGATAACCTGGAGCAGTGCGAACTAGTTTGTCTGGATGATCTGGACGCAGTGGCTGGACGCAGTGACTGGGAAGAAGCGCTGTTTCACCTGTTCAACCGTTTGCGCGACAGCGGACGGCGTCTGTTGCTGGCCGCCAGCACTTCGCCGCGCGAGTTGCCGGTGCAGCTGGCTGACCTGCAATCGCGCCTGACCCTGGCGCTGGTGTTCCAGCTGCAGTCACTCTCCGATGAGGACAAGCTGCGCGCCTTGCAACTACGTGCTTCACGCCGTGGCCTGCATCTGAGTGATGAGGTTGGGCGCTTTATCCTGACTCGCGGTGAGCGCAGCATGAGTGCTTTGTTCGATTTGCTCGAGCGCCTAGATCAAGCGTCATTGCAGGCTCAGCGCAAGCTGACAATTCCCTTCCTGAAAGAAACCCTCGGCTGGTAAAGCGCCAACTATAAAAGCCGCTGAGTCTGAGTACAGGCAGGCTCAGCGCTTTACCTCAGTTCTCCCCAGCCAATTTGCGCTCATACTGAAAGCGCCAGCGGGTAAACATCAGGGCTGCGCAGAACAGGCTGAAGCTCAGCCCTGTCAGTAGCCAGCCGTAGACTGCTTTGCTTGGGTCGAAGGCCGCGAGTACCCCCTGAATAAAGTACAAATTCACCACAAAGCAGGCCCAGGCGTGGGTGCGGGCGTTGCCGATGATCAGGCCGGGAGCCAGCAATAGTAGGGGCGCGAGTTGTACGCCGAGGATCACCCAGAGCAGTTTGCTGGGCACGTTGGCGAACCACAGGTTCCAAGCCAGCAACAATGCTGCGAGGCTAAAAAAACTCAGCAGGCTTACCGCGCGGCTGATGTTCAGGCGCGGTTGCAACCATTCCAGGGACGGCAGCGGTTTTGCGGTTTTAGCCACGGGCACTCTCCAGTTTTGCAGCAGTCTGCGCCAGGCGTTGGCCGAGTGCGCGGCACAGGGCTGTTTCATGTTCATCGAGGGCGCGTTTGCCATCGGCGCCGGCGTGGTGGCTGGCGCCATAGGGCGTACCGCCGCCACGGGTTTCCAGCAGTGCAGATTCGCTGTACGGCAGGCCGGTGATTAGCATGCCGTGGTGCAGCAGCGGCAGCAGCATCGACAGCAGGGTGGTTT
>JBIHZW010000312.1:0-4280 GCA_044240245.1 Pseudomonas sp. | reverse complement strand
CCAGGCGCGGTGAATCAGGTGCAGAGCTTCTTCCAGCTCCTGAATCCCGGAAATCATCGGCAACAGGATGCGCAGGTTGTTCAGCCCTTCGCTGGCCTTGAGCATGGCGCGGGTCTGCACCAGGAAGATTTCCGGGTGGTCGAGGGTGACGCGGATACCGCGCCAGCCGAGGAAGGGGTTGTCTTCCTTGATCGGGAAATAGCTCAGCGCCTTGTCGCCGCCGATATCCAGGCTGCGCATGGTCACCGGCAACGGATGGAAGGCTGCCAGCTGTTCGCGATAAATCGCCAGCTGCTCCTTCTCGCTGGGGAAGCGTTCCTTGATCATAAATGGCACTTCGGTGCGATACAGACCAACACCTTCGGCACCGCGCTCCTGAGCGCGTTTTACATCGGCGAGCAGGCCGGTATTGACCCACAACGGCATGCGGTGGCCGTCGAGGGTTTCGCAAGGCAAGGCGCGCAGCGCATCGAGGCCCTGGGCCAGCTGGCGCTCTTCCTCGACCACTTCGGCGTATTGCTTACGCAACACTTCGCTGGGGTTGGTGAACACCTCGCCGTGGTAGCCGTCGACGATCAGCTGAATACCGTCGATCTTCGAATACGGCAGGTCAACCACGCCCATGACCGTGGGAATACCCATGGCGCGGGCGAAGATCGCCACATGGGAGTTGCCCGAACCTTGTACCGAGACCAAGCCGACCAGCTTGCCTTCCGGCACTTCGCCGAGCATCGCCGGCGAAAGCTCTTCGCTGACCAGAATGCAGTTGTCCGGGTAGACCAAGGTTTGCTGACGCGCTTGCTGCAGGTAAGCGAGTAGACGCCGGCCGAGGTCTTTGACGTCGCTGGCGCGTTCGCGCAGGTAGGCGTCGTCCATCAACTCGAAACGGTTGATGTGCTCGCCAATCACCTGACGCAGTGCACCCTGGGCCCACTGGCCGGTGCGGATGACCTTGACCACCTCGTTACCCAGGGCGGCGTCTTCCAGCATCATCAGGTAGACGTCGAACAGCGCGCGCTCTTCGGGGCGCAGCTGGGCGGCCATCTTCGCCGACAGCGCGCGCATGTCAGAGCGCACGCCTTCCAGGGCGTTATTGAACAGCGTCAGCTCGGCGGCGATGTCGTCGACGGTTTTATCCGGCACCACTTCCAGATCGGCCGGCGGCAATACCACCACCGCTGTACCCACGGCCGCGCCAGGCGAGCCTGGCACGCCGACGAATTTGGCTTCCTGAATACCCTTGCCCTGCCGGCCCAGGCCACGAATCGAGCCTGTGGCCTCGGCGTGGGCGATAACCCCGGCGAGCTGCGCGCTCATGGTCACCAGGAAGGCTTCTTCGCCCTCGTCGAACTGGCGTTGTTCTTTCTGCTGAATGACCAATACACCCATCACCTTGCGGTGGTGAATGATCGGCGCACCCAGGAAGGAGGCGTAACGTTCCTCACCGGTTTCGGCAAAGTAGCGATAGCGCGGATGTTCGGAGGCGTGTTCGAGGTTGAGCGGCTCTTCGCGCGTACCAACCAGGCCAACCAGGCCCTCGTTGGGGGCCATGCTGACCTTGCCGATAGCCTTCTTGTTCAGACCCTCGGTGGCCATCAGCACAAAGCGATTGGTTTCCGGGTCCAGCAGGTAGACCGAGCAGACCTGGCTGCCCATGGCCTCGCGCACCCGCTGCACGATAATGCCCAGCGCCGCCTTGAGGTCCTTGGCGGCATTTACTTCCTGGACAATCTTGCGCAGCGTATTGAGCATGCTTGGCTCTAGCCTGTGTCAGTCGCGCGCCAAGAGGCGCGGAGCGAGTTCCTTGAGGGCGCGACGGTAAACCTCGCGTTTGAATGTCACCACCTGGCCCAACGGGTACCAATAACTGACCCAGCGCCAGCCGTCGAACTCCGGCTTACCGGTCAGATCCATGCGCACCCGGTCTTCTGTGCCGGTCAAACGCAGGAGGAACCACTTCTGTTTCTGCCCAATGCACAGCGGTTGGCTGTGCGTGCGCACCAGGCGCTGAGGCAGACGATAACGCAACCAGCCCCGGGTGCAGGCGAGAATTTTCACATCCTGCTGTTCCAGGCCTACTTCTTCGTTCAATTCGCGGTACAGCGCTTCTTCCGGCGACTCATGGTCATTGATCCCGCCCTGCGGGAACTGCCAAGCGTCCTGGTTTATCCGACGCGCCCACAGCACCTGGCCGACATCATTGGTCAGAATGATGCCGACATTCGGGCGAAAACCATCAGGATCGATCACGGCGCACAACCTCGTAAACGCATGTTTCGGCATTGTTCCACAAAGGCTGCGGCAGCAGCAACGCGAGCGGGCTGCGTAATAGGAATGACCTATAAAAGCCGTTATCCTCAGCGCCCTCAGACCCTTGCGATGATAGGTGCCCCGTGCGTTTGGCTTTATTCGATCTCGACAATACCCTGCTCGGCGGCGACAGCGATCACGCCTGGGGCGATTACCTGTGTGAGCGCGGCATCCTCGACGGCATTGCCTACAAAGCGCGCAACGATGACTTCTATCAGGACTACCTGGCCGGCCGCCTGAACATCACCGACTACCTGAATTTCAGCTTGGAAATCCTCGGCCGCACGGAAATGGCCCAGCTGGAACAGTGGCACCGCGAATTTATGCGTGACTGTGTCGAGCCGATCATCCTCACCAAGGGCGAAGCGCTGCTCGATGAGCACCGCGCCGCTGGCGACAAGCTGCTGATCATCACCGCCACCAACCGCTTCGTCACCGCACCGATTGCCGCGCGCCTGGGCGTCGACACCCTGCTGGCCACCGAGTGCGAAATGGTTGATGGCCGCTATACCGGGCGCACCAGCGACGTGCCGTGCTTCAAGGAGGGCAAAGTCACCCGCCTCAATCGCTGGCTTGGCGAAACCGGCCTGAGCCTAACGGACAGCAGCTTCTACAGCGATTCAATGAACGACCTGCCGCTGCTGGAACAGGTCACCCGACCATTCGCCGTCGACCCCGATCCAAACCTGCGCGCCGAAGCGGAAAAACGCGGCTGGCCGGTTATCTCGCTGCGCTAAATCCGCCGCAAATAAAAACGCCGTCTGATAGGCGGCGTTTTTATTTGGGTGTTGGTTAGACCGGCTTGGCGCCCATCAGCCCCATAATCACCAGCAGCAATAGAACGATCAGCCCGGCATACACCGCACAAAAACGCAGTAACTTGACCGGTGCAGAGCTGTCGCCCAAGGCCTGCCAGGCGGCCAAACGACCATTGAGCAGTAGACCGAACAGCACCAGCACGCCGAACAGCACGCTACTGGCGAGCAGCCAGGTCTGTCCCAGCGGGAAGCCGGCCAGGTTGACTAACCACCAACCGCTGACCGGTAAGCTCAGAGCCAGCAGACCAAATACCGGCAAGCTGATCAGCCGAGTACGCTTGAGCTTGCGTTGCAGCACAGCGCTATCGCCACTGCGCGCGGCCTTCCACAGCATAAATACATGGGCCAGCAGGCCCAGCAGCAACAGCACGCCCGGTGCACTGTGGAGAATTTTCAGCAGTTGGTAGTGTTCCATTGATCAGCTCCTGCCGATTAGCCTAAAAAGAGTTTGTATGCCGGGTTGTCGCTTTCGTCCCAATAGGGATAGCCGATGGCTTCCAGCGCCGATGGCACGAGGTGACGTTCCGCCTGTGGCACTTGCAGGCCCGCCACGACGCGACCATCGGCAGCGCCGTGATTACGGTAATGGAACATCGAGATATTCCAGCGCCCACCGAGCTTCTGCAGAAAGTTGAACAACGCGCCCGGCCGCTCAGGAAACTCGAAGCGATACACGCACTCATCCGGCACCGCCGCCGCATGGCCGCCGACCATATGGCGGATATGCAGTTTGGCCAGTTCGTTATCGGTCAGGTCCAGCACCGGGAAGCCCTGCTCGCGAAGGCCCTGCACCAGCGCGGCACGAGGGTCGTTCTCGGGGTGGGTCTGCACACCGACGAAGATGTGCGCCTCTTTATCTTCGTGGTAACGGTAATTGAATTCGGTGATCTGCCGCTTGCCGATGGCTTCACAGAACGCCTTGAAGCTGCCCGGTTGTTCGGGAATGGTCACGGCGATGATCGCTTCGCGCTTCTCGCCCAGCTCGGCGCGTTCGGCGACATGACGCAGGCGATCAAAATTGACGTTGGCACCCGAGTCGATACCGACCAATACCTGACCGCTGCAGCCTTCGCGCTCCACGTACTTCTTGATTCCGGCCACGCTCAGCGCGCCCGCTGGCTCAGTGATCGAGCGGGTGTCGTCGTAGATGTC
>JBIHZW010000311.1:0-4296 GCA_044240245.1 Pseudomonas sp. | reverse complement strand
CTGGAAGATGTGCCCGATATTCTGGCTGAGCTGGCCACCGTACAGATGCACGCGATCCAGACCAGCGGCAACTGCATCCGTAACACCACCACCGACCAGTTCGCCGGTGTGGCCAAGGATGAAATCATTGACCCGCGTCCGTGGTGCGAAATCATCCGTCAGTGGTCGACCTTCCACCCCGAATTCACCCATCTGCCGCGCAAGTTCAAGATTGCCGTCAATGGCGCAGTGGGCGACCGTGCCGCGATTGAGGTGCACGACATCGGCCTGGAAGCAGTACAGAACGACGCCGGTGAACTGGGCTTCCGCGTGTCCGTCGGTGGCGGCCTGGGCCGTACGCCGATCGTTGGCAGCTTTATCAACGAGTTCCTGCCGTGGCAGCACCTGATCAGTTACCTCGACGCCATCCTGCGTGTGTACAACCGCTATGGCCGTCGCGATAACAAGTACAAGGCGCGCATCAAGATTCTGGTCAAGGCGTTGACCCCTGAAGTCTTCGCCGAGCGGGTCAATGCGGAGTGGGTCCACCTGAAAGACGGCCCAACCACCCTGACCGAAGCTGAAGTGGCCCGCGTTGCCGCGCACTTTATCGACCCAACTTACAAAGCCCTCGAGGATCAGGATGCTGCACTGGCTGCCCTGGATGCCGAACACCCAGGCTTTGCCCGCTGGCGTCAGCGCAATACCTTCGCCCACAAAAAGCCCGGCTATGTCGCCGTTACCCTGTCGCTCAAGCCAACCGGCGTGGCGCCAGGCGATGTCACCGACAAGCAGTTTGATGCAATTGCCGACCTGGCCGACCGCTACAGCTTTGGCGAAGTGCGCAACAGCCACAACCAGAACATCATCCTCGCGGATGTTGAACAGGCGCAGCTGTTCACCCTGTGGGGCGAGCTGCGTGAAAACGGTTTCGCCACGCCGAACGTCGGCCTGCTGACCGATATCATCTGCTGCCCGGGCGGCGACTTCTGCTCACTGGCCAACGCCAAGTCGATCCCGATTGCCGAAGCCATCCAGCGCCGTTTCGACGACCTGGACTACCTGTTCGACATCGGCAATATCGACCTGAATATCTCCGGTTGCATGAACGCCTGCGGTCACCACCACGTTGGCCATATCGGCATCCTCGGGGTGGATAAGAAAGGTCAGGAGTTCTATCAGGTATCGCTCGGCGGCAGCGCCGGTCGTGACGCCAGCCTGGCACAGATCCTCGGCCCCTCCTTCGCCGAAGCGGACATGGCTGACGTGATCGACAAGATCGTCAAGGTCTATGTCGAGCGCCGCACCGAAGAAGAGAGTTTCCTCGACACCTTCCGCCGTATTGGCGTAGACCCGTTCAAGGAGCGCGTATATGCAGCGAATCATTAAGAACGGTCAGCTGATCGACGAAAGCTGGCACCTGCTGCCCAAGGACGCCACGCTGGACGGCATTCCCAACTGCGACGACCTGATCGTGCCGTTGGACTTGTGGGTCGAGCACAGCACCGCGCTCAAGGCCCGTGATGGCGGCCTGGGCGTGTGGCTGGATGCGGGCGAGGAAATCGAGGAAATCGCCGATCAGCTGGATAACTTCCAGGTCATCGCGCTGAACTTCCCTGCCTTTACCGATGGCCGCCACTGCTCCACCGCCTACCTGCTGCGCAACCGCTACGGCTACAAGGGCGAAGTGCGCGCCATCGGCGATGTACTGCGCGATCAGCTGTTCTCCTACCTGCGCGTGGGCTTCGATGCCTTCGCCCTGCGTGAGGACAAAGACCCGCTGGATGCCTTGAAAGCCTTCGAGGAGTTCAGCGAGGTTTATCAAGCCTCCACGGACCGGCCGCTGCCGCTGTTCCGTCGCCGCGCCTGATTGGCTCAGCACTGAAAGGCCCCGCACTGCGGGGCTTTTTTATTTCAGGCTTTCACGCTGTCCCAGGCCACCTGAGCCAGCAGCTCGCGGCAATCCGCCAGTTGCGTCTGCGTGCGCCCGGCCAGCCAGTTGCGCGAGAAATCGTGGGTCGGCCCGATGATCACCGAAGCAAAGCAGTCCACCGGCATGGCTTTGAACAGCCCCTCTTCGCGGTAGCGCGAGAGCGCGGCAAATATCCGCTGAAAGTGCTCGCGGTTGGCTTCACGCAACTGCTCACCCATTTCCCCGGCTTCCACCCGGCTGCGGCTGTGCAGGACAAAACGCGCCCAGTCGGGGTTGGCCGCCACCCAGTCGATATAGCTGGTGACCAGCAGCTTGACGCAGGCCTCGGCGCTGTCAGCCGTGGCAAAGCCCTCTTCCAGCATCGCCGCGTACTCAGCCGTACCCGCCAGATAGAGCGCAGCAATGATCCGCTCCTTGTTGCCGAAGTGGTGATACAGGCTGCCGATGCTGGCCTCGGAACGATCACGGATCATCTCGATGGTGGTGCCATCGACTCCGACCTCGGTGAAACAGGCCAGCGCGGCCTGGAGGATTTCATCTTTGCGGGAACGACGGGCCATGCTTTCCTCGGTGACAACTCAACTAGAATATATTTCTAGAATTAAATTCCAATATTCGTATACTGCCCTGGCGCGCACATCTCTTCAATCAGTAAACAGGCCAGGAGAACCCCATGAGCCAGATGTTACAGATGTTCCAGCAAGCCGGTCCGCTGCAGTTCAGCGCCATGATCGGCCAGGTCGCGCCCTACTTCGCCAGCATCGCCCCGCAATTCGTCGAGCTGCGCCCAGGCTACGCCGAAGTCACCTTCCCCAAACGCCGCGAGGTGCTCAACCATATCGGCACCGTGCACGCGATTGCCCTGTGCAACGCGGCTGAACTGGCCGCCGGGACCATGACCGACGCCTCCATCCCCACAGGTTGCCGCTGGATTCCGCGCGGTATGACCGTGGAATACCTGGCCAAGGCCGATGGCGATATTCGTGCCGTGGCCGATGGCAGCGCCATCGACTGGAGCCAACTGGGCGACGTGACCGTGCCTGTACAAGCCTTTGTCGGCGACAAAGCAGTGTTTCGCGCGGACATCACCATGTACGTCAGTAAGGCCTGAGCCCAGAAACACAAAGGCCCGGTAACACCGGGCCTTTGTAGTCGTGCACCCACTTAAGCCAGGTTGACCAGCACCCGACCGACTTGCTTGCCCGCGAGGATCTGCGCAATCGCATCTGGCAGCTGCTCAAGCGTCACCTCGGTGACCAGTGCATCCAGCTTGACCTTCCACTGCAGCGACAGCTTGTCCCACATCGAAGCCTTGACCACCAACGGCAGCTCGACCGAATCGACCCCGAGCAGATTCACCCCACGGAGGATAAACGGCAGCACACTGCCCTTGAAGCCGACACCAGCCGTCAGGCCGCAACAGGCAACACTGGCACCGTAGCGCAGCGACTTGACCACGTTGAACAGGATATCCCCGCCTACACAGTCCACCGCACCGGCCCACTGCTCCTTGAGCATCGGTTTGTCCGTGCCGTCCTGCAGCTCGGCACGCAGAACAATCTGCTGCGCCCCCAGCGCCTTGAGGTAATCAGCCTGCTCCGCCTTGCCGGTCGACGCCGCCACGCGGTAACCCAGGGAAGTCAGCAAGGCCAGCGCGACACTGCCGACACCGCCGGTTGCCCCGGTTACCAAAACGGGACCGGCATCCGCCGTGAGCCCTGCCTGCTCCAGTTTGTCGACACACAACGCGGCAGTCAGGCCAGCAGTGCCGAGCACCATGGCCTCGCGCAGTGACAAGCCCTGGGGGCGTTTAAGCGCCCAGCTGGCGGGAATGCGAATGTACTGGGCAAAGCCGCCTGAGGTGTTCATGCCCAGGTCATAGCCGGTAACGATCACCTCATCGCCGGCGCTGAACTCGGCCACGCTGGAAGCTTCCACTACACCAGCGGCATCAATGCCTGGGGTGTGCGGAAAGCTTCTGGTCACGCCACGGTTACCACTGGCCGACAGCGCATCCTTGTAGTTGAGCGAGGAGTATTTGACCCGAATCAGCAGCTCGCCGGCCGGCAAGTCGTCGATATCACGCTGCACAATCACCTGTTCGAAACCGCCCGCTGCGCTTTCACGGGCCTGTAATGCACTGAACTTGCTCATGTTCTTCCTCTATACGGCGGACCGATTACCAGAAGCGTTGCTGACTCAAACGACTCAGCCAGTTCAGAACGAAACGATCCAGCGCCACGCTGCCCGCCAGTCCAACGCGCTCCTGCAGGGTTTTCTTCTCGGCATAGTGCAAGTGAAACAGCTCGGCGCTCTTGGCGCGTTCTGCCAGGTATTCATCGCTGGTCTTCAACTCATCAACCAGTTGCTTCTCCAGCGCCGCC
>JBIHZW010000076.1:0-14422 GCA_044240245.1 Pseudomonas sp. | reverse complement strand
GGCGTGGGTCTCGCCGACGAACTTCTGCCGACCGAGCTTGAGCTCGTACAGCGAGGACGAGGTGGTGCCGTCCATGTATTGCTGCATCAGGTCGAACACCGACCAGGTGGCAAAGCACTTGAGCGCCAGCAGCGCCTTGGCACCGGAGTGCTCGCGCACGTAGGCGATCTTCTCCAGGTTAACCAAGAGCTTCTGTTTATCGATCAGGTAGTAAGGCGTTTTGATCATTTCGGTGCCCCGTGCAAGGTCGGCCAACGGAGAGCAGAGGCTGCTCCCCCCAAAAAGTGGAGGCGAATTGTGCCGACAACCGGCACATATCGAAAGAGCAACGGGGATATTTCCTCGATTCAGCGACCATTGGCAACGACTGGGCGGCCAACGTGAAGCAACCGGCGCGCTCTATAACGCGCCAGCAGAATGACCAACAAGGATGACAGGGGCATGACGGTAATAAGCGCCAGCGCGGCGCTTATTCTGCTAGTCAGTTGATCGGCGTGGCCGTCAGGTTGGCGCGGATATCGGCGTTCTGCAGCTTGACCCCGTACATCGAGGTCACGGCACCGCCGGTGGGGTGAACGTGCTGAATCCGGTCGATATTCACTTCCTTGAAGTGCACCCGGCCGTTGACCGCAAAGCCCAGCGGATCGGGACTTACCGGCGCGCAACCGGATGCGGTCTTGTTGCAGACTTTGGTCGGCGCCACATCGAGGTTGAGGTCGACGTTGAAACCATAGGCGTTGGCGTTCGGGTTACTCGGGTTGCCGTCGGAGGTATGGAAGTTATCCACCACCAGCTGGCTACCCGTGCCATTCACTCCGTTGACCCGCCCGGTTTCGATGATGATCTGGTTGCGCTTCTCGTTGCTCGAAACAGCGTTGGCCGGGTTGCCGGAACCGTCGCGCACAAAGACGTTCTTCAGCTTCACCGAAATCCCTTCATCGCCACGATCCTCCCAGCGCCCGCCGCTGGCCACGCACGCCGCCGAAGAACCGCCACTGCCGCCCACGCACAATGCACCGGCGCCGCCCGAGCTGATGGCCAGGGTCGAGCCCTGCTCATAACGCTTGAGCACCAGGCGACCAATGCTGCTACCGGTTAGGCGGTCGCCCCAGCGCACATTGGCAACATCCAGCTTCGACCAGTAGGTGCCTTTGCGCAGCTCGACGCCGTTGTTGCTGATATCCAGCGAGCCTTCGCGGTAATGCATTTCATAGCTGCTACCCGACAGCCACAGGCCACGACCGTTTTCATCCACGGTGATCGCCGCATTGGCCTCGGTGATATAGAAGTCGGCGTTATAACGCAGGCCATCGCCCACGGCGCCACCGGCGCGCAGAGTGACCTGGCCATTGAGGGTGAAATCATACGCCGGGAAGATTTCCATCAGCACCAGCAGTTCGGTGCCGCCCTGCAGCGGCGCATCGGCGCTGCCGACCCGCAAGCCATCAAAGCTGTAGCTGCCAACAATGTTCTTCAGCCCCAAACGCATGCCATCAAAGTGGCCGTTATAGCCGCCGCTGTTCATATCGCTGTTGGTTCCTGCATAGCAGCCGGCACTGACACCGGCCGCACAACTCTTGGTCAGATCGAAACTGAACTGGCCTGTGCCGTGGGTGCGCAAGCCGCTGAACCACATGGTGTTGCCGTTATCGGTCAGCGCCAGCGAGCTGTTGACCATATTCCAGCTGAGGTCGGCGCTGATGCCCTTCTGCCCGGAGTTGGGGTCGCCGCCCGGACGCAGTTTCAACCAGTTCTGCCGCGCACCCTGATCGAGAAAATTCAGATCCACCGCCAGGCCGCCGAGCTTCTGATTGCTCGGGTTACCCATGATCAGACCGCCGAGGGTGGCGTTGAACTTGAGGTCCTGAAAGGCGATTTTGGCGTAGCTGCCAGCGCCGTCCTGCTCCAGATCCAGGGTCAGCCCCGCGTTGCTGATCAGGCTGCCGGCGAAGTTCTCGGCGCGCAGCACGCCTTCGTCCTGATACTGGAACAGGCTGTTGGCGATAGTGATATTGGGTTTGATCCGCAGCCCCTCGCCGCTGGCCCCACCGCCAGCAATACTAATACTGCCGCCCAAACGCAGGTCCATATCCAGCTTGCCGAAGCTACGCTGCGCATCAACATCGCGCAGATCAGGACTGCCCGGCGTCACCGCCACACCTGGAGTCGGATCGCCATGGGCCAGGTCGAGGCCGATACCGGCAATCGAGCCGACAAAGCGCGAGGTACCCAGGTCCAGCTTGATCTCCTGGCCGCTGCCGCCGCTGACGATATCCAGATAGGCGTTGTTCAGGTAAGTATCGAACGACAGGCCTTTGACGATCAGGTCAAAGCCATGGTCGCGGTAATAAAAGGTCGCCGCGCTCAGCGACAGCTGGCTGTCATCCACGCTAAAACCGCTAACGCCGCTGGCCCCGCCGCCGCTCAGTTTGAGACTGGCGCCCAGAGTGAAGAACGCGCGAAAGGCGCCAAAGCTTTTGCTGCTGCCGGCCAGCTCGATGTTATCCACGCTCAGCACCTGAGCACTGCCGCTGTGCTGCACCTGCAACTGCTCACCGACTACATCGAGCGTGGTGGTCGAGCTGCTGCCGGCAACCTGCGGCGTGCTGCTGACACCTTTCAGGCTAAGAGTCTGACCATCTTGGCTGTAATCCACGCTGCCTGCCGACCAGCCTGCGCCTGTGGTTTGCAGGCTGATGCCATCGCGCCCGCTGACGGACGACAGCGCCTGATCATCCAGCGCCTGCATGGCCTGCGTAAGCGGACTCAGGAGTGCGAGCAATAACAGCGAATGACGGTGCATGGCCCTGCTCCTCAATTCTGCGGAAAGATCAGCACGTTGCCCTGCATACGGATGGTGCCGTCGATCTTCGCCGAGAAGATATTGGTCTGCTGATAAGACGGATTACCGCCATTGGCCACGCTCAGAGACTTGTTCTGCCAGCCGCCCTGGTTGGCGACACCAAAGGCAAAACTGCCGTCCTTGAACTTCACCTCGTTGGGCAGACCGAACTCCAGCACATCCTGATTAAAGACTGCGCCATCACCGTTAAAGCCACTGTTGATGGTGCGCGTCCGTAGGGTCAGGCCTTCAAAGCTGAACACGCCCTTGAGGTTATCCAGCACATACCAGCCGCCGTCGGCCTCGGTCAGTACCGCGATACGCAATCCGCAATGTTCAGGCGCTGTTGCGCCTGGGGTCGCACAACTGCGCTGAGTAGCGGCCCAGGTAGCCGGATTATTGTTCAGCGGAATGCTCCAGAGCACGCCACCATCCTTGTTGATACTGAGCTCTCCAGATAGGTAAACCCCACCCTGACCATTTAACTCACTGAGGGTCGTGTCATCTAGCGGTTGCATGTCAGCCAGGACTGGCAGAGACAGGCATAGCAGGCAGCTGGCAAGTGCTTTCGCTTTAGAGATCACGACTGGTCACCTTCAAGTAGTTGAAGCTAAAACCACGGATCTCACTCTGGCCAAAGTTATAGCCGCCAGTCGGTACCTGCCCATAACCTGGACGGGTACCACCGAAGTTGAGGTTGCCAATGACAATGTTGGTACGTGGAGCATTGGCGTAGAAATCATCGGCGCGGCTTTTGCCAATACCACTGAGGGTGGTCACGTTGGCACCTGGATTATTCGGATCGCGAACCGGGTTAGGCAGTTCAAGAACGAATTGGCCATTGCTTGCAACATCGAATAACAGCGGCTGACTCTTGCCGTAGCCAAGGGAAACATTGGCATAGGCGTTGGTCAGGTAAACCGTGCGGGCGGCCTGTTCGGCAACAGTCACACAATTACTCGCCCCAGCGGCACAAGACATCATTTCCAGAGTCTTGGCGTAAATATTCAAACGCGCCTCGCCCACCAACTGTGCACGACTGCTATCGCCCCACAACCGCAAATAAGAACCGTCCATCACCAACTCGGCCACATCGATATTCAACACATCCACCCGATTCGGAGCCACTTTGAAATCGAAGCGAACCCCCAGGTCAACTCGCTCAGAAGCACGACTGGAGCACCGGCTACCCGCAGCAGCATAACCCTCGATACAGGCTTGACCGCCGGCTCCGTTGATCATTGCTGGGAAAGCCAACTCCAATACCGACAGGTTATTGGGTGTGGTCTGCACGAATGCACCATCGTCACGCAAGCTGCGCAAGTCCTCGCCCTTTACCAACCCGACGGTAAAAGGCTGGTTAAGCCGGCCAATGCTGACCGGATTCAGCAGTGCCCCTTTGTTACTGCCGCTAGCACCGAGATAGAACTCTTTGACCGAGATGGGTACGTTCTGCCCTGAGCCGTTGTTAATGTCATTGATAGTGATGGTGGCCTGATTGGCATCAAACAAAATGCCCTCAAGAGCAAAGCCGATACCAGCCCCCTGTACTTCGGACAGTTCGCTGTCCTCCAGCGCAACCATGTCCCCCTGCACCAGGCCGATGAACGAAAAACCCAACACAAGTAACAAGTAGTTCATGACTAGCACCCCCGGTCAGCCGTACCGAAACAGGTGTCCTGACGAGGAATGCCATTGAAGGCTTCCTGAAAACTGGTATTGATCGCGGCAGTACCATCGGCGTTACGCGGGATATTCATAAAAGCCCCGGCCAATGCAGTGATGAACTTGCTGGCATCCTGCTGATCACGCCATTGCACGTTCTGACTCTGCATAGAGAGAAAAACCCCCTTGGCAGCACTGACAAACTGTTGATTGTTATTGGCGTTCAACGTCCCGATAGGAAAGCTGCCGTAGTTCGCCAGCGGGAAACAGGTGGTCGTGCTCAATAACTCACAGTTACTGGAAGAAAACAGGCTGAGCAGAAAATTATCGAACCCCGAGCCCGCTGGAATTGAGAGCTTTTGCCCATCAATCATACCGATCATGGTCGCACGCACAGGATCAGCGTCTCCCCCCCCGTTAACCAACTGGGCCTGAGCACTGAAATTGCTGTCGGCATAGGCCCCTCCAACCAAGCCTCTAGCCCCGGCACAAATCAGGTCATACCAAGCGCAGCTCATTTGAGTGGCCAGATAACTGCCCTTGCCATACAGGTCAACGGCGATATTGCCGGTGACACGATTAATATCACCAGACAGATAGCCTTGAGCCTCACTAAAACCGAGCCGCACGCCAACTACCTTGTTGCCCGAATATGCCAATTCAAGAAAAGGGTTCTTAATCAGGAATGGGTTCACTTGGCCAGTCACATCGTTAACCGTACCTAAGGCAAAGTTATTGATATCTATATCTGCTGTATTCGCCGCCTCACCGGCTCTCGGGTACAGGCCCAGTTGCATTTTCTTGATATTCAACTGGGTGGCCATGTCCATACCGAAATTAATTCGGGTGAAATCAATGCCGTTGGCACTGTCTGTGGTCAGGTTGATAAAGGCCTGACCGGTCACCTCCGACAGCTCGCGATCTTCCAGCTCGACCATTCCTGCGTGGGCAGTGCTGCTGATTAAGCCAGTACAGATCAAGGCGAGCGCAGTTTTGGCAAAACCAAGGGTCGGACGCATGGCTGATTCCCTGTCGTTCTTATTTGAATGGCCGAGCCCTGCGGACTCCACGCCTTGATTAGCACTATAAAAAGTCGGCCGGCTAAACGTGCCGACCCATAGTCGAGAAATCCCCGAAAATCCGCCCCGGCCCCACAGCAGTACGCCGCCACGCTGTTACCCATCACCACAACCAGGGTTACACGCGCGCAGGCAACTCCGAACAGACGATGACTGACACTCAAGCCTTGGCCACGGCTTGCAGTACAATCGGCGTTTTTTGCGAAAAGCCCGCGGAGCGGATGCCCCGATGATTGATCCCAAGCGCGTACTGCGCGCCCTTGCCGAACACTGGACGTTGCTGGAGCCGCTGTGCGAGCGCTTCGATGCCGGCACCCTGAGCCTGGTGGAGCTGCGCAATCAGCTCACCGCGCAGTTGCCCGACGGCACGCCAACCGATGTCACCGCCCTGCTCGACCAGTGGATTCGCCTGGATATCCTGGTGCCGGTGGCCAAGAGCCCCAATCGCTTCGAGCTGAACGCACAGATTCACGACTTCCTCGCCTACCTGCGCCGCGAACACCGCCTTGGCCTGTGCTTGGAGATCGAGGCCTATCTGCGCCATCTGGAGCGCCTGGCCGGCTATATCAAGGACGCCTTCGAGGTACGTGACGCCGCCGACCTGGCGCGGCAGCTGCGTTTGCTCGACATGCGTGTGCGCGATGTATTGAAGAAGCTGGCCAACGACGAGCAGGCCCTGGTCGCCGTGGCCGATCGGGCCAAGACCTCAGATAGGCAGATTCCGCTGCGTCAGCGCTACGCCGAAGTACTGGCCACCTGGGACGAATACGTCGAACCGATGATTCAGCTGGTCGCTGCTGACGGCGCCTTCGAGCAAGGCGTGTACCGCGTCGAACACGTATTGCTGCGCCTGCTGGGCGAGCAGCAGCGTCTCGGCCAACTGGTCGACGACGATCTGCTGCTGCGCACCCATGCGCGTATTCTGGAAATGCAGACCACCGCTCAGCTGACCCTGCGCCGCGCCCGTGAGCTGCTGCTGCCGCTGCGTGAAGAAGCGCGCCGGCATAACGCCGTGACCCGTGGCGCAGCCCTGGCCCTGGCGGCAATTCGCAAAAAGGGCCTGGACGCCGTGCCGCAAGCATCGCTGCCGCTGTTCAGTCGTCCGCAAAGCACCTTTCTCGGCACCGCTTCGCAGGTCGAGGCCTATGTGTACGCCCTGGCGCGCTTCGAGCCCAAGCCGGCGCAATTCCCCAAGGCGCATGCCAGCCGCAAAGGCGAAGCCCCACGCGCGCCCCGCACGGCGCGGGAGATGATCGAGCGTTGCGAACAGGCCCTGCCGCTGCCGGATCTGATGGTCTGGCTGCTGGAACAGGAGCCGGAGGGCGCCACCGACGAATTGCTCTACTGGTTCTCGCGCCTGTCCCGCGATGGCCGTTTCCAGCGTGAGCGCCTGGAGCGCCGCGACTACCTCACCCGCGAGCATCAGGTCAGCCTGAGCTCCTTTGCCCTGATCAAGCCGGCCGGGACTACCGCCCTATGAATATCGACCTGAAAGAACTGACCCAGCTCGCCCCAATCTTCCGCGAGCTGTTCAAGGGCTACCACATCAGCCGCAGCAACCCGGAGCTCTACACTCAACTGGCCAGTCAGCAGGACCAGTACCGCGGCCTGTTCAAGGCCCTGGGCTATGAACTGACCTGCGACAGTCGCGGCTTCTATTATTTCGTTCCCGAACAGATGGGCGCGCAGGTCAACAAGACCGCTCAGCGCCTGGCGCTGTTCACCTTTATTCTGGTCGAGCACCTGGCCGATCAAGGCCGCGACCCACTGGCCGTACTCGACGGCGGCAGCCTCGGCCGCGACGAACTGCCAGCGCTCCTGGAGAAATACCGCGACCTGTTCCTCCAGGCCGAAGTCACCACTCAAGACGAGTTGGAGGAAAAGGTTATGCGCCGCCTGACCCAACTGGGTTTTGCCAGCGAAGACAACGGCATCTACCGCTTTCTCGCACCGATGCACCGCTTCCTCGATGTCTGCCTCTCCGTGCAGCAGGACCGCGACCTGGCCGCCACCCTGCACAGCAGCCTGCCGCTGCCGACGCCGGTGCTGCTGGATGAGGAGGCCGAAGACGAGATCATCAGCCTCGCCGAAACGGATACCGACGAATCCGAAGAAGACGCCCTGGCCCGCGCCATGGCCGAAGAACGTGACGCTCAGGAGACCCTCGCATGAGCCAGGAACGCTACGGCATCCGCCGCTTCGCCCTATTGAATACCGCTGGCTACAGCCTCGGTCTGTTCCCCCTGGAAAACCCGCTGTCGGTCTACGGCGCCAACAACCTGGGTAAATCCGCCTCGATCAACGCCCTGCAGTTCCCGATTCTGGCGCGTATGTCGGACATGAGCTTTGGCAAGTACAGCCTGGAGCAGTCGCGCAAGTTCTACTTCGCCAGCGACACCAGCTATATCCTCGTCGAAGTCGTGCTGCCCCACGGCCCGCATGTGATCGGCGTGGCCGGGCGCGGCCCGGGCGGCGGCTTCGGCCACCAGTTCTTCGGCTACCAGGGCACCCTGGACCTGGAGCACTACCAGAAGAACGGCACCTGCCTGCGTCAACGCGAGCTGTTCAACGCCCTGGAACGCGAAGGTATCAAGGCCTACGAGTTAAAGCCCGAGGAGCTGCGCCGTCTGCTGGTTGGCGGGCACACCTCGATTCCGTTGGACCTGACCCTGATCCCGCTGCGTTCCACCAGCGAACAGAGCCTGAAGACCTTCCGCGCGCTGTTTATCAACCTGCTGCATATGCGCGAAATCACCGCCGCCAAGCTTAAGCAGCTGTTTCTCGACGCCTTCGAGCACAGCCTGCGCTCAGGCAGCGTCGACTATATCGCCGCCACCGAAGAAGCCTTCCGCGACGTGCGGCGCATGGAGCAGGACTACCAAGCGCTGGTTACCGCCGGCCCCTTGATCGAAGCCCTGGCCGCCGGCGTGGCCCAGCGCGAGCTGCTGCGCGGCAAGCTGCATCGCCTCTCGCCGCTGCTCGACTCGCTGCTCGGTACCTGGCAGGACTACGCCGGCGCGCGCCGCGAAGAACTGGTGATCCAGGCCGAACACTACCGCGGCGAGCAGGACGGCCTGCAGCACGAGCAACGTGGCGGCACCCAGGAGCTGATGCGCATGGAGCGCGAAATCAGCGAGATCCAGCGCTGGCTCGGCGAGCTGTCGGTGCTGAAAAACCGTTTCGCCCTGGTCAACGACGCCAAGGTACTGGAAGAGCAGCTGCTGGCCGCCAAGGATGCTCACGACGAACTGGCCGGCGCCCTGGCGCAGTCGCGGCAGTTCTCCGCCGAGGATCTGGATGAGCGTCTGCGCGATCTGGATAAACGTCTGAAATCGGTGAAACAGCAGCTCGAGCACGCAGACAACAACAGCTACTCTCGCCTACGCGAAGAGTTCAGCCAGGCCGATGTCGACCGCCTGATGCGCCTATTTAACGGCCAGCTGTTCAGCCTGCCGCTGGGCGAGAAAGGCATTCAGGTCGCCGAGGGTGATGCCTGGGTCAAATCCCTGGAAGCCATTCTCGATGGCTTTAAGGGCGAGCACTTCGAAGTGCCGGGCCTGACCATCGACCTCTCGCATATCGAGCCACCAGCCCTGCAGGCCCTGGCCGACCGCGCAGCCCTGCGCGACCAGAAGGACCGCCTAGAGCGCGAATACAAACAACTGAAAACCCAGCAGGCGGTCGCCTCCGATCGCGCCGCGAGCAAGGCCCAGGCCGAGCAGTTCTACCAGGCCGTGCTGGATGCGCAGAAAGCCCTGGAAGACTTCCGCCGCAGCCAAACCCTGGCGGTTGAAGAGCCGCAGAAACTGGAGCAGCTGGCGCAGTTAGAAGGCGCCCAGGACGAACTCAAGCGCGCATCCGATGCCTTTACCGAACGCGTGCAGCAGCTCTCCGCCAAGCTGCAACTGGTCGGCCGCCAGCTCGCCGATCTGGAAGCCAAGGAACGCACCCTGGAAGATGCCCTGCGCCGTCGCCAGCTGCTGCCGGCCAACCTACCGTTCGGCACGCCGTTTACCGACCCGGTGGACGACTCACTGGATAACCTGCTGCCGCTGCTTAACGACTACCAGGACGCCTGGCAGGGCCTGCAACGCATCGACGGACAGATCGAGGCGCTGTACGCCCAGGTGCGCCTGAAAGGCGTGGCCAAGTTCGACAGTGAAGACGACGTCGAGCGCCGCCTGCACCTGCTGGTCAACGCCTACGCCCACCGCCAGGACGAAGCCATCACCCTGGCCAAGGCGCGCCGCGCCGCGGTTACCGATATCGCCCGTACCCTGCGCAATATCCGCAGCGACTACGACAACCTGGAACACCAGCTGGCACTGTTCAACCGCGAGATCAACAAACGCCAGGTGTCCAACCTGGAGAGCTTTCGCATCGTCCTCGCACCGAACAAGGATGCGCTTAAGCATATCGACCAGATTATCCACAGCGCCGGCCAGTACGAAGAAGGCGAAACCCTCTCGGTGTTCGACCTGCAGCAAAGCAGCGAACAGGACAGCAAGAACGAGGAAGCCAAGGACTACCTGTCGCGCCTGGTGGCCGCCAACCATAACCAGCTGGGCTTGAAGGACTTGTTCGAACTGGCCTTCGAAATCACCAAGGTGCATGGCCAGCCGGTGATCCACACCGATATCGATGGTGCAGCCTCCAACGGCACCACCATGACCATCAAGGCGCTGACCAACATGTACCTGTTGCTGCACCTGATGGATCGCGACCAGGCCGGCAAGGTGCGCTTGCCTTACTACCTGGACGAGGCGGCGGATATCGATGAGAAGAACCAGCAGGCGCTGATCGAAACCAGCCTGCAGCTCGGCTTTGTGCCGATCCTGGCCTCGGTGAAGCCGCAAGTTTCGGCCCATGTGGCTATCGACCTGGAAGGCGGCAGCGGGCCGAATGGCATCTATATCGATGAAGCGGATTGGAAATATATCCAGCGCCGCGACAACGCCAAGAGCAAGGCCGAAACCACAACTGCAGCAACCGAGCCAGCCTAAGGCTGGCTCACCCTCCATAAAGCACAAGGGCCGCAATTGCGGCCCTTGTCGGTTATTTCTCCAGCGCTATCTTCGGCGCCCAGCGTAACCACTCTTCACTCACCTCATCATGCAGGGCAAAGGTCTGCCCTGCCTGCGCCGGACCGCCCATCTGCGGGTTATCCGGTGAGGCGAAGGCGATGCCGCCCTCCAGCAAGGCCTCCAGTGACTCAGTGCGCACCTTCACGCCACTGAACAGCCCGGCATCCACACCGATACCGCTGGCATTCCAGAAGCGGCTGCCACGACGTACCAGCGGCGCATAACGCGGCTCGATCAACACATGAATCAGCACCCGATCCGAGGTCGGACCCAGTTCGAAATCAGTCACCTTACCCACTGGCACTTCACGGTAGCTGACCACCACACCCGGCTTGATCGAACCGCGCCGGGCCGCACTCAATACCAAGCGCAGACCTTGCTCACGGGTATTGGCTTTAGGCGGCGCTGCGGCGGCAGTAAAGCTCATCTGCGCAGCGCCCTTCTGATTCGAGGGCTGTACTTCCAGATACTGGCCGGTGACCAGGGTTTCCAGGTTGGCGGCACGGGTCAGGCTGACCTCGGGCTTGACCACCCAGAACTGCGTGCCGACCCGGGCAATCTGCTGCGTCGCCTGGGTAATCCGCGCATACAGAATTACCGCCTGCAGATCATCCGTCAGCTCGATACGCTCCACCTTGCCCACCTCCAGGCCCTTGTAGCGAATAGCCGTACCTGGGCTGAGGCCATCGCCACTGGGCACACGAATAGTCAGCTCAACGCCTTTCTGCAGCGCCACTTCCTGGCTGCTGTGCAGACTAAAGCGCTCGACCCGCTTATTGCTTCTGGGTGCATTAGGATTCGGTGTTTCAAACGCGATACCACCGGCCAGCAGGGTCTGCAGCGACTCACTCTTCACCTCGACCCCAGAGAGGCCGCCCTTGAGGGTAATGCCACTGGCATTCCAGAAGCGCGTGCTGCTGTTTACCAGATGCGCATGCTCAGGCTCGATGTGCACGCCAAACGCCACCTGCTTGTCATCACGCGACAGCTGGAAACTCTGCACCGTGCCGACCTTGACCTGCTTGAACAGGATCGGACTGCCCACTTCCAGAGAGCCGCGCGTGTCGCTAAACAACACCAAGTGCAAGCCTGGAGCAGACAGGTCGAGCGGTGGGGCTTTGACTCTGGCGACAAAATCACGCAGCGGTGGATTGCCTGTCTCACCTGGCCGGATGGCAATGTAGTTGCCCTTAACCAACGCCTCAAGACCGGTTATACCAGCTAGAGAAATCGACGGTTTAACCACCCAGAAGTCGGTGCCTTCAACCAGGTAGTCTTCGGTACGCGGGTCCAGCATCAACTCCACCCGTGCGCCGCTAAGATCCTGATCAACCTTGAAGGTCTTCATATGGCCGACCTGAATACCCTTGTACATCACGGGCGTGCGACCAGGCTCCAGGCCTTCAAACTCATGTAGTTTGAGCGATATGCGAATGCCGGCCTGGGCGCTGTCAAAGTCCTCGTATAGGCGAAATGGCAGAGTCGGATCGGTCGGTGGGCTGTCCTTACGATGCTCCGGCGTGGCGAAGGCAATCCCGCCAGCAACGATGCTTGCCAGGGACTCAGTACGCACCGTCACGCCTGATAAACCCGCATCGATGGACACGCCGCTGGCATTCCAGAATCGCGTGTGTTTGCGTACCAGGGAGGCAAACTGCGGCTCGATGAATACCTTAACTTCGATCAGATTTTGATCTTCAACCAGGGCATAACTCTTCACCCGGCCCACCTGGATCTGCTTGTAAAATACCGGGCTGTCGCGGTTGAGCGAGCCAAGTCGTTCGGCCTTGAGAGTAAGGTGCAAACCCGGCTCGGTGTCGGCCAAAGGCGGCGGCTCGGTCAGCGCGGTGAATTTACGTGTAGGCTCGCCATCACCTGGGCTGGCGGTGATGTAGTTACCCGACACCAGGGTTTCCAGCCCCGTGATACCGGCCAGCGAAACGCTCGGTTTGACCAGCCAGAAGCGCGTATTAGTACGAAGGTGCTGCTCAACTCGCTTATCCATCTCCAGGGTGGCGCGCACACCGCGCCGCTCGCCGCTGTCATCCAGTTCCAGGGCTCTGACCTTACCGATCGGCATGCCCTTGAAGATCACCTCAGTCTTACCCGGCTGAATGCCATCGCCGCTGGCAAACATCACCTGGATCTCGATACCGGCTTCGTTGTAGGCACGCCAACCCAGCCAGCCACCGATCAGCAGTGCTATCAGTGGCAATACCCAAATAGCCGACCAATTTGAAGCTGGGCGCGCTTTAGCCAACGGCAAATCATTCATGGTGGTCATCCGAGTCCGTGTTATCCCAAATCAAGCGGGGGTCAAAGGTTAAAGCGGCCAGCATGGTCAACACCACCACACTGGCAAACGCGGTAGCGCCATAGCCGGGAACGATACTCGCCAAACTGCCGAAATTAACTACCGCCACCAATATCGCGATGACGAAAATATCCAGCATCGACCAGCGCCCGATCCATTCAATAAAGCGGTACATCAACACGCGCTGACGCGCTGACATCGGCTGATGTCGCTGTACTGAGTACAGCAGTAGAGCAATACCGACCAGTTTGAAGGTCGGCACCACAATGCTGGCGATAAACACCACCGCGGCAATCGGCAGCATGCCGTAGTTCACCAACTCGATAACGCCCGACATGATGGTGTCGGACTGCCCCTTGCCTAACGCGTTGACCGTCATGATCGGCAACAGGTTGGCCGGGATATACAGCACCGCAGCAGTCAGCAACAACGCCCAGGTGCGCACCAGACTATTGGGCCGGCGCGCATGCACATGCCCGCCACAGCGCGTACAGAACTGCTCGCCATGCTCGCTCTGCATGGGGTTGAGCTGATGGCACTCATGGCAAATCAGCAGCCCTGCATCAATCGCCCGCATGCTCATCCTCCCCCGACAAGGCTTCCCATATCTGGTGGGGCGACATCGTCACTTCTAACCAGATCTGGACCAGTAACAGTGCGACAAAACATAGCAACCCCAGACCAAGACTCAACTCGGCCAGATCGACCAACTTCACAATGGCGACCAGGATGCCCATCAGATAAACCTCAAGCATCCCCCACTCACGCATATGGTGATAAATGCGATACAGCAGCAAGCCATAACTGCGGCCAATATCCAGGCGGATACTCAACAGCACAGCGAACTGGCATAACAACTTGAGCAGCGGCACCGCCATGCTGCAAAGGAATACCACCACAGCCACGCTCTGCATGCCGCTGTTATACAGGCCGAGTACGCCCGTCCAGACAGTGTCCTTAGTGACCTGCCCCAATAGATTGAGCTGCATGATCGGTAGGAAATTGGCCGGTATGTACAGCAACAAAGCAGCAATCACTAACGCCATGCTGCGTCGCACAACCTGCGCGCGATGGGTATACAGCTCATAACCACAGCGCGGGCATTCAACTCGCTCACCCGCGCCAGCCTCAGGTTTGCGCAACAGGAGATCGCACTCATGGCAGGCAATCAGCTGCTTAAGCTCAAGCTCGGAAAGTGGTTCAGAGAGTACCGGACCGGCCATAGAAAGAACCCTGATAAAAGTACGCTAGATCATAGCCATGCGTTGTATGAGTTGCCTAGGCTGAGCTGTGCTGGTTTGTTTTTGTCGGCACAAAGTAAAACCCCCGACCAGTTTCCTGATCGGGGGTTTTGGTATAGGTGCTTGACGATGACCTACTCTCACATGGGGAAACCCCACACTACCATCGGCGATGCATCGTTTCACTACTGAGTTCG
>JBIHZW010000310.1:0-4303 GCA_044240245.1 Pseudomonas sp. | reverse complement strand
CCTCACGGAAGTGATCAATGGTTGTCTGGCGCTGATCGACAACGGCGAGCTGACTGTCGATGAGCTGATGCAGTACATCCCCGGTCCGGACTTCCCGACTGCGGCGATCATCAACGGTCGCGCTGGCATCATCGAGGCCTACCGCACCGGCCGTGGCCGCATCTATATGCGCGCCCGGGCGATTATTGAAGACATCGACAAGGTCGGTGGCCGTCAGCAGATCATCGTCAGCGAGCTGCCGTATCAGCTGAACAAGGCCCGCCTGATCGAGAAGATCGCCGAGCTGGTTAAAGAGAAGAAGCTCGAAGGCATCACCGAGCTGCGCGATGAGTCCGACAAGGACGGTATGCGCATCGTGATCGAGCTGCGTCGTGGCGAAGTACCGGAAGTGGTACTCAACAACCTCTACGCCCAGACCCAGATGCAGTGCGTGTTCGGCATCAACGTGGTGGCGCTGATTGATGGCCAGCCGAAGGTCCTTAACCTCAAGGACATGCTCGAAGCCTTTATTCTGCACCGCCGTGAAGTGGTCACCCGCCGCACCGTGTTCGAACTGCGCAAGGCCCGTGAACGTGGCCATATCCTTGAAGGTCAGGCGGTTGCCCTGTCCAACATCGACCCGGTTATCGCCCTGATCAAGGCCTCGCCGACCCCGGCCGAAGCCAAGCTGGCGCTGATTGCCACGCCCTGGGAGTCCAGCGCGGTGGAAACCATGGTCGAGCGCGCCGGTGCCGACGCATGCCGTCCGGACGATCTTGATCCGCAGTACGGTCTGCGTGACGGCAAGTATTTCCTCTCGCCGGAACAAGCCCAGGCCATCCTCGAGCTGCGTCTGCACCGTTTGACCGGTCTTGAGCATGAAAAACTGCTGGCCGAATACCAGGAAATCCTCACCCAGATCGGCGAGCTGATCCGCATCCTCACCAGCGCCACGCGCCTGATGGAAGTGATCCGCGAAGAGCTGGAAGCGGTCAAGGCCGAGTTCGGCGATGCGCGCCGCACCGAGATTCTCGACAACCGTCTGGATCTGAGCCTGGCTGACCTGATCACCGAAGAAGAGCGTGTGGTCACCATTTCCCACAGTGGTTATGCCAAGAGCCAGCCGCTGCATGCCTACCAGGCTCAGCGTCGCGGCGGTAAGGGCAAGTCGGCCACCGGCGTGAAGGATGAGGACTACATCGAGCACCTGCTGGTTGCCAACAGCCACGCCACGCTGTTGCTGTTCTCCAGCAAGGGCAAGGTGTACTGGCTGAAGACCTACGAAATTCCGGAAGCCTCGCGCGCCGCCCGTGGTCGTCCGCTGGTCAACCTGTTGCCGCTGGACGAAGGCGAGCGCATTACCGCCATGCTCCAGGTCGACCTGGAAGCGCTGCGTCAGCAGGCGCCGGAAGGCGACGAGCCGGACGATATCGAAGGCGTAGTGGTCGAGGCTGAAGAAGTCGAAGACCTGGCCGAAGGCGATGACGCCGACGACGAGACCCCGGATGAACCTACCGGTTCCTACATCTTTATGGCTACGGCCAAAGGCACTGTGAAGAAGACGCCGCTGGTGCAGTTCAGCCGTCCGCGCAGCTCGGGCCTGATTGCCCTCAAGCTGGACGAAGATGACACCCTGATCTCCGCTGCCGTAACTGACGGCGCCCGCGAAGTGATGATGTTCTCCGATGGTGGCAAGGTCATTCGCTTCAAGGAAAGCAAGGTCCGCACCATGGGTCGTACCGCTCGCGGTGTGCGTGGCATGCGTCTGCCGGAAGGCCAGGAAATCATCTCCATGCTGATTCCTGAAGCCGACGCGCAGATTCTCACCGCCTCCGAACGCGGCTACGGCAAGCGCACAGCGATGGCCGAGTTCCCGCGTCGCGGTCGTGGCGGTCAGGGCGTTATCGCCATGGTCAGCAACGAGCGTAACGGCAAGCTGGTAGGCGCCGTGCAGGTGCTTGAAGGCGAAGAAATCATGCTGATTTCCGATCAGGGCACCTTGGTGCGTACCCGTGTCAGCGAAGTCTCCAGCCTCGGCCGTAACACACAGGGCGTGACCCTGATCAAGCTGGCCAAGGATGAAACCCTGGTAGGCCTTGAGCGTGTACAGGAGCCTTCGGCGGAAGACGACGAAGAGCTGCTGGAAGGCGAAGAAGGTTTTGACAGCGCAGTTGCGGATGCAGGTGATGCACCCGAAGCCGCCGCTGACGAAAGCCCGATCAGCGAAGAGTGATCTGTCGGGGCGAGTGCGCTCGCCCCTGACGGCGTAGGATTTGGCGGCTGCTGGCACGCACCAGCCCGCCCACTATTTTGAGCGAGAGTGGATGTGAGCAAGCGAGCCTTTAACTTCTGCGCCGGCCCGGCCGCGCTTCCTGAAGCTGTTCTGCAACGCGCCCAGGCGGAGCTCCTCGATTGGCAGGGTAAAGGTCTGTCGGTGATGGAGATGAGCCATCGCAGTGACGAATACACCGCCATCGCGGAAAAGGCCGAGCAGGATTTGCGCGATCTGATGGAAATTCCGTCCGACTACAAGGTGCTGTTCCTGCAGGGCGGTGCCAGCCAGCAGTTCGCCGAGATTCCGCTCAACCTGCTGCCGGAAGATGGCGTCGCCGACTATATCGACACCGGTATCTGGTCGAAGAAAAGCATCGAAGAAGCCAGCCGCTACGGCAACATCAATGTTGCCGCCAGCGCCAAGGCTTATGACTACTTCGCCATTCCTGGGCAGAACGAGTGGCAGCTGTCGAAAGACGCCGCCTACCTGCACTACGCCAGCAATGAAACCATCGGTGGTCTGCAGTTCGACTGGATTCCCGAAGTCGGTGACGTGCCGCTGGTGGCGGATATGTCTTCCGACATCCTCTCGCGCCCGATCGATGTGTCGAAGTTCGGCCTGATCTACGCCGGCGCGCAGAAGAACATCGGCCCCAGCGGCCTGGTGGTAACCATCGTCCGTGAAGACCTGCTCGGCCGTGCCCGCAGCGTCTGCCCGACCATGCTCAATTACAAGATCGCTGCCGATAACGGCTCGATGTACAACACCCCGGCGACCTTCTCCTGGTACCTGTCCGGCCTGGTGTTCGAGTGGCTGAAGGAGCAGGGCGGGGTGGCCGCCATGGAGCGGATCAACCGCGCCAAGAAAGACCTGCTGTACAAGGCCATCGATACCAGCGATTTCTACAGCAACCCGATTGCCCATAACGCCCGCTCCTGGATGAACGTGCCGTTCCGCCTGGCCGACGAGAAACTGGATAAGTCGTTCCTCGCCGGTGCCGATGCGCGCGGCCTGCTCAACCTGAAAGGCCACCGTTCGGTCGGCGGCATGCGTGCCTCCATCTATAACGCCGTGGGCCTGGATGCCGTTGAAGCGCTGGTGGCTTATATGGCCGAGTTCGAGAAGGAGCACGGCTGATGACCGATCCAATTTCCGAGCAGGAACTGCAGGCTCTGCGCCTGCGCATCGACAACCTCGATGAGAAGATTCTCGCGCTGATCAGTGATCGCGCCAGCTGCGCCGAAGAAGTCGCGCGGGTCAAGATGAAGGCGCTGCCGGAAGGCGAGAAGCCGGTGTTCTATCGCCCCGAGCGCGAAGCCCAGGTGCTTAAACGCATCATGGAACGCAACCAGGGGCCGCTGGGCAACGAGGAAATGGCGCGACTGTTCCGCGAAATCATGTCCTCCTGTCTGGCCCTGGAAAATCCGCTCAAGGTCGCTTACCTCGGCCCGGAAGGTACGTTCTCCCAGGCTGCGGCGATGAAGCATTTCGGTCACGCAGTGATCAGCGTGCCGATGGCGGCTATCGATGAAGTATTCCGCGAAGTGGCCGCCGGTGCGGTGAACTTCGGTGTGGTGCCGGTGGAGAACTCCACCGAAGGCGCGATCAACCACACGCTCGACAGCTTCCTCGAGCACGACATGGTCATCTGTGGCGAAGTCGAGCTGCGCATTCACCATCACCTGCTGGTCGGTGAAACCACCAAAACCGACAAGATCACCCGCATCTATTCCCATGCGCAGTCCCTGGCACAGTGCCGCAAGTGGCTGGATGCGCATTACCCCAACGTCGAGCGCGTGGCGGTGTCGAGCAATGCCGATGCAGCCAAGCGGGTGAAAAGCGAGTGGAACAGTGCGGCGATTGCCGGCGATATGGCGGCCAGTCTCTACGGCCTGACCAAGCTGGCGGAGAAGATCGAAGACCGTCCGGACAACTCCACGCGCTTCCTGATCATCGGCAGCCAGGAAGTACCGCCGACCGGCGACGACAAGACTTCGGTCATCGTCTCCATGCGCAACAAGCCGGGTGCGCTGCATGAGCTGCTGGTGC
>JBIHZW010000309.1:0-4305 GCA_044240245.1 Pseudomonas sp. | reverse complement strand
GTCGCCGATCCACAGCATGTGTGCCGAGCAGTCGTACCAGCCGCCGGTAAGACTGTCCTTGCGCACAAAGGCTTGCTCGTAGTTCAGCAGCAGCGCTTCGTGGGCTGTGAAGAAGCTGGTTTCACGCACTTGCGCCGCGCCGTCCATGCCGCAGGCGCGCATAAAGGCCAGGGTTTCGTCGATACGGTCGGCCAGCGCGCTGTACTTCTCACCCAGCGCCGAGTTGGCGATAAAGTCGAGGTTCCACTGATGCACCTGGTGCAGGTCGGCAAAACCGCCCTGGGCAAAGGCGCGCAGCAGGTTCAGCGAGGCGGTGGACTGGTGGTAGGCCTGCAGCAGGCGCTCCGGGTCCGGCACGCGGCTGGCCGAGTCGAAGCCGATACCGTTGACGATATCGCCACGGTAGGCGGGCAGGGTCACGCCGTCGATGGTTTCATCGTTGGCCGAGCGCGGCTTGGCGAACTGGCCGGCCATGCGCCCGACTTTTACCACCGGGCAACCGGCGGCAAAGGTCATGACAATGGCCATCTGCAGCAGCACCTTGAAGGTGTCGCGGATTTTCGCCGCGCTGAACTCGGCAAAGCTCTCGGCGCAATCGCCACCCTGCAGGAGAAACGCGCGACCCTGGGTGACTTCGGCAAACTGGCGACGCAGTTCACGGGCTTCACCGGCAAACACCAGCGGCGGATAACCGGCCAGGGTCTGCTCGACCTGGGCCAATTGCGCGGCGTTCGGGTACTGCGGTTGTTGCTGGATCGGCTTGGCTCTCCAGCTTTCAGGGCTCCAGGGTTGCGACATTGCGGCTCTCGGCTTAAGTCAATTTAGGCGGACGGGCATGGTAACCGATAAGCCATGGCCGGCAAGCCGATAGGCGCGATAGAGCGATTGCATAAGGCCTAAGCCGTGACTAGCAAAGCCCCTGTGACCAGCAGCAACAGGTAGATGGCAATGCGGAAATGCTGCTCGTTAAAGCGCTGGTGCAGACGTTCGCCCAGCCATACGCCAATCAGCAGCAAGGGCGTATAGCTGAGCACTTGCGGCAGTGCGGGCAGCAGGCGGCCGTCGAGCAGGAAGGCCACGGTAAGCAGGCTGTTGAGGGTGAACCAGACCGTGACCAGGGTGGCGCGCAGGCGCGCCTTGTCCAGCTGGGTGCCAGCCAGGGCGAACACCAGCAGCGGCCCGCCGGAGGCAAACAGGCCATGGCTGACGCCAGCGCACAGGCTGAGCAGGCGGCTGAGCCATATGGGTCGCACGGGCTGTAAGGCGGCATGACGCAGGCGCCATAGCTCGCGGGCGGAAAACCACAGCACCAACGCGCCAAACAGGCGTTTGGCCAGGGCGGCGTCGAGGAAGGGCAGCAGGGCATAGCCGATAACCGTGCCGAACAGCATGCCGGGTAGGATCATGCCCAGCAGCAGGCGGCGGTCGATCATTTGCCGATGCCGCCAGACCAGGTAGCCGGTCATGCAGATATTCAGTGGCACCAGTACCGGCAGTAGTTGGTCGATGGGCAGCAGCAACGCACCGAGGGACAGGGCAATCACGATGCTGCCGAAACCGGTGATCGCCTCCAGGGTGTACGCCAGCAGGATAAAGCCCGCCAACGTCAGCCAGATAACGTCCATCAGCCCATCTCCCCGGCGAAGCGTGCGCTCATCTTGCGGTAGTAAAAACCGGGGGCGATGCGCCAGAGCAGGCTGGCGAACCAGCTGCCGCGGTCGGGAAACAGTCGTTCGCGGCCTTGCATCTGGGCCTGGAGAATCTGCGCGGCCATCCAGTCTGCGCCGCGTACCTGACCGATGGTTGAGCGGCCGTGTTGCGCCTGCTTGCCGTCGCCGCCCAGGGCGTTCTGCTCGATCGGTGTATCAAGAAAGCTCGGGTACACCAGCAGCATGCCGATGCCGTCTCGGGCAGCCTCAGCGCGCAGCACTTCAAAGAACTGGCCCAAGGCGCTTTTCGCTGCGCAATAACCAGCGCGGCCCAGCACCGGCATCCAGCCGGCCATGGAGCCGATGGCGATGATCTGCCCACGGCTCTGGCGCAGCAGCGGTAGGGCGCTCAGGGTCAGCTCTACGGGAGCCTGATAGTCGACGGCCATGACTTTGCGCAGCACCGCAGGGTCTGTCTGCATGGCCGGCGAGCGGTGGGTGATGCCGGCGTTATTGATCAGCACATCGAGGTGGCCGAAGCGTTCGCTGCAGGTCTGCAGCAATTGCTGGTGCAGGGCCGGGTCAGTGATATCGCCGGCCAGCCCGATTACCCGCTCAGCGCCCAGCTCATTCACCCGCGCGGCCAGCCCGCCTGCATTGATATCGGTGAGCAGCAGGTGGTAACCCGCGGCGTGATAGGCGCGCGCAAGTTCCCAGCCGAGGCCGCTGGCGGCCCCGGTGATCAATACGCTGTGCATTATTTTTCTCCCGCGTTAGCCAGTGCCGCAGGGGCGGATGAGGCGGCGATGGGCGCGCGGCGTGACCAGATAAAGGCCAGTGTCAGGCCGCTGACCAAATGCCAGCAGCCCCAGAACGCGGCGATCAGCAGCATGCCGCTGGCCTGGGGGAAGAAGGTGAAAATGATCACCAGGCCCAGCGCCGAGTTCTGGATGCCCACCTCCAGGGTGATCGCCCGGCGATCCGCTACCGGCAGGCCGGACAGCCTTGCGCAGCCGTAACCCACCGCCAAAGCCAGGGCGTTGTGCGCCACCACCAGCCAGAAAAACAGATGGAAGTGGGCGATGAACTGGTCAAAGTTGCGGCTAAAGGCCAGGGTGACGAAGGCCAGCATCACCAACAGGGCAAAGATGCGTAGCGGCTTTTCCACCTTGAGTGACAGGCTGGGAAAACGCCGGCCGATCCACATGCCAGCGATCAACGGCAGGGCGAGCACCAGTAGCACAAGAAGCAGCAGGCTGATTGGGTCCATGGCGATTTCAGTCAGCAGCGGGCGGGTCAGCGGATTCAGCCAGGCGTAAAAGCCGAAGTTCAGCGGCGTCAGCACGCTGGCGGCGAGGCTGGATACCGCAGTCATGCTCACCGATACCGCGACGTTGCCGCGGGCCATCCAGGTCATGATGTTGGAGAAGCTGCCGCCGGGGCAGGCCGCCACTAGCATCATGCCCAGGGCCAGCATCGGCTCGATGCGCAGCGCCCAGCAGGCCAGGCAGGTCAGCGCCGGCAACAGGACAAACTGCGCGAACAGGCCAATCAGCGGCGCCTTGGGCTCGCGGACGATACGTTTGAAGTCATCCAGGCGCAGCTCCAGCGAGACGCCAAACATCATCACCGCGACGATGACGTTGATCAGCACCAGGCTGCTGGGGTCGAACTGGATATTCACCGGCTCCATCACAGGCTTCCTTCAACAGTGCGGCTGGCGGTATCGGGCAGCGCAGCCAGGCCGGCGCGCAGGCTGTTGCTGTGCTGCGCGATGCTCTGACGATAGCTGTCCTTGTGCACGTAGTAGGCCATGCGCTCCAGTTGCAGGTATTGGTAGCCACCGTCCATGCGCATGCTCGCTCGTTCGCGTTTGAGCTTCTGGAAGTCCTTGGCCGCCTGGCTGCCAGCTTGTAGGCCTTTGATATACAGCGCCACCAGTTCGGCCTGCTCGTCCCTGCCCTGCCAGCCAAGGCCCGAGGCTTCGACCATGCCCAGCATAAACAGGTCGTCGTACTCGGGGTGGAACACATTCAGGTACAGCTGCGGCGCTCCTGCGCTACTGGGCCAGTTGAGGTGTGCGCGGTCGATAAAGGGGTAGTCGAGCTTGTAGCCGGTGCCTTGCAGAATCAGGTCGTACTCGGCCTGCTCGCCGTCGCTGAAGGTCACTTGCAGGCCGTCGACCTTGGCCACATCGCGGCGCGCCTGGATATCGCCATGGCCGAGGTAATGCAGCACCAGGGAGTTCATCACCGGGTGTGACTCGTAGAGCTTGTAAACCGGGTCTGGCAGGCCGTATTGCGATGGCTTGCCGACCAGCGCGCGCACCAGCAGGCCGTCGAGAAATTGCTTGAGCGGGCGCGGCAGTTTGATTGCGCCGCCGAGGGTATCGGTCGGCCGGCCCAGGGTGAATTTAGGCAGGAAGTAATAGCCGCGGCGCACCGACAGGTCTACAGAAGCAGCGCGGTGCACAGCGTCCACGGCGATATCGCAGGCCGAGTTGCCGCAGCCGATCACCAGCACGCGCTTGCCGTCGAACACCGCAGCCGAGCGGTAGCCGCTGGAGTGCATCAGCTCGCCCGTAAACTCGCCAGGCAGCGCCGGCTGGTTGGGTGTGTGCAGGGTGCCATTGGCCATCAGCACGCCGTCGACCAAC
>JBIHZW010000075.1:0-14532 GCA_044240245.1 Pseudomonas sp. | reverse complement strand
CTGCGGCGTAACGCCTCTGCAATGGGCGCTGGCCGACTATATGGCTGAGCATCCCGAGCACGTCGAAGAGTTGCCGGCGTTCTACCAGGCCAAGCGCGATCTGTTCTGCGACCTGCTGGCCGGCTCGCGCTTTAGCTTCACCCGTGCTGCGGGCACCTATTTCCAGTTGGTCGATTACTCGGCCATTCGCAATGATCTGGATGATGTGGCCATGGCCGAATGGCTGACCCGTGAGCATGGTGTCGCGGCGATTCCGGTATCGGTGTTCTACCAGACACCACCCAAGGACTTGCGTTTGGTGCGCTTCTGCTTTGCCAAGCGGGAAGAAACCCTGCGCCAGGCGGCGGACAAACTATGCGCGATCTAAGCCTGTTGCCCGATCTTGAGCTGGCGCTGATCCAGACCACCCTGGCCTGGCAAGACCCAGCCGCCAATCGCGCGCACTTCGAATCCCTGCTGGAGCAGGCGCGCGGTGCGGATCTGATCGTACTGCCGGAGATGTTCAGCACCGGCTTTTCCATGGACTCCGCCGCCCTGGCCGAACCCGAGGATGGCCCAACCAGCCTATGGCTGCGTGAGCAGGCACAGGCGCTACAGGCAGTGATAACCGGCAGTCTGATTATCCAGGCTGTTGATGGCTCGTACCGTAATCGCCTGCTCTGGGCGCGCCCGGATGGCTCTGTAGCGCACTACGACAAGCGCCATCTGTTCCGCATGGCGGGCGAGCACAAGCACTACAGTGCGGGTGAACAGCAGGTGTTGCTGGAGGTGAAGGGCTGGCAGGTGCGGCCGCTGATCTGCTACGACCTGCGTTTCCCGGTATGGAGTCGCGACCCACAGACCACCGACCTGTTGCTTTACACCGCCAACTGGCCAGCCGCACGGCGCAGTCACTGGAACCGCCTGTTGCCGGCACGCGCTATCGAGAACCTCTGTTATGTGGCCGCGGTCAACCGCATTGGCGAGGACGGCAAGGGGCATGCTTACAGCGGCGACAGTCAGGTGTTGGATTTCCAGGGCGAGGCGCTGCTGGAGCCTGGGGCGGCGGATGGCGTATTTCGGATAACCCTCAAGGCTTCGGAGTTGGCCGCTTACCGTGAGCGTTTCCCGGCTTATCGCGATGCGGATGCTTTTACCCTGGCCGACTGATGGGCGACTTCACTGCTTGAGGTAGTGGTCATAGATCGCCTGGTAGCGCCCACTGGCCTTGAGTTGGGCGAGGCCAGCATTGAAGTCGTCGCGGATCTGCGGGTCGCGAAAGACCGGTCGGTAGTTCTGCGGGTCTTCCTCGACAAACTGGTGCATGGCGATGGTTTTGGCCTTGAACAGGGTGGTGCGTTCGAGCAGCAGTTCGAAGTAGCGATAGATGCTGCGATCACTCAGTACCAGATCGTAACGGCCCTTGTTCAGACCAAGTACCTGTAGCTCCTGATTGTTCTGCTCGAAGTACAAACCATCTTTCTGGCTGGCGGCCAACCATTCGGGATAGCGCTGGGCAGCGCCTTGGAAGGCCACGATGCTAAGACCTTTGATGTCCTCGGGCTTCTGGATGTCGAAGCGCCGGCCTTGCAGGCTGACAAACACGTTGTAATAGATCACCGCCGGGTTGCCATAGTGGCCACCCACTGCGGCAAGGTCCTGACCCAGGTCGGTCATGGCCGCATCCACTTCACCCTTGCGAAACGCCAGTGGCACGCGGGCCAGGGGGAAATAGCGCGGTTCAAGGCTATGGCCGCGAAAGGCCAGGGCTTCGCCAATCACTTCCAGCTCGATACCGCTGTCACTCTCCGGAAAGCAGAAGGGCGGAATTTTTTCACCGAAGGCCATGACTACGGTGGCCGCCAGGCTATTTGCGCTGCAGGCGAGCAGCAGCGGCAGGGTGAGGGTGCACATCCAGTGTGTCAGTGAACGCATGGTCAGGTACTCCTGCGATCTATTGATTGCAGTGTAGTTGTCACCCGTACGGTCGCCGTGCGCTTGGTCTGATAGCTGGGCTGATTTAGCGCGTGGCCATGGCTGTTTGTATGGCTGCCTGTTCGGCGGCGCTGGCTTCCAGGCGCAGTTTCTCTCTGCGCAGAAAGTCGTGCAGCTGCTGCAGGTCGGCAAGTTTCTGCTCCACCTCAACCAGCTTGCGGCTGACCAGCGCGGCGCCTTGGGCGCAGTCGAGCTGTTGCTCGCGCCGGGCTTTGAGGATTTCGCCAATCTCGCCGAGGGAAAAGCCCATGCCCTGCGCCTGCTGGATAAACCCCAGGTCGTTGAGCGTTTGCTGGCTGTATTCGCGGTAATTGTTGTCGCGCCGCAGGGCGCTGATCAGCCCCAGGCTTTCGTAATAACGCAGGGTGTGACGGCTGGCGCCGCTGCGTTTTTCCAGTTCGCCTATGCGCATGAAAATCTCGCTTGACTGTAGAGTGTGCTCAACAGTTTAGCCTGCTCGGGTCACTAATGGTTCGGGTGGATTGATCATGAACAAACACTGTTTGGTAACCGGCGGTAGCGGCTTTATCGGCCAACATCTTCTGGCGCTACTGACTCGTCAGGGCCACTCGGCGACGCTGCTGATGCGCCAACCGCAAGCCTTGCCGGCCTTACGCGCACAAGTTGAGCAATTGGGCGGCCGCGGTGAGTTGCTGACGGCGGTGGCGGGTGACCTGGGACTCGCTGATCTGGGCCTGGATGCCGCTGCACGTGAGCAGGTGCGTCAAGCTGCCGTGGTGTTCCACCTGGGCGCGCAGTTTGCCTGGGGGCTGGCTGCCGAACAGGCGCGTCAGGTCAATGTTGAGGGCGCGCTGGCGGTGGCTGAGCTGGCGGCGCAGCAGGGCAGTCGCCTGCTGATGGTGGGCGGCTTTATGTTGGCCAATCATGGGCATCTGCAGCGTATCGGTATTGATCTGCAGCGGCCCGAGCGCACTGACTGGGACAAGGTTTATCAACGTACTGGCGCCTATGAGGGCAGTAAGCTGGAGGCGCATTTTCGCGTGCACGCACGTATGGCTGAGCTGCAGGCGCCACTAACGGTGGTGCATCCGGCCACCGTATGCGGTCATAGCCGCAGTGGGCATATTTTGCCGGCTCAGCCGTTGGCTGGGCTGATCGGCAATCTGGCGGGCGGTTTGCTCGGGGCAATTCCGGGTTCGGCAGCGCATTGGCTGCCGCTGGTCAGTGTGGACTTTCTCGCTGAGCTGATCGTGGCTGCGGCCTTTGATGAGCAGCAGGCCGGGCAGGAGATTCTCGCCCTGGATACCGCGACGCCAAACCTGCAGGGCATGCTGCAGCAATTGGCCAACACGCTGAATGTGCGA
The DNA here is from genome assembly GCA_044240245.1 of Pseudomonas sp. Lineage (GTDB taxonomy): Bacteria > Pseudomonadota > Gammaproteobacteria > Pseudomonadales > Pseudomonadaceae > Aquipseudomonas. Next base: position 11,233 of record JBIHZW010000075.1, on the reverse strand, counting down.
GCGCCGAGTCGGCATGTGCCGATTCCTTTGCTGCGGGCGTTGCTGAAGATTCCGGGGGTGCCGCGTTTGCTGCGTACCGATGCTGAATCGCTGGATTTTATCCAGACCACCCGTTTCAACACCGCCGCAACCCAGGCCCTGGCACAGCGCCATCAACTGCACTGGCCGGATATCGGCCAGGCCTTGCAGGCCACCGCGCGCTATCTGGCGAGTAAGCCGTCAGCCACCTGACGGCTTGTACAGCGATCAGGCGGCTTGTTCGGCTGCCTGACCAATCGCCCGATTCAGCGCACTAAACAGCGCGCGGAAGCTGGCGGTAGTCAGGTTTTCATCGATGCCGACACCATGCAACGCACGGCCGCCGTTAACCCGCAGCTCGATATAGGCCGCTGCCTTGGCGTTGGTGCCAGCGCCGATGGCGTGTTCGCTGTAGTCCATGATCTCCACGGCCACCGGCAGGCCGGCGACCAGGGCTTCCAGCGGGCCTTTGCCGATACCGCGCCAGTGTTGGGTTTCGCCGGCACTGATAACCTCGACATCAACCGCGCTGGTGCCGTTTTCTTCTTGCAGGCGATGGCCTTTCAGCGCATAGGGCGCAGTGGCTTGCAGGTACTCGCGCTCCAGCAGCTGGTAGATCTGTGCGGCGCTCATCTCCAGGCCGAGGCGGTCGGTTTCCTTCTGCACCACCTGGCTGAACTCGATCTGCATGCGCCGCGGCAGGTTGATGCCGTATTCCTGTTCGAGCAGGAAGGTGATGCCGCCCTTGCCGGACTGGCTGTTGACACGGATTACCGCCTCGTAATCGCGGCCAATATCGGCCGGGTCGATCGGCAGGTACGGCACTTCCCACACGGCGTCGGCTTTCTGCTGGGCAAAGCCCTTGCGAATCGCATCCTGGTGCGAGCCGGAGAACGCGGTATGCACCAGGTCGCCGACATACGGATGGCGCGGGTGCACCGGGATCTGGTTGCAGTCTTCGACCACCTTGCGCACGGTGTCGATATCGGAGAAGTCCAGCTCCGGGTCAACACCTTGGGTGTAGAGGTTCAGCGCCAGGGTCACCAGGCAGACGTTGCCGGTGCGCTCGCCATTGCCGAACAGGCAGCCTTCGACGCGATCGGCTCCGGCCATCACGGCCAATTCCGAGGCGGCCACACCGGTGCCACGGTCGTTGTGGGTGTGCACGCTGAGCAGCACGCTGTCGCGCTTGTCGATATGCCGGCCGAACCACTCGATCTGGTCGGCATAATTGTTCGGCGTGGCGCACTCGATGGTCGCCGGCAGGTTGAGGATCAGCTTGTTCGCCTGGGTTGGCTGGAACACCTCGATCACCGCGTTGCACACCTCAACGGCGAAGTCGATTTCGGTAGAGCTGAATACTTCCGGCGAATACTCGAAGCCCCAGCGTGTCTCGGGAGCGGCGTCGGCCAGGCGTTTGATGGTCTGGCCGGCGGCCACGGCAATGGCTTTGACGCCGGCCTTGTCCTGGTTGAAGACGATCTTGCGAAAGCTCGGCGCGCAGGCGTTGTAGTAATGAACAATGGCCTTCTTCGCGCCCTTGAGCGATTCGAAAGTGCGTTCGATAAGGTCGTCACGGGCCTGAGTCAGCACCTGAATGGTCACGTCGTCCGGGATATGGCCGCCTTCGATCAGCTCGCGGACGAAGTCGAAATCGGTCTGTGAGGCGGACGGGAAGCCGACTTCGATTTCCTTAAGGCCCACGGCCAGCAGGCACTTGAAGAAGCGCATCTTCTTCTCGGCATCCATCGGCTCGATCAGCGACTGGTTGCCATCGCGCAGGTCGGTGGACAGCCAGATGGGTGCCTTGTCGATGATCTTGTCCGGCCAGGTGCGGTCTGGAATCTGGATTTGGGTAAAGGGGCGGTACTTGCTGGACGGGTCTTTAAGCATGCTCATGGGGCAATCCTTTTAGCGCGGCGGCAATCGGCGAGCCGGGCGGAATTTGAAAAATTAAGGCAGGGCGTGGGCGTAAGAATTAGCCACGCAGTCGCTGGCTGACCAAGCAGAGGTTGGCGTGTTGGCGCAGCAGAATAAGAGTGTGATTAGTGTGCATGGCGTCAACCCTAACCAGCGAGGGTAAAGCGTGCAAGCATTGATAAAAAAACGCTTTCGGATTGCTTGTTTTGGATTGTTTTGGGTTTTATTTGCGGTGATGGGCCGAATATGTAGTTGAGATTGCGTGCGTTTAACCGAGCAGGCTTAGCACGGCCTGAGGCCGTTGATTGGCTTGGGCAAGTACGCTTTGCGCGGCTTGCTGAATGATCTGCCGAGAAACCAGATTGGAGGTTTCTGCCGCGAAATCGGTGTCGAGGATACGTGAGCGGCTGGCGGCGGCGTTCTCGGCAATGCTTTGCAGGTTGTTGATGGTGCTTTCCAGACGATTCTGCAGGGCGCCCATATAGCCGCGCTGGCGGTCGATATAGGCCAGGGCGTCATCGATGTCCATGACGGCCAGGCCAGGTGTCTTATTGAGGTCTAGGCGACTTAGGGCCATCGCATCGGCGCTGAATGCACTGAAGCCGACTTGTATGGTTTCGTAAGCCTCGGCCCCAACCTGGAATTGCGTGATGGTGTTACCGCCAACGCCGTTGACGTTAAATAATTCGGGTTCAACCAATTTGAAGCCTTGTGAGCCCGGGAGGCCCGTGCCTTGGTTGAGCAGAACATTCTCGGCAGTCAGTACATTGCCGCCATCGGCATCGAAACCACCAATTGCACCGGTGTCAGCGTTGTTCAGGTCTAGTCCTGCAACGTAGGTCGCGGCATCGGCATTGAACTGGGTATTGAAGTCAGCCAGGCTGCTGAAAGCGCCTTTGCTGGCGTTGGTCAAAGCTTGGTCCAGGGTCGAGCCGCTGTTCTGTTGTAGGTAACCCATGATGTCTTTGATGCCCTTGCCGCCCGCCGCCTTGATTTCCTCATGCATGTAACGAATTGCGGCATAGCCGCCGGAATAACCTGCTGAGCCGCTTACATCATCGGCGTTAAATGCAGCCAGAATGGCCGCCGTATTGGTGCCGCCAGCGGTGTCCCCAGCCAGGCGCTCATCAGCTCCCTGCACGGCCTCTGCGCTGCCCTCAATAAACCAGCTGGGCAGTCCGGCAAAGTTCATGGTGCGGCCCATGACCGCGTGCGCCATTTCATGGGCAATTACCCGGTCGGTGTATTGCGGTGTACTGCCGCCGTTGGGCAGGGTTGAGGCATCGAAATAGGCCAGGTTGACGTTGAGAACTTGATTAAAGATCTTCCCGCCAGCGCCCGCGCTGCCTGAAACAGAAGCCAGTGCTTGGCTGGATGAGTCGTTGGTAAAGGTTATTTCCAGTTCAGCACCATCCGCGCTCAGGCCGAACGCATCGGCCACCCGCTGTTCACCCTCGCTGATCCAGAAACCTTTCAGGGCATTGAGTACGGCCCTCTGATCGAGATCGCCGAGAACCGAGAAGGTGCCTTGGTCAAATACCTTACGCCCAGCAAAGGTCGTGGTTTCGTTAACGCGGTTGATCTCTTGCAACAGCTGCTGAGCTTCTTGATCCAAGGCGGTACGTTCACTGGCGCCGTTGGAGCCGTTCATGGCCTGCAGGCCGAGCGAGCGAATGCGCTGCAGGGCGTCGGTGACGCTTTGCAACGCGCCTTCCGCTACCTGCAGCAGCGATATGCCGTCGTTGGCATTGCGCGTGGCCACGTTCAGCCCTCGCACTTGCGAGGTCAGACGGTTGGAGATTTGCAGCCCGGCGGCATCGTCCTTGGCGCTGTTGATGCGTTGTCCGGTGGACAGGCGCTGCAGCGAAGTACCGAGGGCCGTGCTGTTGCTCTCCAATTGGCGACGCGTGAACGACGACGAGATGTTGGTGTTAACCGTCAGCATCTACGTGTGTACCCGCTCTACCGGGCGGAAAAGCCGGTGTCACAGACGTAATCGGCATGCGCTGGAAAGGCTTGAGATGCTCGCGGAATCAGGTCGACGAACGGTCAGGGTTTGAAGGCACCGATAAAGATCGCCGGATCAACCCGTGCGTCGTTCAGGCTGACGTTCCAGTGCAGGTGCGGGCCGGTAGCGCGGCCGGTGGCGCCGACTTTGCCGAGTACACCGCCACGGGGAATTTCATCACCGACTTTTACGCCGATGGCCGAGAGGTGGCAGAACATGCTGATCAGGCCCTGGCCGTGGTCGACAAATACGGTTTTGCCGTTGAAGAAGTAGTCGCCAGTCAGGATCACCTTGCCAGCAGCCGGAGCCTTGATCGGTGTGCCGCTATTAGCCGCGAAGTCCAGTCCCGAGTGCGGGTTGCGTTCCTCACCGTTGAAGAACCGGCGTAGGCCGAAGGGGCTCGACAGCGGGCCGTTGACCGGCCTGTCGAACAGTAGGTTGCTGGGCTGACGAGGGCTGAACTGCTGGTAAGCGCGGGTCTGCTCGGCCAGTTCGCGCTCGATGCGCGCAAGGTTCTTGGCGTTCGGATTGACCTGCTGCTGATTCTTGATGGTGATGCGCTGCTCGACGTAATGCTTACTGCCGACCTGAAAGCTCAGTGTCTGGCTGCCGTTGACGCTGATCTGCTGGGTGCCCGGCTTGATGCTTAGCGGGATGCCAACGATGGCGATCCAGCGTTGCTGATCCTCATTAATAACCAGCACCGGTTTGTTCTGATAGCGCACGCTGGGTGCGCCGGCGGCTGGCCCCAGGTCCACCACGGCTACGCCGCCGGGTACTGGCTTATTGAGCAGTCTGCTGATAAAGCCTTCGGCGTGGACGGGCAGGGCAAGGCAGAACAGGGTAAGCAGGGTGAATAAACGCATGGGGGACCTGTGTGGAATCAATCGAGCAGCGAGAGGGTGACCGGCTGTACATGGTTGTCTTCGACCCGCACATCCAGCTCGCCGTTGCCTAGGCGCGCCTTCAGGCGCTGGCCGGGACGGGTGTCGGCGGCGTTGCGGATAGCACGGCCGCGCTCATCCAGCAGGATGCTGTAGCCGCGGCCGAGGGTCGCCAGCGGGCTGACCGCGTGTAGCGTCTGCACCTGGCTATGCAACTGCAGACGGCGCGCCTTGAGGCCTTCGCGCATGCTGCGTTGCAGGCGTTCGGCCAGTGCCTGCAGGCGCTGATCCAACAGCTTGAGGTTGCGTTCCGGGTGCAGGCTTAGCAGGCGGGTTTGCAGATGATTCAGGCGTTCGCGGCGGCTATTCAGCTGGCGTGCGAAGGCGCGGGTCAGGCGCATCTCCAGATCATCCACGCGCTGGGCGTGCTGGCGCAGGCGCTCGCCGGGGTGGCGCAAGCGCCGCTGCAAACCTTCCAGGCGCATACGCTCGCGCTCCAGAAGGTGCTGCATGCGCAGGTTCAGGCGGCGCTTGAGATTGTGCAGGCGCTGTACCAGTTCGCTGCTGTCGGGGGCCAGCAGCTCGGCGGCGGCCGAGGGCGTTGGCGCGCGCACGTCGGCAACAAAGTCGGCGATGGACACGTCAGTCTCATGGCCCACGGCGCTGACGATAGGCGTGACGCAGGCTGCAATGGCGCGGGCCACCGGTTCTTCGTTAAAGCACCAGAGGTCTTCCAGCGAGCCGCCGCCACGGGCGAGGATCAGCGCATCGAAGCCCCGGGCGTCGGCCACACCAAGGGCGCGGACAATCTGCGCGGTGGCCTCGCGGCCCTGTACGGCGGTGGGGATCAGGGTCAGTTCGACCTGCGGCGCGCGGCGGCGGAATACGCTGATGATGTCGCGGATCACCGCGCCGGTCGGCGAGCTGATAATACCGATGCGTTTCGGGTGAGCCGGTAGGGCGACTTTAGCCTCGGCCGCGAACAGCCCTTCAGCGCTGAGCTTTTCCTTCAACGCTTCGAAGGCCAGGCGCAGCGCACCATCACCGGCCGGCTCGACCGCATCGAGAATCAGCTGGTAATCGCCGCGCCCTTCAAACAGCGAGACCTTGCCGCGGACCTTGACCGCCAGGCCATCACGCAGCGCCTGACGCACCTTGGCGGCGTTCTGCCGGAACAGCGCGCAACGCACCTGGGCCTGACTATCTTTAAGGGTGAAATAGATATGCCCGGATGCCGGCTTGGCCAGGTTGGAGATTTCCCCCTCGACCCAGATGCCGCCGAATACATCTTCCAGCAGCAGGCGTGCGCGGTTGTTCAGTTGACTGACGCTGAGTACCTCGCGGTCGAGGTTCAGGCGTTGGAAGGGATCTTTGATCATGGTCCGCATAGTAAAGGCTTTGCCCTGCCTGCCATAGGGGATTGGCCTTGACCGCCGCTGTAAGCCCTTTAAGCTGCGCGCCTTTAGCGCAAACCGAGTTCCGTTATGAGTGAGCAGCAGGCCATTATCGTGCCGCAGATTTCCAGCTTTCCCGGCCATGAGGCGCGGGCGCGGTTGATCGTGCGCTGGCTGGTCAAGCAGAACATCATCGACGAGCAGCTGACCACCTGCGGGCGCACCTTCAAGCATATGGGCTACGGCATTGCCGAGGGCGCGCGGCGGGTGGTCGAGCGGCCGGAGTTGTTGCCGTACGGGCAGGCGGTGCATGGCCTGGAGATTATCTACAAGCGCTGCATCTATACCCCGACTGCGGGCTTTCTCGAAGAGGCAGGCTGCCCTGAGTGCCGGCGGGAAGTAGGGGGAAGGCTGTTCGACAGCCTGGAAGACTGGATGCCGGGGCATACCGATAACTTCAGGTGCCCGCTGTGCGGCCATGAAGACGATATCAATGGCTTTCTGTTTCTACAGCCCTGCGGGTTTTCCAACCTTGGCTTTATCTTCAACAACTGGGCGGATGCTGGCTTTAAGCAGAGCTTTCTTGATGAGTTTGCCGCGCGCTTGGGCTACCCGGTTTCCCTGGTACGGGTCGATCTTTCTTAAGTAGGCTCATCCCTGAGCCCTGCTGAAAAGGTCAGAAATCGACGCTGGCCGACAACCGCAGCTCACGCGGTTCACCGACCGAGACGCGCAGGTTGCCGCCGCTGGAGGGGTAGTACTCCTGGTTGAACAGGTTGCGCGCGTTCAGTTGCAGGCGAGTCTTGTCGCCCAGTAGTTGGCTTTCCCAGCTGATAAACGCGTCGGCCACGGTGTAGCTGTCCAGCCAGAAGCTGTTGGCGTTATCGCCTGCGCGTTCGCCGACATAGCGCGCGCCGCCGCCTACTCGCCATTGTCCAGCGTCGCTGGGCAGCGCCAGGTGGTGGGTCAGGTACAGGCTGGCGATATTCTGCGCGGCATTCACCAGTTCGTTGCCCTGGTTATCCGGGTCATCGAGGATTTCCGTATCGGTGTAGGCGTAGGTGCCGAGCAGCTCCCAGCGTTCGGCGATGCGTCCGCTGATATCGATTTCCACACCCTGCGAGCCAACCTTGCCGGCGGCTTGCGAGGTGCCATTGTTGCTGACCACGACGTTCTCTTTCTCGATATCGAACAGTGCGGCGCTGGCCGTGAGGGCGTTGCCCAGGTCTAGCTTGATGCCCAGTTCATAGCTGCGTCCCTCTTCAGGGTCGAACGCTTGGCCGGTGTCGGCGTCGGAGGCGTTGGGCACGAACGAGCGGCTGTAGTTGCCGTACAGCGAGACCTGCTGATTGAGCTGGTAGACCAGGCCTGCAAACGGCAGAAAGCTGTTGTCCTGGCGGTCGGTGGTTTTCTCGTAGGCACTGCCACGGCCTTGTTCGACCAGTTGCTCAAAGTGCTGATAACGCCCGCCGGTCACCAGTATCCACTGCTCATTGAGGTGCCAGTTGTCCTTCACATATAGCGAACGCGAATGCAGCTCGTCGCTTCTGTCGCTTTGTGCAGCACTGATCAGCGACGGCTCGGCAAGGCTGCCGTAGACCGGCCGGTAGATATTGAAGCCGCTAACCGCCGGGCCGCGGTAGGTATCACCGCGGAAGTTGTCGACCCGCTCGGTGTCCATGCCCAGCAGCAGGTCATGCTGTTGGCCGAACACGCTGGCGTTGCCGATCCAGTCCCAGGCCAGGTACTGGGTCTGGTTGTCGTGTTCGCTGCCGTCGGCGCGGCGGCTGAGTGCGCCGGTGGTGGCGTTAAGCGCGTTGGGCCGCGCTTCGGCATAGTCGTAGCGCTCGTTGTTCCAGCCGTAGGTCAGGCGGCTTAGCCAGTCCGGGTTGAGCTGGTACTCGGCTTTGGCGGTAAACAGCTCATCGGTGCCTTGGGCTTTGGCCCAGCGCTCGTTAAAGCGCGCGTTGTACTCAGTGTTCGCCGGTTTGCCGTTGATGATCACCGTGCCGCGATCCACCGGGGTCGAGTATTCCTTGTGCTCGTAAGCCAGGCTGATGCGCAGATCCTCGCCGCTCCAGCTCAGGGACGGGGCCACCAGTGTGTAGTTGTCCGCGCCGAAATTGCGCCAGTAGTCCTCGTGCTGCCGTTCGGCAATCAGGCGGTAGGCGAAGCCGCTGTCGCCCAGCGGGCCGGTGGTGTCGAGCATGAGGTTGCCGCCGCCCTCGCTGCTGGTTTCACCGCTGATCTGCGTGCGCCGCTGGTATTCGGGCTGCTTGCTGATCACATTGATCAGCCCGCCCGGCTCCAGTGCGCCATAGAGCAGAGAGGCCGGGCCTTTGAGCACTTCCACGCGCTCGGTGGTGGCGCTGAAGTTGCGCGATAGGCTGGAGCGGATGCCGTCACGCAGGATCGAGCCGTCGGCGTTGCTGCCGAAACCCCGTTTGACGAAGCCGTCCTGGGTGCCGGCCAGGGTGTTGCTCTGGGTCATGCCGCTGACGAACTTCATCGCGTCGTCCAGCGATTGCACTTGGTAGTCCTCAATCACCTGCTCGGTGACCACCTGGACCGCCTGAGCTTCTTGCATAATCGGCACCGTGCTTTTACTGGCGGTGCTGGCCGTGCTGGCGCTGTAGCTGCTGTCGTCTTCACGGGGTGCAGTGACGGTCTGGCTGGGCAGCTCAAGCGTGGTGGCGGTTTCGGCCGCGAGGCTGCTGGCGGCAGGTATCAAGGTTAGGGCTAGCAGGGTGAAGCGCCAGGCGGGCTGGGTGGAGGAAATGTGGGTGAAGGGCATGTGCTACTCAGTCGCGGCTGTTTTTGAGAATCATTATTGTATTGTTCGCGTCCTGCTTCTGGATAGCGCCGTGTAGGCTTCGCGCAGTTATGTTGTTGTTTGCGTTGAGTGCAGGGGGGCGTCTGAGTATAATGGCGCGCTTCCAATTTTCCCGTCCGGGAGCCCCCGCCATGCTGCGTATCAGTCAAGAAGCTCTTACCTTCGACGACGTTCTACTTATTCCAGGTTATTCCGAAGTTCTGCCGAAGGATGTCAGCCTCAAAACGCGCCTGACCCGTGGCATTGAACTGAATATTCCGTTGCTCTCTGCTGCCATGGATACCGTGACTGAAGCCCGTCTGGCGATTGCCATGGCTCAGGAAGGCGGCATTGGCATCATCCACAAGAACATGACTGTCGAGCAGCAAGCTGCCGAAGTGCGCAAGGTCAAACGCTACGAGGCGGGCGTGGTCAAGGACCCGATCACCATCGAAGCCGACGCCACCGTGCGTGATCTGTTCGAACTGACCCGCATGCACAACATCTCCGGTGTACCGGTGCTGAGCGATGGCGACCTGGTCGGCATCGTCACCTCCCGTGACGTGCGTTTCGAGAACCGCCTGGACGCCACCGTGCGTGAAGTGATGACGCCCAAAGAGCGTCTGGTCACCGTCCCGGAAGGTGCCGACAAAGACCTGGTGCGCGAGTTGCTGCACAAGCACCGCATCGAAAAAGTCCTGATCGTCGATGATGCCTTCCATTTGAAGGGCATGATGACCGTCAAGGACATCGAAAAAGCCAAGGCCTATCCGCTGGCCAGCAAAGACGACCAAGGTCGTCTACGTGTCGGCGCAGCTGTCGGCACCGGTGCCGACACCGCCGACCGCGTCGCCGCGCTGGCTAACGCCGGTGTTGACGTGATCATCGTCGACACCGCACACGGTCACTCCAAAGGCGTGATCGACCGCGTGCGTTGGGTCAAGCAGAACTTCCCGGACGTGCAGGTGATCGGTGGCAACATCGCCACCGGCGAAGCCGCCAAGGCCCTGGCCGAAGCCGGCGCCGATGCGGTCAAGGTCGGTATCGGCCCAGGCTCGATCTGCACCACGCGCATCGTTGCCGGTGTTGGCGTGCCGCAAATCTCCGCCGTGGCCAACGTTGCCGCCGCACTGGCTGGCACCGGTGTGCCGTTGATCGCCGATGGCGGTATCCGTTTCTCCGGTGACCTGTCCAAGGCCATCGTTGCCGGCGCGTCCTGCGTGATGATCGGTTCGATGCTCGCCGGTACTGAAGAAGCACCAGGCGAAGTCGAGCTGTTCCAGGGCCGTTCCTACAAGGCCTATCGCGGTATGGGTTCGCTGGGTGCCATGGCGCAGGCGCAGGGCTCCTCCGATCGTTACTTTCAGGACTCCTCGGCTGGTGCCGAGAAGCTGGTGCCGGAAGGCATCGAAGGCCGTGTGCCGTACAAGGGCGCGATGGCAGCCATCGTTCACCAGCTGATGGGCGGCCTGCGTGCCTCCATGGGCTACACCGGTTGTGCGACGGTCGAAGAGATGCGCAGCAAGCCTGAGTTTGTGCGCATCACCGGTGCTGGCATGGCCGAGTCGCATGTACACGATGTACAGATCACTAAAGAAGCCCCGAACTACCGCGTGGGTTGATTGTTGATCAGTTGATATAAAGCCCGGGGCTGTCGCTGTTGTTTTACAGGGCAGCCCCGAGTCATTTGTGAATTCCGCTACGAGAGACGGCCATGGCTCATCAAGACATCCACGCTCACCGCATCCTGATTCTGGATTTCGGTTCCCAGTACACCCAGCTGATTGCCCGCCGCGTGCGCGAGATCGGCGTGTATTGCGAGCTGCACCCGTTCGATATGAGCGACGATGACATCCGTGCCTTCGCCCCGCGCGGCATCATCCTCGCCGGTGGCCCGGAGTCGGTGCATGAAGCCGGTAGCCCGCGTGCACCGAAAGCTGTGTTCGACCTCGGCGTACCGGTTTTCGGTATCTGCTACGGCATGCAGACCATGGCCGAGCAACTGGGCGGCAAGGTTGAAGGTTCCGAGTTGCGTGAGTTCGGTTATGCCCGCGTCGATATCGTCGGCAAAGCTCGCCTGCTCAACGGCATCGAAGACCACGTTGATGACGACGGCGTGTTCGGCCTCGACGTGTGGATGAGTCACGGCGACAAAGTCACCGCCATGCCAGCCGGCTTCCATATTCTCGCCAGCACC
>JBIHZW010000308.1:0-4340 GCA_044240245.1 Pseudomonas sp. | reverse complement strand
TATATGCACACCCACCTGTCCGAGAACCGCAAGGAAATCGAGTGGGTCAAGGCGCTGTTTCCCGAGCGCAAGGGCTACCTGGATGTGTACGACCACTACAAGCTGATCGGCGCCCGCTCGGTATTCGCCCACGGCGTGCACCTGTGCGACGACGAATGCAAACGTCTGGCCGAAACCGGTTCGGCCGTGGCCTTCTGCCCGACTTCCAACCTGTTCCTCGGCAGCGGTCTGTTCGACCTGAACAAGCTGGAAGAGTACGGCGTGCGCGTCGGCCTGGGCACCGACGTGGGTGCCGGTACCAGCTTTAGCCAACTGCAATCGCTGAACGAGGCGTACAAGGTCATGCAGCTGCAGGGCAAGAAGCTCGACCCGTTCAAGTCGCTGTACCTGGCCACCCTCGGCGGTGCCAACGCGCTGTACCTGGACGACAAGCTCGGCAACTTCGAAAGCGGCAAAGACGCCGACTTCGTGGTGCTCGATTACAACGCCACGCCGCTGATCAGCTACCGCATGCAGCAGGCTAAGACCCTCGACGAAAGACTCTTTGCCCTGACCATGCTCGGTGACGACCGCGCAGTGAAGGAAACCTTCGCTGCTGGCCAGTCCGTGCATCGCCGCGACTAAGATCACCAAGACTAAGCCAGGCAGGTTAAATCACGACCAAGAAAAAGCCCGCTCATTGAGCGGGCTTTTTCGTTTAGGCCGGTTGCCCCAATTAGCGGCTTGCGGCTTTCTTCTTGCCGCTTGGCAGCAGGTGCGAGAACACCGCGTGCAGGTCATCGGAGGCGGTTTCGCCATCCAGATTGAGCTTGGCGTCGACACTGTCCATATGGCGCATCATCAGGTCCACCGCCACTTCAACATTGCCGGCCTCGATGGCGTCGATCACCTGGTCATGCTCGGCATCCGAGCAATGGGTGCGGCTGTTGCTTTCGTAGAGGGCGATGATCAGCGAGGTCTGTGAAATCAGGCTGCGCAGAAAGCCCAGCAAAGTCAGGTTGCCGGCAGCTTCCGCGAGCTTCAGGTGGAATTCACCCGACAGGCGAATGCCCATGCCACGGTCACCACGGGCGAAACAGTCGCGCTCATCAATCACCATCTGGCGCAGCGCGGCTATCTGTTCCGGCTTGGCGTTCTTGCAGGCCAGTTCGGTAATCGCCCGCTCGATCATGCGGCGTACGTAGAAGATCTGTCGCGCTTCTTCCGCCCCCGGGCTGGCCACTACCGCGCCACGGTTAGGCCGCAACAGCACCACGCCTTCGTGGGCCAGGCGCGACAAGGCGCGACGGATGATGGTGCGGCTAACGCCGAAGATTTCACCGAGCGCCTCTTCACTGAGCTTGGTGCCAGGAGCCAGACGCTGCTCAAGAATGGCATCGAAGATATGGGCGTAAACGACATCGTCCTGAGTCCCGCTGCGAGTGCTCTTGCCTTCGCGCGTCTGCTTCTTAAGGGGCTGCAATTGTTCGTTCATTGTGGCTCGCGTGATCAAGGTTCGGCGGTTGCTGATGCAACTCTACTGTGTGCTACCCACCCTCTGGCAAGCAGCAAATCAGTGAAAAGTCACAAATAAAAAGCCCTTGCATTGTACACAATGTGACCAGCACGTACACCGCTACCAAAGCATAACCATCGTGCAAAGGTGCATTTGCACACGCTTTCTGTTCGCACTTCTCTGCCGAAGAACCCGCAGGCGGAAGATTCATTTCTTATATGCAGCATTTTTCTTGTTCGCGAATCTGCTTAGCAGCCGTCCAGGAGAGTCACGACAGCAACGCCAAAATGCCCGCAATTATTACCGAAGACCCGCTGATCATCGGGGTGTCAGCGCCTCGCCGGGCCGGGTAACTGGATGCTCCGGTACACATCAGGAAAAGGACTGGTATTGCATAGGTAAAAAAGCCGAGTACATAGCGGATTTTAACCAGAAACATTATTTGCTTTTTTTGTATACAACATCATAATCGGCCCCAGTGTTATTTCTTGACCGATAGGTCAGCTAAGCACGCCAGCAAGGCAAAAACACCACCTACCTCAAGAGTCGAGCAGTGCGCAGCACAGGCTCTGGGTGGCACACAACAAGAGATGAGGAGTACCCCTGTGGAAAGCGCTAAACAAGAACAACAGGCGACGCAGATGCAAGACCTGATCAAACCCGGTCTGCTTGACCGCTTCTTCAAGCTGACCGAACACCGCACCACAATCAAAACCGAGCTGCTGGCGGGCCTGACGACTTTCGTCACCATGGCTTACATCATCTTCGTTAACCCCAACATCATGGCCACGGCTGGCGTCGATCATGGCGCCGCGTTTGTCGCCACCTGTATCGGCGCGGCCATCGGCTGTTTCCTGATGGGTCTGTACGCCAACTGGCCAGTCGGCCTGGCACCTGGCATGGGTCTGAATGCCTTCTTCACCTACACCGTTGTCGGTGAAATGGGCTACAGCTGGCAGATCGCCCTCGGCGCGGTGTTTATCTCCGGCGTGCTGTTTATGATCATGAGCCTGTCACGCATACGCGAGTGGCTGCTTAACAGCATCCCCATGAGCCTGCGCTTTGCCATGGGTGCGGGGGTGGGTTTGTTCCTCGGGCTGATCGGCCTGAAAACGGCTGGCATCGTCGTCGACAGCCCAGCCACTCTGCTGACTATGGGCTCGTTCGGTGAGCCGAATGCAATCCTGGCTGCTGTGTGCTTTCTGCTGATTGCCGTGCTTAGCCATCGCAACGTGTTTGGCGCCATCCTGTTCAGCATGCTTGGTGTGACCGCTATCGGCTGGGCGATGGGCCTGGTTGAATACAACGGTCTGGTTTCCATGCCGCCAAGCCTGGCACCGACCTTGATGGCACTGGATATCGCCGGGGCCTTCAACATTGCCATGATCAGCGTGATTCTGGCCTTCCTCTTCGTCAACATGTTCGACACCGCCGGCACCCTGATGGGCGTCGCCCATCGCGCCAACCTGGTGGATGAAGACGGCAAGATCCAGAACCTGTCCAAGGCCCTCAAGGCCGACAGTACCTCCAGCGTGGTCGGTGCCTTTGTCGGTTGCCCGCCGGTTACCAGCTATGTGGAAAGTGCTGCGGGCGTTGCTGCCGGTGGCCGTACTGGTCTGACGGCTGTTGCTGTGGGCGTACTGTTTCTCTGCGCGATGTTCTTTGCCCCGCTGGCTGGGATGATCCCGGCCTACGCCACCGCTGGTGCGCTGATTTATGTAGCGATGCTGATGATGAGCGGCATGGCGCATATCGACTGGAAAGATCACACCGACACCATCCCGGCGATCGTCACCGTGGTCATGATGCCGCTGACCTTCTCCATCGCCAACGGTATTGCCCTGGGCTTCCTGACCTACGCGACGCTGAAACTGCTGACCGGTCAGCGCGACAAGGTATCGGTAAGCTTGTACGTTCTGTGCATCATCTTTATCGCCAAGTTCGCCTTCCTGTAAGGTTGGCCGGCTGGTAACCAAGCCCCGGCGCGCGCGTCGGGGCTTTTGCGCATCTGGAGAATCGCTAATGAGCCTGGAAACCTGGCTGTTGTTCGCAAGTGCTGCACTGGTGGTGATTCTGATCCCCGGGCCGCTGTCACTGTTGATGGTCAGCAACAGCCTGAACTATGGCCTGCGCCGCTCGGCCCCGGCCTTTATCGGCGGTGTGTCAGCCTCGATCTGCCTGTTGAGCGCTTCGGCCCTCGGCCTTGGCGCGCTGCTACTGGCCTCGGAGCAGCTGTTCAGCCTGCTGAAGATTGTCGGCGCGCTGTACCTGTTCTACCTCGCCTGGCAAAGCTGGCAGGAATCACGCCAAGCCGCCAAGCCGGTGACGGCCGAAGAGCAGCCGGTCAATCCGAGCTTTCGCGCCATGTTCTGGAAGGCCTTCGGCCTGGGCGCCAGTAATCCTAAGGACATCCTGTTCTTTGCCGCCTTTCTGCCGCAGTTCATCAGCGCCGAGCGGCCCATGCTTGGCCAGTTGCTGGTGATGATTGCCACCTGGGCGGTGCTGGACCTGGCCTGCAAACTGTTCTACGGCCTCAGCGCCCAGGGCGCCGCGCGCTACCTGCGTTCGGGCAAGGGCCAAGTGTGGTTCAACCGCATCAGCGCTGCCTTGTTTGGCGGTGCTGGCGCGGCCTCACTGCTTAGCCGCTGACAGCGACAACCTGCCAAGGCTTATCCACGTCACGACCTGTAGGAGCGGGCCATGCCCGCGAACCGATATAGCGGGCATGGCCCGCTCCTACACCAGCTCTTGCAACCCAACAAATCGCAGGCAAAAAAAAGCCCGCAGTGTGTACGGGCTAGGGACTCTTAAATTGAGTCAGAGGGTGACAAGCATTCGGTTCAGC
>JBIHZW010000002.1:0-41727 GCA_044240245.1 Pseudomonas sp. | reverse complement strand
GTTACGCACAAACGTCGGCTTGACCACCCGCACCGGGTACCACTTGCCGCGAATCTCTACCTCGGCGCGTTCGCTGGTAGCCGCCGGTACGCGGGCCAGGGCGATGGATTTACCCAGGGTCGGCGAGAAGCTGCCGCTGGTGATCTCGCCTTCGCCCACCCCTGCAACCCGCACCACTTGATGCGCGCGCAACACGCCGCGCTCTTCCAGTACCAGACCAACCAGCTTGGAGCCGACGCCTTCAGCCTTCTGCTTCTGCAGCGCGGCACGGCCAACGAAGCCACGGCTGGCCGGCTCCCAGGCGATGGTCCAGGCCATATTGGCGGCCAGCGGGGTAACGCTTTCGTCCATGTCCTGGCCGTACAGGTTCATCCCGGCTTCCAGGCGCAGGGTGTCGCGCGCGCCAAGACCGATCGGGGAAATACCGGCACCGACCAGTTCATTGAGGAAGGCCACCACTTCGCTGGCTGGCAGCATTATTTCCAGGCCGTCTTCACCGGTGTAACCGGTGCGGGCGATAAACCACTCGCCATCCGGCTGGCCTTCGAATGGCTTGAGGCTCTGAATCAGGTTGGCGCGGGACTGGCTGACCAGCTCGGCAGTCTTGCTGCGTGCATGCGGGCCTTGAATGGCCAGCATCGCCAGCTCGGCGCGTTCTTGCAGCTGCACGTCGAAGTCGACGCTCTGCAGGTGCATCCAGGCCAGGTCCTTGTCGCGGGTCGAGGCATTCACCACCACGCGGTAACCGAAGTCGGTGAGGTAGACGATCAGGTCATCCACCACCCCGCCCTGCTCGTTGAGCATGCCGCTGTAGAGCGCTTTGCCGATGCTTTGCAGGCGCTCGATGTCGTTCGCCAGCAAGTGTTGCAGATAGGCCTTGGCCTGGCTGCCGCTGACATCCACCACGGTCATGTGCGACACATCGAACACGCCGCAGTCGCGACGCACCTGATGGTGCTCCTCGACCTGCGAGCCATAGTGCAACGGCATGTCCCAACCGCCGAAGTCGACCATCTTGGCACCCAGGGCTAGGTGCAGGTCGTAGAGAGGTGTGCGCTGTCCCATAAGTGTCTCCTTGCGGGCTGGGCAGTGCAGCGGCAACCCGGCTGAGCCCACAAAATCGGGCACTGGCACGGGCTATCAAGATGATCGGCCGCTGCGAATGGCGCGCATTGTAGCCGCAACACCGGGGGCGGTCATCCCAACGCGGCAGCCTGTCGCGCCAGGCCGGCTTTGCTAGCCGTGACGCCGCGCCGAACGGCGGATCAGCAGAATCACCGGCAATAGCCCGACCAGCACCAGCGTCAGAGCCGGCAGCGCGGCGCGCGCCCACTCGCCTTCACTGGTCATTTCAAATACCCGCACCGACAGCGTGTCCCAGCCAAAGGGGCGCATCAGCAGGGTGGCAGGCATTTCCTTGAGCACATCGACAAACACCAGCAGTGCCGCCGACAGCGCACCTGGCACCAGCAGGGGCAGATAGACCTTGAAGAACAGCCCAACGCCGCCGACACCGAGGCTGCGCGATGCTTCCGGCAAGGAGGGGCGAATGCGTGCCAGGCTGTTTTCCAGCGGGCCGTAGGCCACCGCCATAAAGCGGATCATATAGGCCAGCAGCAATGCCGAGAGGCTACCAAGCAGCACTGGCTTGCCCGCACCGCCCAGCCAGCTGGACAGCGGAATCACCAGCGCGCGGTCCAGGTAACTAAACGCCAGCATGATCGCCACTGCCAGCATCGAACCCGGCAGGGCATAGCCGAGGTTGGCCACGCCGACGGTTGAACGCATCAGCCGAGTCGGCGCCATACGCCGGGCAAAGGCCAGCAGCAAGGCCACGCTGACGGTAATCAGCGCCGCCATCGCGCCCAGGTAGAGGGTGTGCAGGATCAAAGCGCTGTAGCGTTCATCCAGATCGAAACGGCCGCGCTGCCAGAACCAGACGATCAGCTGCAGCACCGGGATAACAAAGCCGCAGGCGAATACCAGACCGCACCAGGTGCTGGCCGCCAACGCCTGGCCGCCCTTGAGGTGATACAGCGCCTTGCCGCGTGGCCGTTCATTTACCGGACGTACCGCACCGCGGGCGCGGCGCTCGCCATAGAGCACCAGCATCACCGCCAGCAGCAGCAGGCTGGCCAGCTGAGTGGCGCTGGTCAGGCTGTAGAAGCTGTACCAGGTCTTGTAGATGGCGGTGGTAAAGGTGTCGAAGTTGAACACCGAAACCGCGCCGAAATCCGCCAGGGTTTCCATGATCGCCAGGGCCAGGCCGGCGCCAATCGCCGGTCGCGCCATCGGCAGGGCGACGCGCCAGAACGCGCGCCAGGGGCTCAGACCAAGCACCCGCGCGGCTTCCATCAAACCCTTACCCTGGGCTAGAAAGGCATTGCGCGCGAGCAGGTAAACGTAGGGGTAGAACACCAACACAAGCACGATGATCACCCCGCCGGTGGAGCGCACTCGAGGAAAGCGCACGTCGCTGCCGAACCACTCACGCAGCAGGGTCTGCAGCGGGCCGGCGAAATCCAGCAGGCCGACAAACACAAACGCCAGCACATAGGCGGGAATGGCAAACGGCAGCATCAACGCCCAGTCCAGCCAGCGCCTACCGGGGAACTCGCAGAGGCTGGTGAGCCAGGCCAGGCTGACGCCGAGCAGCGTCACGCCAACGCCAACGCCAAGCACCAGCACCAGGGTATTGCCAAGCAGACGCGGCAACTGGGTTTGCCACAGGTGCGCCCAGATCTGCTGGTCGACCTCATGCCAGCTAAACATCAGCACGCTCAGCGGCAGCAGCACCAGCAAGGCAACGGCAAAGGCGATGGGGTACCAGCGGCGCTGGGCAGGATGGGCCACGCAAAATCCTCAAGACAAAAACACAACGCCCCGGGCTAAGCCGGGGCGTCGAGTATAACTGCGTGCGTAGAGTTAGAACCTGATTACGATTTCGCGAGCTAGAGTCCTGCAAGGCAAAAACAGGCGAGGAAGCGGAGTGTACTTTTGTACATGAGCATTCCGAGCCTGTTTTTAACGCCGCAGGGCCGACGCGCAGCAAATCGTTATGGTCTTAGTTCCAGCCAGCGCGATCCATCAACATGGTCGCTTCGGCCTGGCGCTTGCCAGCCACTTCGGTGGCGATGGTATCGGCCTTGAAGGTACCCCAGGCAGCCACTTCGGCAGAAGGCTCAACAGCCGGGTTGGCCGGGAATTCCTGGTTAACGCCAGCGAAGATGGTCTGCGCTTCAGCAGTGGTCATCCACTCCAGCAGCTTACGAGCGGCTTCGGCGTTTGGCGCGTACTTGGTCACACCGGCACCGGCCAGGTTGACGTGCACGCCACGGTCGTTCTGGTTCGGCCAGTACGGCTTCACTTTCAGATCAGGCTGCTGCTTGTGCAGACGGCCGTAGTAGTAAGTGTTGGTAATACCCACGTCGCACTGACCGGCGTCGATGGCCTGCAGCAGCGCGGTGTCATCGGCGAACACGTCGGTCGCCAGGTTGCTCACCCAGCCTTTGACGATTTCTTCGGTTTTAGCTTCGCCATGGGTTTCGATCAGGGTGGCGGTCAGCGACTGGTTGTAGACCTTCTTGCTGGTACGCAGGCACAGACGGCCTTCCCAGTCCTTGCCGGCCAGGGCTTCGTAGGTGCTCAACTCGCTCGGTTTAACCCGCTCGGTGGAGTAGAAGATGGTCCGCGCGCGCAGCGACAGGCCAGTCCAGCTGTCAGTGCTGGAGCGGTACTGGGCGGGGATATTGGCAGCGATCAGCTCGGATTTAGTCGGCTGCAGCACGCCTTCCTGCTCGGCTTGCCAGAGGTTGCCGGCGTCCACGGTGATCAGCAGGTCGGCCGGGGTGTTGGCACCTTCAGCTTTCAAACGCGCGATCAGCGGCGCTTCCTTGTCGGTGATGAACTTGACCTTGACCCCGGTTTTGGCGGTGTAGGCATCAAACACCGGCTTGATCAGCTCGTCGATACGTGCGGAGTAAACCACCACTTCATCGGCTGCCTGCGCAGTGCTGGCCAACGCAGTGAGAGAGAGTGCGGCGAACAAGCCTTTGCTTACCTGCATGAATAGTGCCTCTGGTATAGACGAGTTAAGGTGCCAAATACTAGTGAATGCCATTTAGTTTCTCAACTCGCTATCCATTTAAACCTGTAACAAGTGCCTTCACCCTCCTTACGCCACCGCCTGCTGCGCGGCCAACTGTTTGGCCTGCTCACGCAGAACAAACTTCTGCACCTTGCCGGTGCTGGTTTTCGGCAGGCTGGTAAACACCACGCAGCCCGGCACCTTGAAGCGCGCCATGCGCTGCTGACAGAAGGCGATCACCTCCTCAGCCGTCAGTTCTGCACCTGGTTTAAGGGTGACGAAGGCGCAGGGGGTTTCGCCCCATTTGGCGTGGGCCATGGCCACCACGGCGGCTTCGAGGATCTGCGGATGGCGATACAGCACGTCTTCCACCTCGATGGAGGAGATGTTCTCGCCGCCGGAAATGATGATGTCCTTGCTGCGATCCTTGATCTCGACATAGCCGTCGGCATGCCACACCGCCAGGTCGCCGGAGTGGAACCAGCCACCGGCAAAGGCCTCGGCGGTGGCTGACGGGTTCTTCAGGTAGCCCTTCATCACCACGTTGCCGCGCATCATGATTTCGCCGATGGTCTGGCCGTCTTTCGGTACCGGCTGCAGGGTATCGGGGTCGGCCACCATCAGGCCGTCGAGCAGCGGTGCACGCACGCCCTGACGGGATTTCAGGCGGGCGCGCTGCTCCGGGCTTTCACTGTCCCACTCGCTTTTCCACTCGCAGGCCACGCTGGGGCCATAGGTTTCAGTCAGGCCGTAAACGTGGGTAACGCGAAACTCCAGAGCTTCCATGGCTTCGATTACCGCAGCGGGCGGCGCGGCGCCAGCGGTGAGTACTTTTACCGGCTGGGTTTTCAGGGCTTTCAGCGCCTCATCGGCGTTAGCCAGCATATTCAGCACGATGGGCGCACCGCAGAAATGGTCGACGCCATGCTCGGCAATCGCCGGGTAGATGGCTTCGGCGCGCACATGGCGCAGGCACACGTTGACCCCGACATAGGCAGCCAACGCCCAGGGGAAGCACCAGCCGTTGCAGTGGAACATCGGCAGCGTCCACAGGTACACCGGAAAGCGGTTCATGTCCCAGCACATGGCGTTGGACAGCGCATTCAGGTGCGCGCCGCGGTGGTGATAGACCACGCCCTTGGGGTTGCCGGTGGTGCCCGATGTGTAATTGAGGGAGATCGCCTGCCACTCGTCGGCCGGCAACTGCCAGGGGTAATCGGCGTCGCCTTCGGCCAGCAGCGCCTCGTAATCCAGCTGACCGATCAGCAGACCCTCGGCATATTCCGGGTCGTCGATACCGATCACCAGCGGCGGTTGCGGCAGGTGACCGACCACACGCTGGGCCAGCTCGCCGAACTCCTTGTCCACCAGCAGCACCTTGGCTTCGCCGTGCTGCAGGATAAAGGCGATGGCTTCGGCATCCAGGCGGGTGTTGATGGCATTCAGCACCGCGCCACACATCGGCACGCCAAAGTGCGCTTCGAACATCGCCGGGCCGTTGGGCGCGATCACCGCCACCGTGTCGCCCAGACCGATGCCGCGCTGGGCCAGCGCCGAGGCCAGACGAATACTGCGGCTATAGGTTTCGCCCCAGGTCTGGCGCAGGCTGCCGTTAATCAGCGCCAAGCGCTGCGGGTAGACGCTGGCGGCACGCTCAAGAAAACTCAGCGGGCTGAGCGCCTGAAAATTTGCCGCATCGCGGGGCATGCCGTATTCGTATGGATTGACGCTGTGCATTGTTGTTCTCCAGCTGGGTCTTTATCGGCAGAAACCTTAACAGCCGTGTGGTTTTAGCGATGCGCTACCTTGGTCGAAACCGTGACTTGCAAGTCAGCAATCACGTCAGCATAGGCATCCGAACAGCCATGCTGGGTGCTTGATCGCGGCGCAATAACCGCCGCAGAGCGCTTCGGCCTGTATGACAAGCCTCCATAGCCTTATCTCGGTTTGTCTGGCGCCCTCTTTTCAAGGAGTTATCGAGTGACTTCACGTTTACCTGTGATCGTTGGTTTTGGTGGCTATAACGCGGCTGGGCGCAGCTCCTTCCACCACGGTTTCCGCCGTACCGTAATCGAATCCATGGACACCCCGGCGCGTCAGCAGACCCTGGCGGGCCTGGCGGTGATGATGAAGCTGGTCAAGGTGGTCGATGGCGGCTATCAGGATGACGCCGGCAATGCCCTGAGCCTGGCCGAGATCGACAGCCGCTTTGCCGAGCAGATTCTCGCCTCGACCCTGGTGCGCCGCATCGAGAAGCAGCACCTGGATGTCGACGCGGCGCACTGGCAGAAGACCATCGACATCAGCGCCACCGCTGGCCAACCGCTGAGCTTTATCACCCTGCGCAAGCACCTGCCCGAGCCGCTGCCATCCGACTGGACGGTGGACGAGCTGAACGCCAGTGAAGTGCTGGTGACCCTGCACGACAACTGCGAATTCAAAGTCGACAGCTACCGCGCCCTGCCGGTGAAATCCGCCGGGCAGCTGCCCAGCGGCTTCGAGCCGAGCGAGCTGTACAACGCGCGTTTCCACCCGCGCGGTCTGGCCATGACCATCGTTGGCGTCACCGATGCGCTGCGCGCCACCGGCATCGACTGGCAGACCATCATGCAGCACGTGGCCCCCGACGAAGTTGCGGTGTTCTCCAGCTGCATCATGAGCCAGCTGGATGAAAACGGCTTCGGCGGCTTGATGCAGTCGCGCCTCAAGGGCGGACGCGTCACCGCCAAGCAACTGGCCCTGGGCCTCAACACCATGTCGGCGGACTTTATCAACGCCTATGTGCTGGGCAGCGTTGGCACCACCGGCGCCATCACTGGCGCCTGCGCCACCTTCCTCTATAACCTGCAGAAGGGCATAGAGCAGATTGCCAGTGGCAAAGCGCGGGTAGCGATAATCGGCAGCAGCGAAGCGCCAATCAATCAGGAATGTATCGAGGGTTACGGCGCCATGGGCGCCCTGGCCACCGAAGATGGCCTGCGCCAAATAGAAGGAAAGGAGGCCGTCGACTTCCGCCGCGCCAGCCGCCCATTTGGCGAAAACTGCGGCTTTACCCTGGCCGAAGCCTGCCAGTTTGTGGTGCTGATGGACGACGCCCTGGCCCTGGAGCTGGGCGCGGATATCCATGGCGCTGTGCCGGATGTATTTATCAACGCCGACGGTTTCAAGAAATCCATCTCCGCCCCCGGCCCCGGCAACTACCTGACCGTGGCCAAGGCCGTGGCCAGCGCCGTGCAACTGCTGGGCATCGACGCGGTGCGCGAACGCAGCTTCGTGCATGCCCACGGCTCCAGCACCCCGGCCAACCGGGTGACCGAGTCGGAAATTCTCGACCGCATCGCCAGCGCTTTCGCCATCAAGCAATGGCCGGTAACGGCGGTGAAAACCTTTGTCGGCCACTCCCTGGCCACCGCCAGCGGCGATCAGGTGATCTCCGCTCTGGGCAGCTTCAAGTACGGCATCATCCCGGGGATCAAGACCATCGATTCCGTGGCCGAAGACGTGCACCAGCAGCACCTCAGCTTCGCCACCTCCGACCGTACGCGCGCCCCCGAGCAGCTGGATCTGTGCTTTATCAACTCCAAGGGTTTTGGCGGTAACAACGCCAGCGCCCTGCTGCTGGCCCCGCATGTAGCCGAACGCATGCTGCGCAAGCGCCATGGCGAAGCGGCCTTTGCCGCCTACCTGCAACGCCGCGAAGTCACCCGCAGCAAGGCGCAGGCCTACGACGCGCAGGCACTGCTGGGTGATCTCGGGATTATCTATAACTTTGGCAACGACCTGATCGACGACCAGCAGATCGAGATCAACTGCGAGCAGATCAAGGTGCCGGGCTTTGCCCAGCCGCTGGTGTTCAAGAAGGACGAACGCTACGGCGATATGCTCGACTAAGCCGAGCCACCGCCGAATATGTAGGAGCGGGCTTGCCCGCGATCAGCGACGTAGGATGGGTGGAGCGCAGCGATACCCATCACGCACCGGCAGACTCGCTGCTTAATCCAGCGCGCGGGCCAGCTGAATCAGCTCTGCGCGCCAGGCTGCTGCAGCTGGCAGAGCCAGAAAGTAGGGATTAAGCAGCGACTCGCGCGCCTCATAGGTCAGCGCATCGCCCTTGAGCGTCAGCACCTCGCCACCCGCCCCTTCCAGCACGCCCTGCGCGGCCGCGGTGTCCCACTGCGAGGTCGGCGCCAAGCGCGGATAGCAATCGGCATTGCCTTCGGCCAGCAGGCAGAACTTCAGCGAACTGCCGACACTGGCCAGTTGCAGATCCCCAAAACGCTCACTCAACCCGGCGAGCAAGGCCTCCTGCGCCGGGCTGGAATGGCGACGACTGGCCACCAGAGTAAACGCCTCCGGCGGAGCCAAACGCACACTGACCGCCTCGCTGACACCCGCCGCATCGGCGCGCCAAGCCCCCAGGCCGGCGCCGCCGTAATAGCACAGGCCGGTGGCCGGAATACCGACTACGCCGAATACCACGCGACCCTGTTCGATCAACGCGACGTTGACGGTGAACTCCTCGGAGCCGGCGATAAATTCCTTGGTGCCATCCAGCGGATCGACCAGCCACCAGCGGCTCCACTGCCCACGCTCGCTCAGGGCAATATCCGCTGCCTCTTCAGAAAGCACCGGAATGTCGGGAGCAAGGGCCAACAGGCCATCGTTAAGAATATGGTGGGCGGCCATATCGGCCGCGGTCACCGGCGAGGCGTCGGCTTTTTCATTCACCGTCACGTCAGCGCGCCAGTACGGCAGGGTCGCCGCGCCGGCCTGACGGACCAGTTCAATCACGGCAGGAATCAGCGGATGGCTCATGGCTTGGCTCATGGTTTAAAAATCCCACGCTGAGTCAGCACATCGCGGGCCAGGTACAGCGCCGCCAGGGCGCGACCTTCGGTGAACTGCGGATGCTGGATCAGGCTCGACAGCTCGCGCAGGCTGGTCTTGTCGACGCGCATCGGCTCCGGCTCATCGCCCGGCAGGCGTTCTTCATACAAACCCGAAGCCAGCACCACCTGGATTTTCTGGCTCATATAACCCGGCGACAGACTTAGCTCGGCCAGCAGTTCCAGGTGCTGCGCGCCAAAGCCGGCTTCTTCCTTGAGCTCGCGATTGGCCGCCTCAAGCACGTCCTCGCCCGGTTCGATCAGCCCCTTGGGCAGTGACAGCTGGTAGTCATCGGTGCCGCCGCAATACTCCTCGACCAACAGGGCGTGCTCGTCATCGACCATCGCCACCACCATCACCGCGCCATAACCTGCGCCCTTGCCCACCAGTCGCTCATAGGTGCGCTCCACGCCGTTGCTGAAGCGCAGCTGCAGCTCCTCGACACGGAACAGGCGGCTGCTGGCGACGATTTCGCGAGCAAGTACGGTGGGTTTCTGACGCATGGGGCGGCTCCTGGGCAGGACATAGCGGGTTATCATAACGCGGCTTTTCCTATTATCTGCGTAGGAGATTGCGCGATCACGACGCCGATGGCGCAAATCGCGACTCCCTGCGCATCAGCCCGAAGAACTGCGCATGCCCTCGTTGCCCTGGAACGCCATCGACACCGTCCTGCTGGATATGGACGGCACTCTGCTCGACCTGCACTTCGACAACCACTTCTGGTTGCAGCACCTACCGCAACGCTATGCCGAGCACCACGGTGTCAGCCGCGCGCTGGCCGAAGCCGAGCTGCTGCCGCTGTTCCGCGAACACGCCGGCACCCTCAACTGGTACTGCACGGATTTCTGGAGCCGCGAGCTGAAGTTGTCGATCCGCGACCTCAAGCGCGAAGTGGCGCATCTGATCGCCCTGCGCCCGGACGCCGACACCTTTATCCAGGCCCTGCGCCAAGCCGGCAAGCAGGTGGTGCTGATCACCAATGCGCACCGCGATTCGCTGTCATTGAAGCTGGAACGCATCGAGCTGGCGCCCTACTTCGACCGGCTGATCAGTTCCCACGACTATGGCTTCCCCAAGGAAGACCAGCAGTTCTGGCACGCACTGCAGCAGGACATCAGCTTCGAACCTGCGCGCAGCCTGTTTATCGATGACAGCCTGCCGATCCTGCGCAGTGCCGGGCGCTTTGGCGTCGGCCAGCTGCTCGCCGTGCGTCAGCCCGATAGCCAGGCGGCGCCGAAGGACACCGAGGAGTTTGCTGCGGTGGAGGATTACCGGGAGTTGCTGCAAGGGCTATAAACGCAGCGGGCGGCCATTGCAGCCGCCCGACACGCAAGCCGTTTATTCCTCGGGAATACGCAGCACCTGGCCCGGATAGATCTTGTCCGGATGGCTGAGCATCGGTTTGTTGGCTTCGAAGATTTTCGGGTAGGCATTGGCGTTGCCGTATTCGGCCTTGGCAATCGCGCTCAGGGTGTCGCCCTTCTTCACCGTGACAAACCGCGCAGCCGGGGCCGGCGTGGTCACGCTGATATGGTCCTCCACCGACGCCACACCGGCGACGTTACCCAGGGCCAGAAGGATTTTCTCCTTCTCCTCCTGGCTGGCCACCTCACCGCGAGCGGTGACTTTATCGCCCTCGACGCTGACCTGAATATTCGGGTTACCCAAGCCCACCTTGGCGACATGCGCCGTCAGTGATTCGGCCGCCTGGGCCTCCTGGCCGACCAGCGACTCCCAGAGCTTGGTCCCGGCTTCTTTGACAAAGGCAAACAGACTCATAAGGCTTCCTCTTGATTCCTTGGAAAGTGGCCGGGCGACGCCGCCCGGAGCCAGAAGTCTAGACCCGGATCCATGACAAAGGTGCCACGTGCGGCGCTGTCGCTGCAGGCCGCGTCATAGGCCGCATTCAGCGCCTAGGCGCGCGCAACTGCCTGCTAGAATCGGCGCAACCCAGGGATTTTAAGGACGCATCGTGGATATCAAACAGCTGAAATTCCTGATCGCCCTGGATGAAACTCGCCACTTTGGCCAGGCCGCCGCGCGCTGCCATATCACCCAGCCGACCCTGTCGATGCGCCTGCGTCAGCTGGAGGACGAGTTGGGTCTTGAGCTGGTTCGACGTGGCCAGCGTTTCGAGGGTCTCAGCGCCGAGGGCGAGCGCATTCTGGCCTGGGCGCGCAGCCTGATGGCCGCGCATGACGGCCTGTATGCGGAAGCGGCCGCCTGCCGTGGCCAGCTGGTCGGCACCCTGCGCCTGGGCGTAGTGCCGCTGGCTGGTTTCGATCCGATGCGCCTGGTGCAGTTCTTTGCCGGGCAACACCCTGGGCTGCGTTTTCAGCTGTTTGCCTTGAGCAGCGAAGAGATTCTCGAGCGCCTGGGGCGCAATCAGCTCGACCTCGGACTGTCCTACCTCGACCGCCTCAACCCTGAGCATTTCGATAGCCTGGAGCTGGCCGAAACGCGCATGGGCCTGCTGTATGACCGCCGGCATTTCCAGTTCACCCGCCCGGCTTTGCGCTGGGAAAGCCTGATCGACCTGCCGCTGGGCTTGCTCTCGGCCGGCATGCATTTTCGCCAGTCGATCGACCACAGCTTCCGCTCTCGTGGCCTGACGCCCAGCCCACGGTTGGAAACCGATGCCGTGCATCAACTGCTGCAAGCGGTCAGCGCCGGGCTGTGCTGCGCGATCATGCCGCTCAACGGCGGCCTGGCCGAGTTCACCGAGCACCTGGCGCTAACGCCCATCGAGGACGCCCACACCCTCGCCCCGCTGGGCCTGATCATGCGCCGCAGCGCACCGCGTTCGGCCCTGGCCGAGGCCTGCTTTGCCGAAGCGCAGAAACTCTTGCCGCCTGCCGCAGAGTGAAAAGCCTGCGCTTAACGCCTTGATAGAGCGCATCGATCACAAGATCAGTAACAGCGATTAGACGCCCTAGGCAGAGCGGCCTAGGCTGGCGAAGTCACTCCGTCGCCGGGAAGCCTGCCCATGCCACGCCACGCCCCTGCAATCGTCAAAGATGCCGCCCCAGTGCTGCTGCCGGCACCGACTTATAGCTATGTCGAGCTGGCAGAGGCGCAGCTGGATGGCGCCGCCGCGCTGGCCAGCGAAACCGCCCTGGCGATCAGCTACAACGGCATCAGCCACAGCGTAATGATGGTCTCGCCCAGCGACCTTGAAGACTTTATCTACGGTTTCAGCCTGAGTGCCGGCCTGATCGATAGCTTCGATGAGATCTACGATATCCGCCTGCAGCAGCATGACAGCGCCATCAGCGCCGAGGTACAGGTCAGCAACCGCGCCTTCTGGGCACTCAAGCAGCAGCGCCGCACCCTGGCCGGTAACAGCGGCTGCGGCTTGTGTGGGGTTGAAGCGTTGGAGCAAGCCTTGCCGCAGCTGCCCAGTCTGACGCCGTGCCCGCTACCAGCGGCAGCTCATCTGCAGGGCCTGCGCCAGCGGATTCAGGCCGTACAGACCATGGCTCGCCATAGCGGCGCGGTGCATGCTGCGCTGTTTGTCGATGACCAGGGACAAATCCGCCTGTGCCGCGAAGATATCGGCCGGCACAACGCCCTCGACAAGCTGCTCGGCGCCCTGCATCGCGAAGGGGAAAACCTGCGCCAGGGCTTTGCCGTGGTCACCAGCCGCTGCAGCCTGGAACTGATCCATAAGGCCCTGCGCGCCGGTATCGGCACCCTGGTCAGCCTGTCCGCGCCGACCACCCTGAGCGTGCAGTGGGCGCGCCAGCACAACCTCAACCTGATCCACCTGCCCCAGCAAAGCGCGCCACGGGTGTACAGCCCGGCAGCGCCCGGAGTCGCCCAGCCATGAGCCTGCAACCGATCAATCCGCGCTACCAACCCTACAGCGGGCCGGCCGCCGGTTGGGGCGCGCTGCGCAGCGTGACGCGCTTCTGGCTGGACAGTAAGCAGCCGTTCAAGAACCTGCGTGCCCTGCTCAAGACCAACCAGCACGGCGGCTTCGACTGCCCCGGTTGCGCCTGGGGTGATTCGCCGGAAGACGGCCGCATCAAGTTCTGCGAGAACGGCGCCAAGGCGGTCAACTGGGAAGCCACCAAACGCCGGGTGGATGCCGCCTTCTTCGCCCGCTACAGCGTCAGCCAGCTACGTGAACAGAGCGATTACTGGCTCGAATACCAGGGCCGCCTGACCGAGCCGATGCGTTATGACGCCGCCAGCGATCACTACCGGCCAATCAGCTGGGACGCCGCCTTCGCCCTGATTGCCGACCATCTCAACGCGCTGGAAAGCCCCAATCAGGCCGAGTTCTACACCTCCGGCCGCGCCAGCAACGAGGCGGCTTACCTGTATCAGCTGTTTGTCCGCGCGTTTGGCAGCAACAACTTTCCCGACTGTTCGAATATGTGCCACGAAGCTAGCGGCGTGGCTCTCGGGCAGAGCGTGGGCGTCGGCAAGGGCAGCGTGACCTTCGCCGATTTCGAGCACAGCGACGCGATCTTCGTGCTTGGGCAGAACCCCGGCACCAACCACCCACGCATGCTTGAACCGCTGCGCGAGGCGGTCAAACGCGGCGCCCAGGTGGTGTGCTTTAACCCGCTGAAGGAGCGCGGTCTGGAGCGCTTCCAGCACCCGCAACATGCCCTGGAGATGCTCAGCAACGGCTCCGAGCCACTCAACACCGCGTTCTTCCGCCCGGCCCTAGGCGGCGATCTGGCCGCCCTGCGCGGCATGGCCAAGTTCCTTCTGCAGTGGCACCGCGAAGCTCTGGCCCAGGGCGAGCCGGCGGTGTTCGACCTGGCGTTTATTGCCGAGCACACCGCTGGCGTGGATGACTACCTGACACTGCTGGATGCCAGCAGCTGGGAGTCGCTGGTCGAGCAATCCGGGCTGAGCCTGGACGAACTGCAACACGCCGCCCTGCTCTATCGCCGCGCCGAGCGGGTGATCATCTGCTGGGCCATGGGCATTACCCAGCACCACAACTCGGTGGCGACCATTCAGGAAATCGTCAACCTGCAGCTGCTGCGCGGCAACCTCGGGCGGCCCGGTGCCGGCCTGTGCCCGGTACGCGGCCACAGCAACGTGCAGGGCGACCGCACCATGGGCATCAATGAGCGCCCATCGGCAGCCTTTCTCGATGCGCTGGAGCAACGCTTTAACTTCCAAGTGCCGCGCGCGCAGGGCCACAACACCGTAGAGGCGATCAACGCCATGCTCGATGGTCAGGCCAAGGTGTTTATCGGTCTGGGCGGCAACTTCGCCCAGGCCACCCCGGACAGCCCGCGCAGCCATGCCGCGCTGAGCCGTTGTGCGCTGACCGTGCAGATCAGCACCAAGCTCAACCGCAGCCACCTGACCACCGGCAGCGATGCGCTGATTCTGCCGTGCCTGGGGCGTACCGACATCGACCACCAGGCTGGCGGCCCGCAGGCGGTGACCGTGGAAGACTCGTTCAGCATGATCCACGCCTCCTACGGCCAGCTCGAACCGCTGTCACCGCAAATGCGCTCGGAGCCGGCGATCATTGCCGGTATCGCCAAGGCTACGCTGGGTAACCATCCGGTGAACTGGGACGCGCTGATTGCCGATTACCGGCGCATCCGCGAGCTGATTGCCGACACCATTCCCGGCTTCAGTGACTTCAACCAGCGCCTGCAACACCCCGGAGGTTTCTACCTGGGCAACGCCGCCGCCGAACGACGCTGGCTCACCCCTACCAACAAAGCCAACTTTAAGGCCAACCCGCTGCCCGCCGACCTGCTGCCGCCACAAGTGCGCAGCACCGGGCAAACGCCGGACCTGATCCTGCAGACGCTGCGCTCCCACGATCAGTACAACACCACCATCTATGGCCTGGATGACCGCTACCGGGGGGTCAAAGGTCAGCGCCAGGTGCTGTTCGTCAATGAGGCGGACATTCTGCGCCTGGGCTTTCAGCCGGGACAGCAGGTCGATATCCAGTCCATCTGGGATGACGGCATCGAGCGCAAGGTTGCAGGCTTTACCCTGCTGGCCTTCGACATTCCCGCCGGCCAGGCCGCTGCTTACTACCCGGAAGCCAACCCCCTGGTGCCGCTGCAGAGTTTCGGTACCGGCAGCTTTACCCCGACCTCGAAGTACGTAGCCATCCGTCTGCAGGCGCATCAGGCAGAAGCGCGCATCCTTTAACAGGATATGTGGCGGCGATCACAGCGGCGACCAGTGGCAGGGAATTTTCCGCCTCGACGAGTTCTAAGCCTATACTGCCGGCCACTGCGTCAAGCGGCCTGCAGTGCAGATGTTTCACCCTTGTAAATCAGGGGTTTAAATAAATCTGCATGCCCACTTATCAAAGAAGGTCTGCCGTATGCGTACATTAATTTCTGTGGTGTTGTTAAGCGCCCTGGCCTCTCCCCTCGCCCTGGCGGGTGATACCGGTAAAGTTGCCATAGGCAGTGGCCTCGGTGGCGCCTTGGGCAATGTGATCGGCCAACAGGTCGGCGGCAGCACAGGCGCAGCCATCGGTGCGGGTCTGGGCGGCGCAGCCGGCGGCGTAGTGACCGCACGCGACGGCAACAAGACCGAAGCCGCGCTGGGTGGTGGCCTGGGTGCCGCCGGTGGCTCGGTACTGGGTAATAAGGTCGGTGGTAGCACCGGTTCAACCATCGGTGCCGGCCTGGGCGGCGCAGCCGGTGGCGCGCTGGCCAATGAATATGCTGGCGGCAGCGAACGTGATCGCGGCCACTACCACGGCAAGAAGCACCACCACAAACACAAGAAGCATAAAAAGCACAAACATCACTAAGTGCCGAGTGCTGACAGCAAAAAGCCGCCTAACAGCGGCTTTTTGCTTATGTGGGAGGGGCTGAGCGGCACCCCGCTTTAGCCGCGACTGCTGCGTAGAGGCTCGCCGCTAAAGCGCCTTCTACAAAGCCGGCTCCATCAGCAGCACGGTCATCGCAGCCCGCAAGTTCTCGGGAATGCTTACCGGGCGGTTGCTGCTGCGGTCGACGAAGACATGCACAAAGCGCCCGGCCGCACAGGCCTCGTCTTCATCTGCCTTGAACACCGCCAGCTCGTACTGCACCGAACTGTTACCCAGCTTGCCAACCCGCAGGCCGATCTCGATGCGCTCGGGAAAGGCGATGGAGGCGAAGTAATCGCAACTGGAGCTGACCACAAAGCCCACCACCTCGCCGTTATGGATATCCAGCCCGCCTACCTCGATCAGGTAGGTGTTCACCGCACTGTCGAAGAAGCTGTAGTAGGTGACGTTGTTGACGTGGCCGTAGACATCATTGTCATGCCAGCGCGTGGTGATCGGCTGGAAATGCCGGTAATCGCTGCGCAGGTGCTGGGGTTGGCTCATTGGAAGTCCTTGAGGTTGGCGAAGCGGCTTAATAAGCCACCTGATAGATGGCCAGGGCATGAGCCTCGGTCATTTCCCGCGGGTTGTTCACCAGCAGGCGCTGTTGCTGCATGGCGTCGCGCGCCAGGGTCGGCAGCATATCTTGCGGCACACCGGCATCACGCAGGCGGGTCGGCAGGCCGCTGCGCACACTGAAATCGGCCAGTGCGCCGATAAACTGCTCGGTCTGCTGCAATACACTGCCGGCGCGCAGCTGATCGCCCAGCACCAGCGGCGCCAGCTCGGCATACAACGGCGCGGCCGCATTGCCGTTGAAACCCAGCACATGCGGCAGCACCAAGGCGTTACTCAGTCCGTGGGGAATATGAAAATGCCCGCCCAACGGATAGGCCAGCGCATGCACCGCCGCCACCGGCGCATTGGCAAACGCCTGGCCGGCCAGGCAGGAGCCCAGCAACATGGCCTGACGCGCCTCGCGGTTACCGCCGTTATGCACCACTTCATCCAGATTCGCCGCCAGCAGGCGCAACGCTTCGCGGGCCAGTAGGTCGGACAGCGGATTCTTTTTCAGCGCGCTGGTGTAGGCCTCGATGGCATGCACCATGGCGTCGATACCGGTAGCGGCGGTGACTGCCGGCGGTAGGCCGAGGGTCAGCTCAGCATCGAGCAGCGCCAGGTCCGGCAGCAGCAGCGGCGAGACCACGCCCATCTTGGTGGTTTCGCCGGTGGTGATGATGGAAATCTGCGTGACTTCCGAACCGGTGCCGGCAGTGGTCGGCACCAGAATCAACGGCAGGCGCTGACCCCGGGCATTGCCAACGCCGTAAATCTGCGCCAGCTCCTGGCCACAGTCGGGATGGGCCAGCAACGCCACCAGCTTCGCCACGTCCATCGAACTGCCGCCGCCAAAGCCAATGATCAGCTGCGCC
The DNA here is from genome assembly GCA_044240245.1 of Pseudomonas sp. GTDB lineage: Bacteria > Pseudomonadota > Gammaproteobacteria > Pseudomonadales > Pseudomonadaceae > Aquipseudomonas. Next base: position 24,494 of record JBIHZW010000002.1, on the reverse strand, counting down.
TTAAGCGCCTTAGCCTGCTCAACCGCCGCCAGCAGAATCGCCTCGGGCGGATCGGCAATCACCTGATCGAACACCTCGACCGTCAGCTCCGTGCGGGCAAAGCCTGGCAGCACGTCCGCTAACAGACCGAGCTTGCTGATGCCCGGGTCGGTGACGATCAGCACCCGTTGCGCGCCGCGCTCGCGGCACAGCTCGGCCAGACGCCGGGACGCACCAATCTCGCAAAGAATCTGCGCGGTGGTGGCAAAGCTAAAGGGCAGCATGGGGTGATCCTCTTGTTGTAATTAATGGCTCGCGCAGCAGCGTGGATTGCACCCACGCTACGCGCTTCGGTCAGAAGGCGAAACTCGCCTCATCCATGGCCATCAGGCAGTCGGCACCACCCAGCAGGGACTCGCGGTGAGCGCTGGCCCGCGGCAACACCCGGCGCAAGTAGAAGTCGGCAGACTGCAGCTTGGCCTGGTAGAACGCCGCTTCGCCAGTGCCTGCCTCCAGGGCATCCTGCGCCCGCGCCGCCGCCTGCAGCCAGAAACCGGCCAGCAGCACATAGGCCGAATACTGGAGGAAATCCACCGACACCGCGCCGATCTCCTGCACATCGCGCTGGCTGGCGGCGATCACCGCGCTGCTCAGCTCGCGCCACTCACCCAGACGCGCCTGCACTGTTTTAGCCAACGCGGCCAACGCCGGACGGCCTACCTGAGCGTCGCACAGCTCGCTGAGCTCGGCCTGCAACGCCGACAGTTCGGCACCGCCGTCACCGAGCACCTTGCGGCGGATATAGTCCAGCGCCTGGATGCCATTGGTGCCCTCATAAAGCTGGGTAATGCGGCTGTCGCGCATCAGCTGCTCAATACCCCATTCGCGGATAAAGCCGTGACCTCCATACACCTGCACCGCATGGCTGGCGACTTCCTGGCCCATATCGGTAAAGAAGGCTTTGACGATCGGGATCAGCAGCGCCGCGCGTTTGCTGGCGGCCTTGCGTGCAGCGGCATCCGGATGAGCGTGTTCCAGATCAAGCTGGCGCGCGCAGTAGGCCGCGAGCATGCGGCTGCCTTCGACCAGGCTCTTCTGGGTCAGCAACATGCGTCGCACATCCGGGTGATGGATGATCGGATCGGCAGCCTTGCCCGGCTCGGCGGGCCCGCTCAGCGCGCGCGATTGCAAGCGCTCACGGGCATAACGCAGCGCACCCTGGAAGGCCGCTTCGCCGATGCCCAGGCCCTGCAAGCCGACCTGAAAGCGCGCGTCGTTCATCATGGTAAACATGCAGGCCAGGCCCTGGTTGGCCTCGCCGATCAGCCAGCCGGTGGCGCCGTCAAAGTTCATCACGCAGGTGGACGCGCCCTTGATGCCCATCTTGTGCTCAATGGCACCGCAGGACAGCGCATTGCGCGCGCCAGGCGTGCCGTCGGCCGCCGCGATAAATTTCGGTACCAGCAGCAGGGAAATCCCCTTCACCCCGGCCGGTGCACCCGGCAGACGAGCGAGTACCAGGTGGATGATGTTTTCCGAGAGGTCCTGCTCACCGCCGCTGATAAAGATCTTGCTGCCGCTGACCTTGAAGCTGCCGTCCGCCTGCGGCTCGGCGCGGGTTCTAAGCAAGGCTAGGTCAGTGCCGGCCTGCGGTTCGGTCAGGCACATGGTGCCGGCCCATTGGCCGCTGACCAGCTTGTGCAGGTAGGTGTCCTTCAGCGTTTCGCTGCCGTGCTTGTACAGCGCCAGCACCGCGCCTTCGGTCAGCCCGGAATACACGCGGAACGACAGCGAAGCGCCCATCAGCATCTCGTGAAAGTTGCACGCAAGCATCTGCGGCAGCGCCTGGCCGCCGTACTCACTCGGCCCGGTCATGCTCGCCCAGCCGTTATCAACATATTGCTGATAGGCCTCGGCAAAGCCGTCCGGGGTGCTCACCTGGCCGGCGCTCAGCTGGCAACCCTGCTCGTCACTGTTGCGATTAAGCGGCGCCACCACCTCGGCGGCATAGCGCGCGCCCTCTTCCAGCACGCCGTCGATCAGCTCGCGATCAAGGCCGTTACCGAGCAGCTCACAGTGGCCGCTGATATCGAACAGCTCATGCAGCACAAAGCGCATATCGCGCAACGGGGCCTGGTAACTCATACCCGGCCCTCCTGCACATCGGCGAAGCGCTGGCCGCTGCTGGCCAGTTTTTCAATCAGGCGTGCCGGCAGCCAGTGCTCACCGAACGCCGCCTGCAGCGCCTTCAAGCGGTCATGAATCGCCGCCACACCCTGGCCATCGGCCCAGCTCATCGGCCCACCCTTGTCCGCGGGGAAGCCGTAGCCATTGAGATAGACCAGATCGATGTCGTGGCTGTTGGCGGCGATATTCTCTTCGAGGATTTTCGCCCCCTCGTTGATCAGTGCCAGTAGGCAGCGCTCGAGAATCTCCGACGGGTCGATGTCGCGGCGAGTGAAACCCAACTGCTCCGACACCTGCAGCACCAGCGCATCCACTTCAGGGTCGTGCTCGGCCTGGCGGCTGCCCTCGGCGTAGCGGTAATAGCCCATGCGCGCCTTCTGGCCAAAACGGCCGAGGCCGCACAGGCGGTTATCTACCTGCACCGCCGGATCATCCTGGCCCTTGCCGGCCAGCTCGCGGGCGCGCCATTCCAGGTCGATGCCAACCACGTCGTACATACGGAACGGGCCCATGGCGAAACCAAAGCCCTGCAACGCGGCGTCGACCTGATGCGGATAAGCCCCTTCGAGCAGCAGCATGCGCGCCTCGCGCACATAGGTGTGCAGCATGCGGTTGCCGATAAAACCGTCGCAGTTGCCAGCCACCACACTGACCTTGCCGATGCGCTGGCCCAGGGCCACAGCCGCGTCCAACACCGCCGGCGCAGTCTTGGCGCCGCGGACGATTTCCAGCAGCTTCATGATGTGCGCCGGGCTGAAGAAGTGCAGGCCCAGCACGTCCTGCGGGCGCGCCGTGACAGCGGCAATCGCATCGATATCCAGCGCCGAGGTGTTGCTGGCGAGGATCGCGCCGGGCTTCAGGGTGGCGTCAAGCGTGCGGAATATCTGCTGCTTGAGTTCGAGGTTCTCGTACACCGCCTCGATCACCAGATCGGCATCGGCCAGCGCGGCGTAATCGCCCACCGGGGTGACGCAGGCCAGGCGCGCAGCCGACTGTTCTTCGCTGATGCGGCCCAGTTTGACGTTATGCGCGTTGGTCTCAGCCACCACGGTCATGGCCTGGTTGAGCATCTGCGGGTTGTTGTCCAGCCACAGCACCTGGATGCCGGCGTTGGCCAGGCTCATTACGATGCCGCGACCCATGGTGCCCGCGCCGATTACGGCGGCCTGCTGAACCTCAAATGCCTTGCTCATGCCCACCCCTCTGCAGTTGCCTAAAGAAATTCGCCAACCACCATAAGCAAGGCGTTACTATTTTTGAAATTTACTCTTGTGATAACTCGTATTCAGCCAATGAATATCTCAACCTTCGACCTCAACCTGCTGCGCGTGTTCGATGCACTGATGCGCGAGCAGAATGTCTCGCGCGCCGCCGAACGCCTGTCACTCAGTCAGCCGGCAGTGAGCAATGCACTGAATCGCCTGCGTGAATTGCTCGACGACCCGCTGCTAGTAAGGGTGGGTCGCAGCATGCAGCCAACGCCGCGCGCCCAGGCGCTGGAAACGCCGATCCGCGCCGCGCTGCAGCAGATTGAGCAGAGCCTTAGCGCCGGTGAAGTGTTCGACCCGGCCAGCAGCCGTCAGCACTTCAGCATCGCCGTCACCGACTATGTCGAGCTGATCTGTATGCCGCGCCTGCTCAAGCAACTCAGCCAGCAGGCACCGGGCATGCGCATCGACATCCGCCACCTGAGCCCCAGCCTGCCGGCAGAGGCGCTGGACAAGGGCGAGCTGGACCTGGTGCTGGGACGCTTCGAGGAAATCCCCGCGCGCTTTGCCCGTCAGCACTGGATGAGCGAAACCCTGCAACTGGCGCTGCGCCGCGACCATCCTCTGGCCAGTCAGCCCATGGACCTGCCGACCTTTCTGCAACTGCGTCATCTGTGGGTACACGGCGGCCAGACCCGCGGCATGGTGGACCAATGGCTTGGCGAACAGGGCCTGTGCCGGGAGATTCTCTACACCACGCCCAACTACCTGCAGGCCGCGCATATCGTCGCCAGCAGCGAGCTGGCCGCCGTGCTGCCGACCCAGTTGGCGCGCCACTTTGCCAGCCTGCTGCCGCTACAGCTATTCGAGTTGCCGTTCGCCCTCGGCCCGTTTCACCTGGAAATCGTCAGCCTGGCCCAGCGCCAGCGCGACCCGGCGCTGCACTGGCTGATTGAACAGATCCAGCAGATCGCCCAGCGCTGATCACCCGGCAGCCGAGCAAAGCCTTCCTATACTGACGGCTACTGTCGTGCAGTCTTGGGGAATCGATCATGCTGAAATCGGCTTTGGCGCTGCTGCTGGCGCTGCTGGGCACACTGGCGCAGGCCCAAACTCTGGAGATCGTACTACTCGATAATCAGGGCAAACCGCTCAGCGACGCGGTGTTCTGGGTCGAGCCGGGGCCGACGCAAAGCCAGCCCGCTACGGCGCTGATGGACCAGCAGAAGCGCCAGTTCACCCCCTATATCCTGCCAGTGCAGGTGGGTACCACGGTGAGCTTCCCCAACTCCGACCCGATCAACCACCACGTCTATTCCTTCTCGCCGGCCAAGCGCTTCGAACTGCGCCTGCACCAGCAGAAGGCCGCACCGCAGGAGATGCGTTTCGACCAACCCGGCCTGGTCACCCTGGGCTGCAATATCCATGACTGGATGCTCGGTTTTATCCTGGTACTCGACAGCCCCTGGTTCGCCCAGACCGACGAGCAGGGCAAGGCCCGCCTAGAGTTCGATACAGCCGCCGGGCAAACCCTGCAGCTCTGGCACCCGCGCATCGCCGACCCGCAGGAAGCCCTGAGCCGCGTCGTACCCAGCGACGGCGCACTGACCTGGCAACTCACCGGCGCACTGAAACGCGACCCACGGCCGAAAGCGCCCGCCATGCGCCCACAGGGGAAAGGCGGCTACGTGCCTTAGTGTCAGATCAGCTGTGCCACGCGCGGCTCTTCTTGTTCTGGCTACGGCTCGGCGGTCATCTTGGCGTTATTTATAGCGTGGGCATAAAGGGAGTGGAGCTGCGCCACTTCCTTATCACCTGGGGATTGCTTCTCCATCCGCGCCAACGCCTGCTGCAACAACTCAAACTCACGCAATTCGAAATACCCTGCCAACAGGTACAGCTCCGGAGTTCGATCTGTTGCTATTGCGGCTTCACGCAGCTGCGCATAATTTTTTTCCACCGACGCCAGGGTGACGCCGCTGGGCATGCTGCGCAGCCGCACCATCCCGGCCTTGACCTGGCCATCCGGGGCCGGGGTCTTGGCCAGTTGCTTGACCAATAACTTCGGCAGCTGACGTACCTGAGGCTGTAATGCCGCGCTCTCGGCAATGATGCCGCCGCTGCGCACCTGCAACTCGCCAGCCCCCTGCCAAGTTTGCTCTTCACCACTGCGCAAGAGCACCACCTGAAGACTGGTCTTCTCCGGCAAGATCAGTCGATCGCCTTCATGCAGTTTGCTGAACACCTGCAGCGTCCTGTTCTCTGCCTGCGCCGGCACATTCAAGGCAACAGTGCCGCTCAGACCAGTGACCAAACCGACCTCAAGCGCCAACGCCAGGCCGGGCAGCCACAGCAAAGAACACAGCCCCGCGCGACACCATTGTCTAAGCATTTTCATGGTCTCCCTGATGTAGCCCGATGACCTCAAAGACGCGAATCGGTGCTTCGCGACCCTTGACCCGAATCACCTCGCTGCGCCCGCAACGCACAGACTCACCCGCGTCGGCAATGCACTCGGCACTGGCCAGAATGGCGCAGCCAAGCTCCTTGGTCATGCCTTCCAGGCGCGAAGCCAGGTTCACCGTGTCGCCGATGGCAGTGAACTCCATGCGCACCGGTGAGCCGATATTGCCCAGCACCACCTCACCACTGTGTAACCCGATGCCTACGGCAAAGGCCGGCAGGTTGCGGCCGGGGAAGCGCTGCTGCATCCAGCCGGCAAATTCCTCGGAGACTTTCTTCAAGGCTAGCGCAGCGCGAATGGCACGTTGTGCGTGGTCGCCCAACGGTACGGGGGAGCCAAACTCGACCATCACCGCATCGCCAATAAACTTATCGATACTGCCGCCCTCGGCCAGCAAGGGCTCACAGGCGCGGGCGAAATAGGCATTGAGCATCTCCACCACCTCTTTCGCCGTGAGCCGCTCGCTGATACTGGTGAAGTTGCGGATATCGGAAAACAGCACGGTCACCCGCTGCGCCTGACCGCCCAGCTCCGGCCGCTCGCCTGAACTGAGCAGGGCTTCGACCACCTGCTCCGAGACATAGCGGCCGAACATCTGCCGCAGACGATTGCGCTCACGCTCTTCCCCCGTCAGACGCAGCCCCAGCACACCCAGAAAGCTCAGCGACAAGGTCAGCCCCGCAGCACTCTGCGGCAACAACCAGCCCAGCCGGAACAGCCACTGGCCCAGCACCAGCAACAGCGCCAGCCCCAGCAACCAGGCCAGCAGGGTTGTCCACACCGGCAGGCGCAACACACAGCACACCACCAGCAAGCTCAGAGCCAGCAGGCCGAATACTCGCCAAACAGTTGCAGGGCTGCGCAACTGGCGACCGTCGAGCAATGCCTGCAGCACATTGGCATGCACCTCAACCCCACTCATCAGCAGGCTGCGCCCGCCCAGCCAGTCGCTGCTGAAGGGGGTGAAGTGAGCATCGTTAAGCCCAGCGGCCGTGGCCCCTAGCAGCACCAGCTTGCCGCGCAAGGCCAGTACTTCGGGATCACTCAGGGCGTCGTCAGCCAGCAGCTGGTGCAGAGGCAGGCTGTGGAAGGTGCCGGGCGGCCCCAGGTAAGGAATGACCGCTGCCGGCTGATCCAGCTGCACGGCACGCCCACCCAATTGCCAAGCGGCGGCGTGCACATCCTGCCCAGCAGCGCGCACAGCCAGCAGCGCCGGCAGACTCAGATGTGGCAATTCATCCTGCAACTGGGCCCGCTCCGTCGCAGCCACTGGAGCCGGGCGAAAGCGCCGTACCAGACCATCGCCTTCGACCAGCAGATCGGCCAGGCCAACATGTGCCTGCAGATCATAATCAGGCAGCGCCAGCAGATAATCAGGGCTCGGCAGCAGGTAGTCGCTCACCGCCGCCCCGCTGCCGGAGCGACTGGCCACCAGCAGCAATTGACCACTGGCCAGTTGCTCGCGGAAGGCCCGGTCATAGTCCCTGGCACCCGGAAACTGACCATCGCCGAGCGTGCTCAGCCAGCGTTCGGGGCTGATACTGTAGAGCATATCCAGCCCCACCAGCGGTACCCCGACCTGACGCAGGCGCTCGACCGCCACGGCGAGCCGGTCGGTCCAGAACAGCATGGGGTCGTCCGGATAACGAGCCAGGCTGTCTTCATCGATGGCCACGATGGCGACCTGCTGCTGTGCATCACGCCGCCCCTGCAGCTGAAATTGCAGATCCAGCAAGCGCCGTTCGCTGCCGTCGAGCAGGCCGGCGCGCGCCAGCCATTCGACCAGCGCGACGCTGAGCAACACCAGCGCCAGCAGCTTCAAGGGCATGCGCCATACCCGCGCTATTCGCATTCACGCCCCCTTGTGCATACCAGGTGCTGCGCCCGCCCGAGGTCTTTCTATACTCAAGGCATTTCGCCATCGGCGAGCCGACTATCCACAAGCCCGATTATCCACAAGCATAGGCACATGCCATGACCCTGCGCGGCAAGATTCTCGGCTTCTTTCTACTGCTGTTGCTGGCGGTAATGGTGCTGCTACTGGCCTTGGTCTATCGCTCCACCTATCAACACACCCTGAGCCAGGTGGCCGGGCAGCTGAACTTCGCCCACGCGGTGTTGAGTAACGAGCTGCAAAGCCGCCGTCAGGCGCAAAGCGCCATGGCCGACCTGATCGCCAAGGATTTCACCCTGCTCGGCGAAATCGCCGACCTGATCGCCAGCCCACAGCAGGAAGCGCAATCGCTGTCTGCCGCGCTGGAGTCCTTCGCTTCGCGCAGCCAGGCCAGCTTTGCCCTGGTCAGCGCGCCGCAGGGGCTGATTCTGGCGGGCACCAGTGGCGAACTGCTGCCCGGCGCCGCGCTGCCGTGGGATGAGCTGCTGGATGAAGACGACCCGCAAAGCGCCGATCGTTTGGTAGTGTTTGGCGAACGGGTGCTGCATATCAACGCCACGCCGATCTTCGCACCACGGCCCAATCTAATGGGTTGGCTGCTGATGGCTTTCGAACTGGACGATCAGGCCACTGCACATCTGGCCCGACTCAGCGGCGCCGATGTCGCCCTGCTCGACGGCAGCCCCGGCCAGTACCGGGTGCTCGCCAGCAATCTGCAGGCGCTGCTGCGGGCAGAGCTGGCCGGCCAGTTGCTGCCAAATGCCGCAGGGGTATTTCGCTTTGAATTACAGGGGTTGGAACAGGTGGCCCTGCGTGCACCGCTGATCGGCACCAGCAGCGAATTACAGGTGCTGCTGATGCGCTCGCTGTCCGCCGAGCTGGCCGATTACCAGCCGCTGCAATGGCAGCTGGCAGCCATCTTCGCCATCGCTCTGCTGCTGGCTGGCCTCGGCGCGCTGTGGATCGCCAATACGGTCAGCCGGCCGCTGAGTCAGATGGTCGACAACGTGCGGCGCATCGCCAGCGGCGACTATCAGGTACCGATGTCCACCCAGGCCAGCGGCGAAGTCGGCTTGCTCGCCCGCGAGTTCGTTGCCATGCAACAAGGCATTGCCGAGCGCGAAACCACCATCAGCTTTCTCGCTTACCGCGACCCGCTGACCGCGGTAGCCAACCGCAACCGTTTTGTCGCCGAGCTGCAACAGGCTCTGGCGCACTGCGCGCCGGGTGAAAGTGTGGCGGTGCTGCTGATGGACCTGGACAACTTCAAGGACCTCAACGACACCCTCGGCCACGACGCCGGAGATCAGCTGCTCTGCCAGCTTGCCGCCCGCCTGCAAGCGTTGTTGCGCCCGGGCGAACAACTGGCGCGCCTCGGTGGTGATGAATTTGCCCTGCTGATCAGCCCTTGCCAGCCCGGCTGGCTGATCCCCGCCGCCGAGCATTACCGCGCAGCCCTGCATGAGCCCTTCGCCGTGCGTGGCATCAGCATGACTCTTAACGCCACAATCGGTATCGCCCTGTATCCGGACCACGGTGAAAGTGCCGGCAGCCTGCTACAGCATGCCGAAGTGGCGATGTACCTGGGCAAACAGCAGCGCTCGCCCTACGCCCTCTACCGCCCGGAACTGGATCGCCACAGCCTGCTGCGCCTGGCGCTGATGAGCGAGCTGAAAGGCGCGGTGGAAGGCGGTCAGCTCAGCCTGTACCTCCAGCCGAAACTGAATATCCGTGCGCGCAGCCTATATGGCGTGGAATGCCTGGTGCGCTGGATTCATCCGGTACACGGCTTTATTCCACCGGACGAATTTATTCCCCTGGCCGAGCAGACCGGCAACGTATGCGCCCTGACCCGCTGGGTGGTACGCACCGCCGTGGCGCAGAGCCGCGCCTGGCATGAGCAGGGCCTGGATCTGAAAACTGCGATCAACGTTTCGGCACTTGATCTGGCCGACCCCGGTTTCGCCGGCTTTATCGCAGCGCAACTGCGTGAACATAGCGTCGCGCCGGGCAGTTTGATCGTGGAAATCACCGAAAGCGCGGTGATGGCCGACCCAGAGCTGGCCATGGGGCAATTGCAGCAGCTGTGCGAATTGGGCGTGCATCTATCAATCGACGACTACGGCACCGGCTATTCGAGCATGGCCCAGCTCAAACGCCTGCCGGTGCATGAGCTGAAGATCGACAAGTCCTTTGTCCTGGATCTGCTGAGCAATCCCGATGACGACATCATCGTCCGCTCAACCATCGAGCTCGGGCACAACATGGGCCTGAAGATCGTGGCCGAAGGAGTGGAAACCGAGGCCATTCTCGAACGCCTGGACCAGCTCGGCTGCGATATCGCCCAGGGCTACCTGCTCAGCAAACCACTACCGCCGGCTGCGTTTGCCGACTGGCTGGCGGCAACCCAATGGCAACTACCGCGCCATACAGGCTAATACAGGCCAGAAAAAAGGCCGCTGCCGATCATTCGATCAGCAGCGGCCTGGGAAAACAGTGAGGCAAAGATTAAAACGCGTTATCACCAATCAACATGCCGTGCATAACCATATAGGTCTTGCGCCCGGACTGCAGGGTGAGCGGGCTGCGCTCGGCAATAACCCAGCCCTTGGCCAGCAGCTTATCGATATGCGCCCGCAGTGCTGGCAGGTAGCGTTGCTCTTGCTGAAGCGATTCCATTCTTTTCATCCTCTAGAGGACTCCTTTGTGACAGCAACCAGAGGTACCTGGCCCACTCATCCGTGATGTCTGTCACAAAGCATAGTGGCCCTGTGCCTGCTTCTAAAGCGGCAAATGGCCACATATCTGTAGGCATAACGCGCCAAGCTGCTATAGCGTTTGGCTTACATTGCTTTGCAGTTTAGACCGCTGTGGCTGTGGCGGCGGGTTCGCCGACATGCGGTGAGCTGAACTCCAGGTAGCCGTCCTCAACCTTGCCGTAGCGCAGCAGCGCCAGGTCCAGCAGGTAATTTTGATAGAGCTTCCAGGGCGCACGGTCACCCTGACTGGGGATCTTGTCGGCCGCGCGCTTGATATAGCCGGAAGCCAAGTCAAGGAAGGGTGCGTCCTTAACCTGCCGCGCCGTGTCACGCGGGGTGCATTGGCGCATACCCGTGGCGTCCATATGGTTTATCAGCCGGCAGAAGTATTCGCTGGAAAGGTCCGCCTTGAGCGTCCAGCTGGCGTTGGTGTAGCCCAACACCACGGCGGCATTGGGCAAATCGCGCAGCATAATGCCGCGATAACCCATGCTCTTGGCTGCATCGAACGGCTGCCCATCCACCGCCACTTGCATACCGCCAAACAGCTGCAGTTCCAGACCAGTGGCACTAATGATCACATCAGCCGACAGCTCTTTACCGGATTTCAGGCGGATGCCCTTGGCGGTGAAACCGTCGATGTGCTCGGTGACCACCGACGCCTTGCCCTCGCGCAGCACCTTGAACAGGTCGCCGTTGGGCACCGCGCACACCCGCTCATCCCAGGGTTTGTAGCTCGGGCTGAAGTGGCGCATATCGAAGCCCTTGCCCAGCTGATGCCTGGCCATGCCGAGCAACGCCTTGCGCACCAAGCTGGGGAAGGCCTTGGACAGCTTGTAGAAGCCCAGCTGCACCGCCACATTGCGCGTGCGCGCCAGGCGGTATACCCAGGTTTCGGGTAGAAAACGGCGCAGGAAGGCAGAGATCGGATCGCCCTGCGGCAGGCTTATCACGTAGGTCGGCGAACGCTGCAGCATGGTCACGTGCTTGGCCTTGTCAGTCATCGCCGGCACCAGGGTCACCGCAGTCGCGCCGCTGCCGATCACCACCACATTCTTGCCGCTGTAGTCGAAGTTGTCCGGCCATAGCTGCGGGTGGATAAACTCACCCTGAAACTGTTCACGACCTTTGAATTCGGGGGTATAGCCGGCTTCATAGCGGTAATAGCCGGTGCACATCAGCAGGTGCTGGCAGCTCAGCTTGATCGGCTCTGGCTCGTCGCCGCGTTGCACCTGCAGGGTCCAGCTGGCGCGTTCGCTGCACCAGTCGGCCTTGAGCACCTTGTGCTGAAAGCGGATGTTTTCCTGAATGCCGTTTTCCTGCGCGGTTTCTTCGATATAACTGCGGATCGACGGGCCGTCGGCAATCGCCAGCGGGTTGGTCCAAGGTTTGAAGTTGTAGCCGAGGGTGAACATGTCCGAATCGGAACGAATGCCCGGATAGCGGAACAGATCCCAGGTGCCGCCCAGTGCCGCACGGCCTTCGAGGATGGCGAAGCGCTTGTCGGGGCAATGCTTCATCAGGTGATAGGCCGCGCCGATGCCGGACAGGCCGGCACCAATGATCAAGACATCCAGATGTTCGGCAGACATGGGGGCTCCTCAAGCTTCTTCTTATGCCTGCAGGGCGACACGTGTCGACCCACAATGCCCGCCAGATTCACCCCCAATAGCGATTTTGTCATCCAACCTTTAGTGGTGTGCACAGCCGCAGGCTGACCACAGTTATGGCTGAAGAATGACCAGAACGCTCAGAAACCTGTGCAGCAATCAGAAGCTGTTGCGCAGCACCACTTCATTGAACGGCAGCTTGCCGATGCGCGGCTTCGGTTCGATGGTCTTCTTGCCGACCGCGACCATCAGGGCGATGACATGGTTGGCTGGCAGCTTGATCAGCTTGGCCACGGCGTCGAAGTCAAAGCCGTCCATCGGGCAGGAGTCCAGACCCTTACCACGTGCGGCGAGCATCAGGGTCTGCGCCATCAGGCCGCAGCTGCGCATGGTTTCGTCGCGCTGCACCTGCGGTTTGTCGCGGTAGTAGGTGTCGATGGCACCGGCCATATAGGCCTGTACTTCGGCGGGAGCACCTTCCCAGACGCGGCCGACATCCTCCTGCCAGCTGTCGAGTTTGGCGCACACCACCACCAGCATCGAGGCATCGGTCACCTGCGCCTGGCCCCAGGCTACCTCACGCAATTGCTGACGCAGCGCCGGGTCGCTGACTTCGACCATGCGCACATGCTGCAGGTTGAACGCCGACGGCGCGAGCAAGGCCAGCTGCAGCAGCTCGTCCTTCTCGGCATCACTCAGGGTAAATGCCGGGTCATAGCCTTTGACGGCGCGGCGGCTGCGGATGGCTTCATCGATATGCATGGGAGTTCCTTATATGCAGGGGTGAAAGAGGGCAATGCTAGGCACTTGCCGGACGTAACGCCAAACGCCTTTACCGATAACAATGATCGATACAGACGATTCTAGGCGCTCGCCTGTTAAAATCGCTGCCTCGCCAAATCGACCGTAGCCCATGACCCCAGACGCCCTTCTCACCCTGCAGCAACACCTGCTCACCTCCCTGAATAGCGCGCCCAATGAAACCCGCCGCCTGTTTCACGGCCGCGGGCGCTGCTGGCCGGGGCTGGAACAGGTCACCGTAGACTGGCTGCAAGGCGTGCTACTGGTGGCGCTGTTCAAGCCGGTGAGCGATGCCGAACTGGCCGCGCTGCAGCAGATGCTGCTCGAGCTCGGCCAATCCTCTGCCTGGCAGCAAAGTGGCGCGCACAGCCTTTTGCTGCAGCAGCGCTATCTGCCAGAAAGCCCCACGCAGTGGCTGCTCGGCGAGCCCGTGGAGCACTGGGATATTTGCGAACACGGTCTGCAGTACAGGCTCGACCTGGGCAAAAAGCAGAACAGCGGGCTGTTTCTCGATATGCGTTATGGTCGCCAATGGCTGCAGGCGCAGGCGGCGGGCAAGCGCGTGCTCAACCTGTTCGCCTACACCTGCGGATTTTCCGTGGCAGCGCTGGCCGGCGGCGCGCGTCAGGTGGTCAATCTGGATATGGCCAGCGCCGCGCTCAGCCGTGGGCGCGACAATCACCGGCTGAACCAGCACGACCTGAGCCAGGTGGTGTTTCTCGGCCATGACCTGTTCAAGTCCTGGGGCAAGGTGGCCAAGTACGGCCCCTATGACCTTATCATCATCGACCCGCCGTCTTTCCAGCGCGGCAGCTTTGTGCTGAGCAAGGATTACCCGAAGGTGCTGCGCCGCTTGCCCGAACTTTTGAGCGCGAACGGGGTGGTCCTGGCCTGCAGCAACGAGCCGGAAATCGGCCCGGATTATCTGATCCAGACCATGGCCAGCGAAGCGCCGGCCCTGCGCTTTAGCGAACGCCTGGAAAACCCGCCGGAATTCCCTGACAGCCAGCCGGACAGCGCCCTGAAGGCCCTGGTGTTTTGCCGCGATTAAGGCTTTGCAGACTGCGCTGTGGCCGCTGACAAGTTGACCAACGGTTATGCTAGCTTGGTCTACAGTTATGCCAATTTCCCCAACAGAGAACTCCGGTATGCCATTCAAAGTCCTAGCGCTCAGCCTGTCCGTCACCTTGCTGCTGGCGGGTTGCGCCAGCAAAACCACCCAGCCGTCGCAATACTCGGGCTTTCTCAGTGATTACTCGCAGCTGCAGCCGGCGCAATCGGCCAGCGGTGCGCCGGTGATGCGCTGGGTGTCGCCAGATTTCAAAGCGCAGAACTACCGTTCGGTGCTGGTAGAGAAGCCGGTGTTCTATCCCGCTCCAACCCCTAGTGAACAAGTCAGCCAGAAAACTCTGGATGAAATTACCAGTTACCTGCAACAGGCCATGCAACTCGAACTGGCCGGGCAATATCGCGTCGTCCAACAAGCCGACCAGGACACCCTGGTATTACGCAGCGCAATCACCGCAGTAAACCTGTCGGCGGAAGGCCTCAAGGTCTATGAAGTGGTACCGATTGCCCTGCTTGCCGCTGCCGCCAGCACCGCCGCCGGCACCCGCGACCTCAACACCAATATTTATGTCGAGCTGGAAGCCATCGACGGCCGTAACAGCCAGCCAATGGCCCGCGTAGTGCGCAAGGGGCACGGCCTGCAACTGGAGAACGACAGCACCCAACTGAGCCTCAAGGACATCAAGCCGGCGCTGGATGTGTGGGCCAAGGATGCGCGTAACTTCAAGCCCTGAGGTCTGACGGCTTAGGCAAATACAAAGTATTTGCGCACCGTCTCGACCACCTCCCAGGTGCCCTTCATCCCGGGCTCGACGATAAAGATATCGCCGGCCCGTAGATGAATCGGCGCCTGCCCCTCCGGGGTGATGATGCAATACCCCTCCTGAAAGTGGCAGTACTCCCATTTCTCATAGGCCACCTGCCATGTGCCGGGTGTGCAGATCCAGGTGCCCATAATCTTGCTGCCGTCCGCCGAGGTGTAGGCGTTCAGGTTGACGGTGTGCGGCTCACCGGCGATTCGTGTCCATTTGCAGGCGTCCAGTAACGGAATCGGCTGGGTATCACGCAGTACGGTAATCGGCGACATGCTGGCTCCTGAGGTCGGTAGAACATCAGGCGCCAGCCTAGGACCGCTGCCTTGCCTGGACTGTCCTGAGGTCGACCTTCAGCTGCCTGCAAGCGCAGTCTCCTTGTCCGGGCTGATGGGTAAACCGCGTGCTACTTTGAATGGGGCCTGTTGGTTTATTCCCGCCGCTTGCCCGATCCGGAGATGCTTTATGTCCAGTCTTTACCGCTTGGTCACCCGCAGTGATTTTGACGGCCTGGTATGCGCCGCCCTGCTCAAACACCTCAACCTGATCGACGACATCCTCTTCGTCCACCCCAAGGACATGCAGGACGGCAAAGTGGCGATCACCAGCAACGACATCACCACCAACCTGCCCTATGTACCTGGCTGCCACCTGGCCTTCGACCACCACCTCAGCGAGACCATCCGCAACCAGCCGGCGAGCAATCACCTGATCGATGCCGATGCGCCGTCGGCGGCGCGGGTGGTGTGGAAGCACTACGGCGGCCACGAAGCATTCCCGCGGGACTGGGACGAGATGATGGAGGCCGTGGACAAGGCCGACGCCGCGCAATTCAGCCGTGACGAGATTCTCGACCCGCATGGCTGGGAGCTGCTGAGCTTTATCATGGACGCACGCACCGGCCTCGGTCGCTTCCGCGACTTCCGCATCTCCAACTACCAACTGATGATGCAGCTGATCGACTTCTGCCAGACCCACGGCATCGATGAAATCCTCGAACTGCCGGATGTCGATGAGCGTGTAGCGCTGTACCTGGAGCACCAGCGTGAAGCCAAGGCGCAGATCCAGCGCTGCGCCACGGTCTACCACAACTTGGTGGTGCTGGATCTGCGCAACGAGGAGACGATCTATGCGGTCAACCGCTTCGTCATCTACGCCCTGTACCCGCAGTGCAATATCTCCATCCACGTGATGTGGGGCGTAAAGCAGCAGAACACTGTGTTCGCCATTGGCAAATCGATCCTCGACCGCAGCTCCAATACCAATGTCGGCGAGCTGTGCCTGAGCTACAACGGCGGCGGCCACGCCAATGCCGGCACCTGCCAGGTGGCCAACGAGGACGCCGAAGCAGCGCTGCGCGAGCTGATTGCCGAAATTACCGCAGACGGTTAAGCCGCAATGAGCCGCAAGCAGGCTGGGCGTAGCCTCGGCTAGAGGGTTAAGCTGTGGCCATGAGCACAGCCCCCTTTATCACGCCGCTTGAATCCAGCCGCACGGATGCGCCCTCTGGCTTGCGCATCGGCGGCGACTGGACGCTGCCTCACTACGCCAGCCTGGAAGCCGAAGTGCTGGCGCTGCGCGGCACCCTGAGCAGCGCAGCCAATATCGACCTGCAAGGCCTTGGCGCGCTGGATACCGCCGGCGCCGCGCTGCTTGTGGAATTGCTCGGCAGCCAGCGTCTGGCGCAACTGGCCAACGACGCACCGGGCCTGGCCAGCGAGCGCCGCGCATTGCTACAAGCGGTAGGCAACGCAATTGCCGATGCTGGCGATGCCCTGCCAACCAAACGCATACCGGCCTGGCGGGAATTCTTCGGGCAGATCGGCCAAGCCATAGAAGAACTCTGGCAGCAAGGCGTAGCGCTGCTCGGTTTTATCGGCATGACCCTGGCGGCGATGTTCGCCATCCTGCTGCGCCCCGGCCGCTGGCGCATCACCTCGCTGGTCGCGCATTTGCAGCAGAGCGGCCTGAATGCCGTGCCCATCGTCGCCCTGCTGACCTTTCTAGTTGGCGCGGTGGTGGCCTTTCTCGGCGCCACGGTGCTCGCCGACTTTGGCGCGAGCATCTATACGGTCGATCTGGTGGCGTTCTCCTTCTTGCGGGAATTTGGCGTACTGCTCACCGCCATTCTGATGGCCGGGCGCACCGCCAGCGCCTTTACCGCGCAGATCGGCTCGATGAAGGCCAACGAGGAAATCGACGCCATCCGCACCCTCGGCCTCAACCCGCTGGAGCTGCTGGTGCTGCCACGGGTGTTCGCCCTGCTGATCGCCCTGCCGATCCTGACCTTTATCGCCATGCTCAGCGGCATCCTCGGCGGTGCGGTGGTTTGTGCCCTGAGCCTGGATATCTCGCCGGCCATGTACCTGGCCATGCTGCAGGAAAATATCGCCCTCAAGCATTTTCTCGTGGGCATGGCCAAGGCGCCGATCTTTGCTTTCCTGATCGCCGTGATTGGCTGCCTGGAAGGCTTCAAGGTCACCGGCAGCGCGCAATCGGTGGGCGAGCGCACCACCTCCAGCGTGGTGCAGTCGATTTTTGTGGTGATCGTGCTCGACGCCCTGGCCGCGCTGTTTCTGATGGAGATGGGCTGGTGACGGGCGAAGCGATTATCGAGGTACGCAACCTGGTCAACCGCTTCGGCGCGCAGACCGTGCACCAGGACCTGGCACTGGATCTGTACCGTGGCGAAGTCCTTGGCGTGGTCGGCGGCTCGGGCACCGGCAAGTCGGTGCTGCTGCGCAGCATTCTCGGCCTGCGCCGCGCCAACTCCGGTACCGTGCGGGTATTTGGCGAAGAACTGCTGAGCCTGCCGCCCGAGCAACGCTCGCAGCTGGAGCGGCGGTTCGGCGTGCTCTATCAGCGCGGCGCGCTGTTTTCCTCACTGACGGTGACTGAAAACATCGCCCTGCCGCTGCTCGAACATGCCGGCCTCAAACGCCCGGCCGCCGAACGCCTGGCCCAGGTCAAACTGGCGCTGGTCGGCCTACCGCGCGAAGCCGGCGACAAGTACCCGACCGAACTGTCCGGCGGCATGATCAAACGCGCCGCCCTGGCCCGCGCGCTGGCGCTGGAACCGGACATCCTGTTTCTCGACGAACCCACCGCCGGGCTCGACCCGATAGGCGCGGCGGCCTTTGACCAATTGATCCTGACCCTGCGCGACGCCCTGGGGCTCAGCGTGTTTCTGGTCACCCATGACCTGGATACGCTCTACACCATCTGCGACCGGGTGGCCGTGCTGGCGGAAAAACGCGTGCTGGTGGCCGACCGCCTGGACGTTGTGGCCGCCACCGACAACCCTTGGATACACGAGTATTTTCACGGTCCGCGCGGACGCGCAGCCGAACAGGCCGCCAGCGGCGCGCCAGGGAGAAACTGAATGGAACCGCGTGCTCACCACGTACTGATTGGCTTGTTTACCGTACTGATGGTTGCCGCCGCACTGGGCTTTGCCCTGTGGCTGAGCAAAGCCAGCTCGGACCAGGAGCTGCGCGACTATGACGTGATCTTCAACGAGGCGGTCAGCGGCCTGTCCCAGGGCAGCGCCGTGCAATACAGCGGGATCAAGGTCGGCGATGTGATCAGCCTGCGCCTCGACCCGCAAGACCCGCGCAAGGTGCGCGCGCATATCCGCGTCAACGCCAACACACCGATCAAGGAAGACACCCGCGCCCGCCTGTCGATTACCGGAATCACCGGCGCGGCGCTGATCCAACTGCACAGCGGCTCACCGGAAAGCCCGGCGCTAGTCAGCAAAGGCGATCAGCGCGCGGAAATCATCGCCGACCGCTCGCCACTCTCCAGGCTGATGTCGAATGGCGAAGACCTGGTACTCAGCGTCACGCGCCTGCTCAACCGCGCCAACCAGCTGTTCTCCCGCGACAATATCGGGCGCATCTCGCGCACCTTGGAAAACATCGAACAGACCAGCGCCAGCGTCGCCGAGCAGCGCGACGAGCTGCGCACGGCCCTGCAACAGATGAGCAGCGCCAGCCAGGAAGCCGCCGACCTGATGCGCAACGCCAACCAGCTGCTCAGCGGCCAGGGCCGCGAAGCGATGGACAGCGCCAGCCGCCTGATGGCCTCGCTGGAACGCAGCAGCACTAACGTCGAACGCCTGCTGAGCGACAACCGCGCCGCCCTCGACGGCGGCATGCAAGGCATCGGCGAGCTAGGCCCGACCATTATCGAACTGCGCGAAACCCTCAGCGCCCTGCGCTCCTTCGCCCGCCGCCTGGAGGAGGACCCGGCCGGCTACCTGCTGCGCAGCGACACCATCAAGGAGTTTCAACCATGAGTCGTCTTCGCCTGCTCGCCGCCCTGCTGCTGATCGGCAGCCTGGCCGCCTGCTCGGTATTGCCGAAAAGCCAGGTGCTGAGCATCTACCGCCTGCCGGCCAGTAGCCTGCCCAGCCATGACGCCAGCGCCGACTGGGCGCTGCGGGTGAACAAGCCCTACAGCAGCCAGTTGCTCGACAGCACAAGGATTGCCGTATTGCCGCCGGGCGACCAGATCAGCGCCTACCAGGGCGTTCGCTGGAGCGACCGCGCTCCGTTGCTGCTGCGCGACCGGCTGATCGATGCCTTTCTCGACGACGGCCGCCTCAAGGCCGTCAGCAGCGATGAAAGCCGCCTGCAGGCCGATCTGGAACTGGACGGCGACCTGCGCGCCTTCCACAGCGAATACCAGAACGGCCGCCCGGCCGCGCGTATCCTGTTCGAGGCCCGCTTGGTACAGAGCGGCAGCCTGCGCATCCTCGCCAGCCGGCGATTCGAAGTCAGCCAGGCGGCCAGCGACACTTCGGTGCCCGCCGTGGTCAACGCCTTCGGCCAGGCAGGCGACCAACTGGCCCGCGAGGTGCTGGAATGGACCCTAAACCAGGGCCAGACGGCGCAACAGCAGTGAACTGAACACTTCCACCGACAGCGAGAGGCAGGCCCATGGACAAGTTTATGCAAGCAGCCATCGACGAAGCCCGCCAGGGCCTGGCCGAAGGCGGCATCCCGATCGGTTCGGTGCTGGTGCACAACGGCCAGATTATCGGCCGCGGTCACAACCGCCGCGTGCAACAGGGCAGCGCCATTCGCCACGGTGAAATGGACGCCCTGGAAAACGCCGGGCGGCAAAGCGCGCAGACCTACCGCGAATCGGTGCTCTACACCACCCTCTCGCCCTGCGCGATGTGCAGCGGCGCAATCCTGCTGTATGGCATCCCCAAGGTGATCATCGGCGAGAACCAGACCTTCCTCGGCGAAGAAGCACTGCTGCGCGAGCGTGGCGTGCAGCTCGACGTGCTGCACAACAGCGAATGCCTGCACATGATGCAGGGCTTTATCGCCGCCCAGCCGACGCTGTGGAACGAGGATATCGGCGAGTAACCCCACCAGGGCGCGCCCCACTCGCGCCCTGACGGTTACAGCGGGTCATGTACCCGGCGCGAGTCACTCGGTGCCTGATCGCGCTCATGCAGGCCATAGTCGCGCACCACCTCGGCAACCCGCAGCCGATAGTCGGCGAACACGCCGCCCCGCCCGGCCGCCTGGGCATGGCGATGCACCTCCAGGGTGCGCCAACGTTTGACCGCCGCCTCGTCCCGCCAGAACGACAACGACAGCAGCTTGCCCGGCTGGGAGAGGCTGGCAAAACGCTCCACCGAGATAAAGCCATCCACCTGCTCGAGTTGCTCGCGGATCGCCGCTGCCGTGCCCAGATACTCCGACTCCCGGCCGACCTGGGGCTGCACCTCGAAGATCACCGCGATCATGCTGCAACCCCCGCGAAGCTCGGCTGAAGGCCTAGGGTGCCCTCGACGCCTTCAACGAAGGAACGCTCCTCGCGCAGGATAAAGCGCATCTGTTGGGCCATGGCGAAGTTGGCGCGCCCCTCTGGATCATCTTTAAGCCGCGCCCGATAGGCCTCGTAAGCAGCCAGGCTGGCAAAGCCGATCAAGCCCCAGGCCACATAGTTGCTGCCCTCATGCGGCAGAAAGTAGCCAAGCAACTGGCCGCCGCAACGCGGAATGATGCGCCCCCAGTTCTCCGCATACTCCTTGAAGGCGGCGCGCTGAAACGGGTCGATTTCATAGCGGATTACACACGTGATTTGCATGGGCTCACTCCTGTGGTTGATGGAGGAGACCTTAGCCAATTGCCGCTGCTATATGGTTCGACTAGCATCGAACCATGATCGAAGGCCCCAACATCACTCGTATCGCCGCCCTGCTCGGTGACAATGCCCGCGCCGCGGTGCTGTCCGCACTGATGGCTGATCGCGCGCTGACCGCCACCGAGCTGGCCGATATCGCCGGCGTGACCAAGCAGACCATCAGCTCGCACCTGGGCAAATTGCTCGACGCCGGCCTGCTCAGCGTCGACCAGCAGGGCCGGCATCGCTACTTCCGCCTGGCTGGCCGGGAAATCGCGCAACTGCTCGAATCGATGATGGGCCTCGCCTTGCGCGCCGGACCACCACTGCCACGCACCGGACCACGTGACCTGGCCTTGCGCCGCGCGCGGGTCTGCTACGACCACCTGGCCGGTGAACTGGGGGTGCTGGCCTATGAAGGACTGCTGCGCCGTGAGCTGCTGCAACAGCTGGACGCCGGGCCAGCGCTCACCAACAGCGGGCGTCAGTGGTTTCGCCAGATTGGTATCGACCCCGACGCCCTGGCGATGCAACGCCGCTCATTCTGCCGGGCCTGCCTGGACTGGAGCGAACGCCGCCATCATCTGGCCGGCGCGCTCGGCGCCGCCCTGTTTGTGCGGATCCAGGAGCTTGGCTGGGCCAAGTGCGTGGGCGACTCGCGC
Organism: Pseudomonas sp.; assembly: GCA_044240245.1. Taxonomy (GTDB): domain Bacteria; phylum Pseudomonadota; class Gammaproteobacteria; order Pseudomonadales; family Pseudomonadaceae; genus Aquipseudomonas. Next base: position 2,903 of record JBIHZW010000002.1, on the reverse strand, counting down.
GTGGTGGCGTTCACTGCGGCAGGCGAGCGGTCATTCCGGGCCTGGTTCCAACCGGCCCCTGGCGAGCCGCTCAGCCATCCTGCAGATATTGAAACCACTGCGCTGGATGCACTCGCTTAATAGCCGCTGCAGCACTCTTTCCTAAGCCTGGAGCCAGCCACGCACCTCGGCGTAGGGATAGTCTTCCAGCGCGGCAAAGCCACCGAGCTGGCGCGCCTTGAGCTTGGTAAACAGCGGCACGCTGATACCGCAGAGAAAGCGCGTCAGGCACTCGGGGCTTGGCTCGCTGCCTTTGAGCTCCTGGTGTTTGCGCACAAAGCCGTCGCATAGCCCGCGTGCATCCTGCTCCGCAAGCGGCGGCAAAACCGGCGGCGCGGGCAGCCGAGCAACTTGCCCACGACACACCGAACAATGCCCGCATTGCTGCGGCGCGTTGGCGTCACCGAAATAGGCCGCCAAACGCTGACTCAGGCACTGCTCGCTGGCAAACAGCGCAAGCATGGCGTGAATCCGGCGGATTTCGCTGGCTTCCTGCTGGCTGAAATAGCCATGCAATTCGGCGCTCAGGGCCAGCGGGTCGAAACCTGGGTCGAGCAGCGCATAGACCTCGGTCATCTGCTTGCTTTCCAGCTCGACCCAGCCCTTTTCCTGGAAGTAATCCAGCGCCTTGATCACCCGGCCGCGCTCGGCCTGGTGCTGCTGGTAGAGCTGGTCGAAATCCACCGTGCACCAGGTACGGGCGCGTTGCGAGGTGCTGATCAGCGCCTCGACAAACTGCCGCCGCTCGCCCTCGAACTTCTCCAGCAGCGCCTCGGGTTCTAAAAGGAACTTGAAGCGATATTCGGCGAAATAGGCATAACGCGGGGCGATGATGCCGCGCAGTTCCAGCTGCACCAGCAGGGTTTTCAGTGGCAGCTGGCGGATATTGCTCTGCTCGGAAAGCTGGTTGAGCATCAACTCCCACTCGCCGCCATGACCGCTGGCCAGCAGCTCATCCAGCACACAGCGAATGCCGTCCAACTCCGGCGTATCGCCATAAACGAAGTTTTCCAGCACGTTGAGGCTGTCGCGGTTGGCCAGCACCAGGCAGTCCGAGGGCTGACCATCGCGGCCAGCGCGGCCGATTTCCTGGCTGTAATTCTCGATGGATTTCGGCAAGTCGAAGTGCACCACATTGCGGATGTCCGACTTGTCGATACCCATGCCGAAGGCGATGGTGGCGACGATGCAGTTGATCTGCCCGGCCATAAACTGGCGCTGAATCGCCTCGCGCGCCTCATGCGGCATGCCGGCGTGGTAAGCGCTGGCGGCAATGCCGCGCTGGCTCAGACGCGCAGCCACCTGCTCGGCGGTCTTCTGCTGGGTCACGTAGACGATGCTTGGCTGCCCAGCCTTGGCACCCAGCCACTGCTCCAGGCGGCGCTGCTTGTCTGCGCCGCTGACTGGCTCGACCAGCAGGTTGAGGTTGGCGCGGTAGAAGCCGGTAGTAACCACGTCATCGGCGGCGATGGCGAACTTCTTCTGCATATCGGCAATCACCGGCGGCGTGGCCGTGGCGGTGAGCAGCAGCACCTGCGTGATGCCGAACTGGCGTTGGTAGTCCGGCAGCTTGAGGTAGTCCGGGCGGAAGTTATGGCCCCATTCGGAAATGCAGTGGGCCTCATCAATCACCAGCAGGGAGATCGGCACCTGGGCGATAAAGTTGCGAAAGCGCTCATTCTTCAGCCGTTCGACCGAGATTATCAGAATCTTCAGCTCGCCGGACTTCGCCCGCGTCATCACCGCACTGGCATCCCCGCGGCTTTGCGCCGAATCGATACTCGCTGCGCTGATGCCACGGCTATGCAGAAACGCCAGCTGGTCCTGCATCAGTGCCAACAGGGGCGAGACCACCAAGGTCAGGTGCGGCAGGTGCAGCGCCGGCAGCTGATAACACAAAGACTTGCCGGAACCGGTGGGGAAGATCGCCGCCGCCGAACGCCCGGCCAGCACGGCCTCGACCACGCGTTGCTGACCGGGGCGCAGCTGCTGAAAGCCAAACACGCGTTCAAGGGTACTCATAGCGGTCACTCCAGAAACCCAGGCTCACGGCGCTCTGCGCCAAGCCGGTCAAGCCAAACAACGATTAGATAACTAGAGCCAGACCCGCTATTACCAATCCAACTAACAGGCCCGGCAGTGCTGGAGTACATTGAATTCACTGCAGGCAACAATGGAGGTGAGTATGCAGGTATCTGGTTACAGCGGCAGCTTGCCCCTCTCGACCCAGATCATTAAAAAAGCCGGACAGGCTGCACAATCACCCACGGCTCCGGTCAATCCAGAGCAGGTGAACAAAGCAGTCGACCGCGCCAGTGATCGAGTTGCTGAGCTGCAAGAAAGTCGAGATCTGAGCCAGTCCAACCGGCGTAGCGCCGCCACTCAGTTGTACAGCGCCACCAGCCAGCAGCGGCAAATCGATACATATCTGGCAGTAGCCAGCGAAGGTGAGATCGACAGCCCGCCGAGCAAGGTGGAAACAGCACTGGAACTGCGTGACGATGTACGCCGCTACGAAGTGGCCCAGAACATTGCGAGCGACACCAACCGCCCAGAGCGGCCCGAAGCAGAGCCGGTTAAACCGGAGCCTTACATCAGCACCCGTGCTTGATCTGCCTTTGCAGATGCGCACAAAAAAGCCGCCCTCAGGCGGCTTTTTCTTTGCCACTACAACTTAGAGTTGCGGGCCGGCGTTGCGGATGGCGTCGGACACATCGAACTTCTTGAAGTTCTCGATGAAAAGACCGGCCAGGCCTTTGGCGGCTTCGTCGTAGGCGTTCTTGTCTTCCCAGGTGTTGCGTGGGTTGAGCAGGTTGGTTTCAACGCCCGGTACCGACTTCGGCACGCTCAGGTTGATGATCGGC
>JBIHZW010000307.1:0-4348 GCA_044240245.1 Pseudomonas sp. | reverse complement strand
CCCGGCCACTGCCGACCTGATGGCGCGTCTGGCTCAGGGCGTCGCTGATGACCTGCTGACCACCCTGGTGCTGGCCACCGACGCCACCGTCGCTCTGGCACCAGCAATGAACCAGGCAATGTGGCGCGACCCAGCCACCCAGGCCAATGCCCAGCTGCTGACCCAACGCGGCCTTCATCTGTTCGGCCCAGCCGCCGGCAGCCAGGCCTGCGGCGATGTCGGCCTGGGCCGCATGCTCGAAGCCGAACAGCTGGTGCAATGCGCCGCCGACTGCTTCCAGCACCAGGCGCTGACCGGCAAACATGTACTGATTACCGCCGGCCCGACCCAGGAAAACATCGACCCGGTGCGTTACATCACCAACCACAGCTCAGGCAAGATGGGCTTTGCCCTCGCCGAAGCGGCCGCCGAGGCCGGCGCCAAGGTCACCCTGATCAGCGGCCCAGTGCACCTGCCCACGCCCGAGCGCGTCACCCGCATCAATGTCACCAGCGCCCGCGACATGCTCGCCGCCTGCGAAGCCGCGATGCCCTGCGACCTGCTGATCGCCGCCGCCGCGGTGGCCGATTACCGCCCGGAAGTGGTCGCCCAGCACAAATTGAAAAAAGATCCCACCAGCGGCGACGGCCTGCTCCTGCAAATGGTCCGCAACCCGGATATTCTCGCCACCCTGGCGGGGCGCAGTGATCGGCCGTTCAGCGTCGGTTTTGCTGCCGAGACGGAGAATCTGCTGGAGTACGCCTCGCGCAAACTGCGCGATAAGAATCTCGATCTGATTGTCGCCAATGACGTGGCCAACCCCAGCATCGGCTTCAACAGCGAAGAAAACGCCATCACCATCATCGACCGTGAGCTTCAGCAGAGCAGCTTCGCCCAGACCAGCAAAAGCAAGATTGCCCGCCAGCTGATCGGCTTTATCGCCGAGCGCCTGGCGCGTAGCTGATGCCCTCACTTATTGAGCAAAGAGCCTGATATGCACGCCTTACAAGCCAAGATCCTCGACCCGCGCCTGGGCAGCGAATTCCCCCTGCCGCATTACGCCACCCCAGGCTCCGCCGGCCTCGACCTGCGCGCCATGCTCAAGCAGGAGCTGGTGCTGGAACCCGGGCAAACCGTGCTGATCCCCACCGGTCTGTCGATCTACATCGGCGACCCCGGCCTCGCCGCGATGATCCTGCCGCGCTCAGGCCTGGGCCATAAACATGGCATCGTCCTCGGCAATCTGGTTGGCCTGATCGACTCGGACTACCAGGGCGAATTGATGGTGTCCTGCTGGAACCGTGGGCAGACGCCATTCACCATCGCCATCGGTGAACGTATCGCGCAACTAATTCTGGTACCGGTGGTGCAGGCGCATTTCGAGCTGGTCGAACAGTTCGATGAGAGCCAGCGCGGCGCAGGCGGCTTCGGCCACTCCGGTAGCCATTGATCGCCGTAACTTAATTCCAGGATGAATTGCCGAGGAGGCGCTGCATGAAACTCTTCAAGCGCACTGCCAAGGACGCTGACGGGGTAACCCCCAGCGCCCAGCTGACCAGTGCCCCCGCCGAACCCAAAGCGGCCAAGAACAGCCTCAACACCCTGTTGCCCGGGGTGCTGGCGGCTGTTGTCGGCATCATTTTGGCCGGTGCACTGCTCTGGTTCGGCCCGCTCAACAGCGCCCACCAGCAGCAGCTGCAGCAACTCAGCCAAGCCTGGGGCGGCGGTCAGGCGACCGTACTGCAGAAAGCCCTGCAACAACTCAGCGCCGACACCCAAGCAGCCGCGCGCAACCCGCAGCTGCTACAGGCCCTGCAAAGCCAGGACATCAACCAGATTCGCGCCGCCGAGCGCAACCTCAGCTACTGGCATGCCGTGGTCGACGTGCACCTTAACGCCCGCAGCCAAGCTGTACAGGACATGGGCCGCAGCGCGCCGATGAACTTTGCCGCGCTGGACATGCTGCGCCGCGCAGAAAACGGCCAGACGCCGGCACCGGAGGCCTACAAGGTGGGCCAACGCTGGCTGGTCTACAGCGCCGCACCGCTGCGCCTGAGCGAAGGCGAACCGCTGCACGGCACCCTGCTGCTAGCCGTGGACCTTGAGCGCCTGCTCTCCAGCCTTCCTGTGATGCCCGCCGAAATCGGCCAGATTCAGCTGATCCAGCAGTTCAACAACACTGCTGCCCAAGTGCTTGCCCAACGCGGCCAGGCTGAAGGCACCGCACAGACATTCAGCACCGGCAACCCCAACTGGACGGTCAGCTTCATCCCAGGCCCGTCGCTGACCAACTCGGTGTTCTCGCCGCTGCTGCTGGCCATCGCCGGGTTGTTGGCCCTGGCGGGTGCGATTACCGGCCTCTATCTGGTGCAGAGCAGCCTGCAACGCCATCTGCGCGCCGACGTGCTGCAGCTAGGGCAAATGCTCAAGGAACTGTCCGCCGGCAAGGCCGTCAAAGCCTTCAGCTTGACTCTGCCGGCCTTGGATATCCTCGCGCAGAACCTCGCACGCATGCCGCGCCGCGCGACTGAACCTGCTGTCGCGCTAGCCGCTGGCACAGGTACAACCAATCCAGGACCCGCCGCCATGCAAAAGCCCACCAGCGCTATGGTCGACCCGCTATTCCAGGACACCGATATCCTCGACATCGATATTCTCGACGAAGACCAGGACCTGCTCGGCCTCGATGAGCCAGCGCCGGCACCGGTGCAGGCGAAACCGCCCAAGCTGCCAGCGGATATCTTCCGCGCCTACGATATTCGAGGCGTAGTCGGCCGCACCCTGAATGCCGAAACCGCTTACTGGATCGGCCGCGCCATCGGTTCGCAGAGCCTGGCCCAGGGCGAACCGAACATCGCCGTCGGCCGCGACGGCCGCCTGTCCGGCCCGGAGCTGGCGCAACAACTGATCCAGGGCCTGCTCGATTGCGGCTGTAGCGTCAGTGATGTCGGCATGGTGCCGACGCCCGTGGTGTATTACGCCGGACATATTCTCACCGGCAAATCGGCGGTGATGCTCACCGGCAGCCACAATCCGAAGGACTACAACGGCTTCAAGATTGTTATCGCCGGCGACACCCTAGCCAACGAGCAGATCCAGGCGCTGAAAGCGCGCATCGACAACAACGACTTGGCCAGCGGCGTCGGCACGGTTGAGCAGGTCGATGTGCTGGAGCGCTATTTCAAGCAGATCCGCGATGACATCGCCATGGCCAAGCCCATGCGCGTAGTAGTCGACTGCGGTAATGGCGTGGCCGGGGTGATCGCCCCGCAGCTGATCGAGGCCCTGGGCTGCTCGGTGATTCCGCTGTACTGCGAAGTCGACGGCAACTTCCCCAATCACCACCCCGATCCCGGCAAGCCGGAAAACCTGGTGGACCTGATCGCCAAGGTAAAAAGCGAGAAAGCCGATATCGGCCTGGCCTTCGACGGTGATGGCGATCGCGTCGGCGTGGTGACCAACACCGGCGCCATCGTCTACCCAGATCGCTTGCTGATGCTGTTCGCCAAGGATGTGGTATCACGCAACCCCGGCGCCGACATCATCTTCGACGTCAAATGCACGCGCCGCCTGACCCCGCTGATCAGCGGTTACGGCGGCCGCCCGGTGATGTGGAAAACCGGCCACTCGCTGATCAAGAAGAAGATGAAGGAAACCGGCGCGCTGCTGGCTGGCGAAATGAGCGGGCATATCTTCTTCAAGGAGCGCTGGTTCGGCTTCGACGACGGCATCTATGCCGCCGCGCGCCTGCTGGAAATCCTCAGTCAGGATCGCCGCGACGCCGACCACGTGTTCAACGCCTTCCCCAACGATATCTCGACCCCGGAAATCAATATCCAGGTCACCGAGCAGAGCAAGTTCAGCATCATCGAACGCCTGCAACGCGACGGCGTATGGGGCGAAGGCAATATCACCAACCTCGATGGCGTGCGCGTCGACTACCCCAAAGGCTGGGGCCTGGTGCGCGCCTCCAACACCACACCGGTGCTGGTGCTGCGCTTCGAGGCGGAAACCGAACAGGAACTCGAACGAATCAAGGAAGTGTTCCGTGCCCAGCTCTACAGCACGGTACCTGACCTCGACCTGCCGTTCTGATTGATTAGCGAATTTTCTACTGGAGCCCTGCATGACCCTCGAACGTGATGCCGCCACCAACGTCGCCAAGGTACTGTCCGAAGCGCTGCCGTATATCCGCCGCTTCGTCGGCAAGACGCTGGTAATCAAATACGGCGGCAACGCCATGGAAAGCGAAGAGCTCAAGCAAGGCTTCGCGCGCGACATCGTGCTGATGAAAGCAGTGGGTATCAACCCGGTAGTCGTCCACGGCGGCGGCCCGCAGATCGGTGATCTGCTCAAGCGCCTGAGCATC
>JBIHZW010000306.1:0-4351 GCA_044240245.1 Pseudomonas sp. | reverse complement strand
AGGGCGCTGGCGTTCATGTCGGCCTGGTAGAACTGGAAGTTGTTCTTGCCGCGTTCCTTGGCGTGGTACATCGCCGTGTCGGCGTTCTTCATCAGCTGGCTCAGCTCGTTGCCGTCCTGCGGGCTGAGGGCGATGCCGATACTGGCGGTGACGAAGAACTCGCGGCCTTCGAGGATAAACGGCTGCGCCAGGCTGGCGAGAATCTGCTCGCCGACATGGATCGCACGTTTCAGCGCGCCTTCGCGGGCGCTCTGCGATTGCAGCAGCAGGGTGAATTCGTCGCCACCCATGCGCGCAACGGTGTCGTCGCTGTCGACGCAGGCGGCCAGGCGCACCGCCACTTCCTTGAGCATGCGGTCGCCGGCAGCGTGGCCGAGGGAGTCGTTGATTGGTTTGAAGCGGTCGAGATCCAGGAACATCAGCGCCACCCATTCCTGGTGCCGCGCACCGTGCTGCAGGGCGCTGTGCAGGCGATCCTGGAACAGTGTGCGGTTGGGCAACTGGGTCAGGGCGTCGTAGTAGGCCAGGCGGTGGATGCGCTGTTCGCTGGCCTTGCGCTCGCTGATGTCGCTGAAGAAACACACGTAGCTGACCAGGTCGCCTTCATCGTCCTTGACCGCCGTAATGCCGACCCAGGCCGGGAATTTCTCACCGCTGCGGCGCTTGAGCCACACTTCGCCCTCCCAGCTGCCCTGCTGGTTGAGCTGTTTGACCACATAGGCCAGGTGGCTGGCCTGCTGGGTGTCGGCGGTAAGCATGCTCGGCAGCTGGTCGAGAATCTGCTTGGAGCTGTAGCCGCTGACACGGCTGAATGCGTTGTTGACCTGCACGATATAGCCGGCCGGATCGGTGACCAGAATCGCCGCCGTGGAGTGCTCGAATACCGTGGCAGCCATGCGCAGGTCTTTCTCCGCGCGGCGCTGTAGGCTGATGTCGCGGCCGACGCCGAGCAGGCCTTCGAAGCGCCCGCTGTCATCCCACATCGGCACCAGGCGCAGCTCGATCGGAATCTTCTGGCCGTCGGCGCGCAGGCAGTCGAAGACAAACAGCTGTGGCAGGAACTCGGCGCGCAGCTCGGCCAGGCGCTGTGGGTCGCCGAGGGCGTTGCGCACGCGGTCGAGCAGGGCGTAGAAGCCGCTCAGTTGACGCGGGTTGGTGGCCAAACTCTGGAAGCCGTTGGCCAGCGCCCACTCACTGTCATAGCCGAGTACGGTCGTTACCGAGGGGCTGACGTAGTTGAGCTGCAGGTCGCTGCCGGTTGAGAAGATCACGTCGCTGATGCTTTCCGCCAGCAGGCGATAACGCTGCTCGCTGGTGCGCAGGGATTCGCTGTGGGTGATCTGCTCGGTAATGTCCTTGGCCACGCCGATCAGCCGGCTGACCCGGCCCTTGGCATCGCGCGACAGCGCCTGCTCGCGGATATCGAACCAGTGCCAGCTGCCATCACGGTGCCGCCAGCGCAGCTCGAACTGCATCAGCAGGCCGTTGCCCTGCACCTGCTGGATATTGCGCATGCGCAGGTACAGCTCGACATCGTCGGGATGCAGGATCTTCTCCCACAGCCGCTCACCGAGCTGGTGCATTTCCGCCTTGCTGTAGCCCAGCTGCGGGCCGAGGTGGTTGTTGCTGTACATCACCCGCTTGCCGGCAATGTCGTGCACATAGATGGTGTCGGGCACCGCGCTGACCACATCGGACCAGAAGCGCTCGCGCTCGATCAGCGAGGTTTCGATGCGCTTGCGGTTGGTGATGTCGCTGATGCTGAGGGTCACGGCCTGCAGGTCGTCGATGCTTTCCGGCAGACGCAGCAACATCCACAGGTGGCGCTCGTGGCCCTGCGGGGTAAGGATCTGGCGTTCCATTTCCAACTGGCCGCTGCCGCTGAGCAGGGCGCTGACCAGCTGCATGCGGAAACCTTCCGGGCGCAGCGGGCCGCCGTTGAACAGGTGCTGCCAGGCTTGCTGATTGGAGTCGACGCCGAGCAGTTGCAGGGCCACCTGGTTGGTTTCGGTCAGGCGCAGGCGTTGGCAGAGCTCGACATGGTGCTGCGGGTCGGCGTCCAGCCAGCGTTGCAGGCTGTTCATATTGCGCAGCTGCTGCTGTTGCAGATAACGCTGCAGCTCGGCCAGGTCGAGCACGCACAGCGCGGTGCCGGTGCCGTCGAAGATATCCTGATAACGTCGGCGGGTTTCCTGCAGCACGTGCGAGGCGTGCTGTTCTTCGGTGACATCGCGCAGCACCCAGACAAAGCCGGTGCGTTTGTTGTCTTCGCTGAGGTCGCTGCGGCTGATGTCGTACAGGTGAGCGACGCCGTTCTGCTGGATTTCCACCAGGTCCGGGCCGAGGTCGTTGTGCAGGGCAGTGTCGTGCAGCAGCAGCGGGTCGAGGCGCGGCAGCAGCTTGAGCAGGTGCCAGTTGCGCGCCTCGTCGTTGCTCAGGCCGAACATCGCCTCGGCCTGCGGATTGAGGTATTGCAGCTGGCCGTTGCTGTCGGTGACCAGCACGCGCTCCTCGATGGCGCCGAGTACGCTGGCGGCCTGCTGCAGCGAGCGCCGCGAAGCGGTATTCAGCGCGTGCAAGTTGCGTTGTTCATTCAGCAGGCGATACAGCGCAAGCAGCGTCAGGGTGGCGCAGAGGATAAACAGCAGCAGCTTGCTGGCCTGTTGCGGCAGTTGCTGGGCGCGCACCTTGCGCTCATTGAACAGCGCGCGCAGCTGCCAGTCGCTGCCCTTGAGCGGGGTTTCCAGCATGCTTTGGTCGAGGTTTTCGGCGGTGACCGGCGGTGGCACCGGGGAGTCGCTACCGTTCTGTGTAGCATTGCGGGCAATCACGCGCTGCGCATTGCGGTCTTCCAGCTGCCACTGGTGCGGGCTTTGATGATGCTCCTGTAGCCAGCTGGTCAGCGCCTGATTGGTCAGGCGCAGCACCCAGAAACCGCTGGCGGCGCTGTCGGGGTTATGCCGCAGCAGCAGGTAGATACGGCCGTTGTCGTTGGCACTGAAGGTGTAGAAGAAGCTTTCGCTGCGCCCGCGCGCCAGCAATTCGCCGAGATACAGGGCGTCTTCGGTGGGCGCGTGGCTGTCAGCGACAATCCGGCCTTGGCTATTCAGCCAGGCCAGGCTGCGCAGGGTCGGGAATACGCCGCGCAGGGTGTGCAGCAGCTCTTCCAGCTCATCCGGGTTGCTTGGCGGCAGCACGTGGCTCTGCAGCAGAGCCTGGCCCGCACTGGCCTTGAGCTCCATGTTCAGGCTCAAGTGGTTGGCCAGCTGTGAGCTGTAGGCCAGACCCAGCTGGCGCTGGTTGTCGAGCAGCTGCTGGGACTCCTGACGCAGTTGCCAGAGCAGCAACACCAGCATGCTCAGGACCAGCACCACCAGTGCGCCACGCGTCGGCCCACGCATCGTCTCAGCCGGCGGAGCGCCGGGTGTACGCGGTGTGGTTGGGGGCGTGACTGTTGGCAAAGACCTACATCCTGGGGGCTGGGCGGCGATGGGCTGAGTCCCTGGCGGGTGCGCATTACGGCCGGCAGGCAGGGGGCGGCTAGCATGCCATAACCGTGGCAAAGTGCCAGCGCCGCCGACGAGCGTCGTTTGCCCTGCTCGGCGCATTCCGGTAGCTTTGCCGCACGCGCGCGTCACTGTGCAAAGTCCCGTGCGCGGGTATCGCCTGGCGGCTCCGTCCCCGCCGTGTAGCCTCAGGCTACACGCATCAGTTGGCGGCTTCTCTTTCGTTTCAACCCAGAACCAAGGTCATCATGGCTCAATACGTTTACACCATGCATCGGCTCGGCAAAGTCGTACCGCCGAAGCGGGAAATCCTCAAGAACATCTCCCTGTCGTTCTTTCCAGGCGCCAAGATCGGCGTACTCGGCCTTAACGGTTCGGGTAAATCCACCCTGCTGAAGATCATGGCCGGCGTCGACACCGAGTTCGACGGCGAAGCCCGTCCGATGCCGGAGCTGAATATCGGCTACCTGCCGCAGGAACCGCAGCTCGACCCGAGCAAGACCGTGCGCGAAGTGGTGGAAGAGGCAGTGAGCCAGATCAAGGACGCCCAGGCGCGTCTGGATCAGGTTTACGCCGCTTACGCCGAGCCGGATGCCGACTTCGACAAGCTGGCCGCCGAACAGGCCAAGCTGGAAGCCATTCTGCAGACCAGCGACGGTCACAACCTGGAGCGTCAGCTGGAAGTCGCCGCCGACGCCCTGCGTCTGCCAGCCTGGGACGCCAAGGTGGAATTCCTCTCCGGTGGTGAGAAGCGTCGTGTGGCCCTGTGCCGCCTGCTGCTGTCAGCCCCGGACATGCTGCTGCTCGACGAACCAACCAACCACCTGGACGCCGACTCGGTAGCC
>JBIHZW010000074.1:0-14577 GCA_044240245.1 Pseudomonas sp. | reverse complement strand
ACTGCTGACCCTGCTCGGTGTGGCCGGCATCAACTTCATTATGGGCATCCCCGGCTCCGACGATGTGATGCTCAATTACCAGACCACCTCCTTTCACGATGCGCTATATGCCCGGCAGAGCCTGGGCCTGAAACCGGCCCCCGAGTTCGAAGGCTGGCTGCAGCGCATGGGCATCTTCACCCAGGCCGATGGCCGCCCGCGCATGGGCAACAGCCTGCCGCCGGCGTTTCGTCAGGCCCTGGCACAGCTTGGTTAACTAAGGAGCCGCTTATGTACGATGACAGCCCACTCAGCGGCGCCAGCGAGAATCCCTGGCAGCAACTGCGCAACCTCACCCCGGCGCGCATCGCTCTGGGTCGCGCCGGCACCAGCATGCCGACCCGCGCCCAGCTGGATTTCCAGTTCGCCCACGCCCAGGCCCGCGATGCCGTGCATCTGCCGTTTGATCACGCCGCATTGGCCGCCGGCCTGACCAGTCAGCATCGACAGAGCCTGCTGCTGCACAGCGCCGCCAAGGACCGCGACACCTACCTGCAACGCCCGGATCTGGGCCGGCGCTTAAGCCACGAATCCGCCGAGCTGCTGGGTCAGCACCGCGAAAACAATCCAGACGGTTACGACCTGGCCATTGTCATCGCCGACGGTCTGTCTGCCTTGGCCGTACACCGTAATGCCCTGCCCATGGTGGCGCGTATCGAGGAACAGGCCGCTGCCGAAGGCTGGAGCGTTTCGCCCGTCGCCCTGGTCAGTCAGGGCCGCGTGGCGGTGGCCGATGAAGTGGCCGAACTGCTCGGCGCGCGCATGGTGGTGATCCTGATCGGCGAGCGTCCGGGACTGAGTTCACCCGACAGCCTGGGGCTGTACTTCACCTACGCGCCCAGAGTCGGCCTGACCGACGCCTACCGCAACTGCATCTCCAACGTGCGCCAGGAAGGCCTGAGCTACGACATGGCCAGCCATCGCCTGTTGTACCTGATGCGCGAGGCCTGCCGCCGTCAACTGTCGGGGGTCAACCTCAAGGATGAAGCCGAAGTGCCGCTGCTGGCCGGCGGCGCGCAACGCGAGAACTTCTTATTAGGCTGAGGGGAAATTTCAGCAAACTACAACCAAACGCTTGTTTGGATTGCACTTTCCAAAAGCTTTAGGCAGCATCTGGGTCGTTCGCAGGCAGCGCTGCCGTGTTGCCGAAGCCATCCACATGACTTTAAGTAGAGGCTCACCATGCGCATCGTCCAAGCGACCCTGGAGCATTTGGATCAACTCACGCCACTGTTCGTCAATTACCGCGAACACTTTGGCCAGCTGCCCTACCCCGACTCCTCGCGCGCCTTTCTGGAAAAGCGCATCAGCCGCAAGGAATCGGTGATCTACCTAGCCATGGCCGACGATGAAGAGAAGATTCTCGGCTTCTGCCAGCTCTATTCGAGCTTCTCCTCGCTGTCGCTCAAGCGCGTGTGGATTCTCAACGACATCTACGTCTGCCAGGACGCGCGCCGCCAACTGGTTGCCGACCGCCTGATCCAGACCGCCAAACAGATGGCCAAAGACACCAACGCCGTACGCCTACGTGTGGCTTCCAGCATCAACAACGAAGTGGCGCACAAGCTCTACGAGTCCATCGGCTTCAAGGAAGACACCGAGTTCAAGAGCTTTGTCCTGCCGATCACCGAAGACTTCACCGCGCCGTAACCTGCCCAGCCAGCGACGCACAGCGCGCCGCTGGCTCAGCCCCTCAGCCTTCCAGGCTAAGCCACAAACCAATCCCAAGCTGTAAAACCAGCAAGCCCAACACGGCCAGTTGCCAGCGCTGCCGATAGTGCCGCGTGCGGCGCGCCTGTGCCGGCTGATGCAGTAACGGCTGACGCAACGCCTGCTCAAACTCCGACAACGCCTCGAAGCGCGCCTCCGGCCTGGGCGCCAGGGCCCGCGCCAGCACACCATCCCAGCCCATAGGCACCTGCACACTGAACTGCGCCAGCGGTACATAGCGGCTATTGCCGTCGGCATCCGCCCGGGCCACTTCAGGCCAACGCCCACAGAACAACCAGTAAGCCAGCGCCGCCAGGGCGAACTGGTCGGCGCGGCCATCCACCACCTTCCCAGCGCGCGCCTCGGGAGCCAGCGGCACCGCCTGCGCGGGCAATGCTTGCTGTGGCACTCCAGGCAACAGCGCGGCATGCTCGGGCAGCAACAGCAGGCGGCCGCCGTCATCCAGCAGGATATTGCGCGGGTCCAGCCACAACCCCTGCATGCCGCGCCGCTGAAGGCCGCGCACAGCGGCGATCAACTGTTCGAGCACGGCCAGCACCGTCAACCCGTTCACCGAACCATGAGCCGCCACCCAGTCGTTCAGGCTGCGCATGCCCTTGCTCGCGGGTTCGAATAGCCAGAAGGCATGCTCGCGCGGCTGATGCGAGGACACCACCTGCGGCAGGCTGGCCACCGGGCTGCGCCGTAGCGCCCACTCGCGCTGCCAAAAGGCTTCATCCGCCGCCTGTTCCGCCAGCCATAGCATGGCCTCGCGACCCCGGGGATCGGTGGCGCGAAATACCCGTCCAGGTGGGCCATAAGGGCACGCCGAGAGCAGCACCCAGCCATCCAGCTGTAAACCAGGCTGCGCATTAATCACCGCGCGCCAGGGCTCACGCGGGGCCAGTGCCGGTGAGCTGTCGGCTTCACCCGGCAGCAATAACACCGCTGCGCCAGGGGCCTGCAGCAATGGCGCAAGCAGCTCAGGCAGTGGATCGCTGCCCTGCGCATCGCCCGCGCCGTGAAAGCCCCGCAAGTCCGCCACATCCAGCAGTGGCTGCGGCGCCAGCAGCAATAGCTCGCCCGGGCTCAGGGTCAGGCGATGCTGCACCAGCGCCAGCTCGGCCTGCGCGCCCAGCTGCAGGCCATCGCGGCCGATCAGGCTCTGCGCGGTACTGCCCTGATAGCGCCGTAAACCGATGGCCCCGGCCTGGAGAAACTGCGCCTCGCCGTTCTGCAGCAACAGCAGCCCGGCATTCAGCTGAGCAAGATTGCGCCCGGCCTGGCGCTGGCGAAACAGCTGCTGGTTGAACGCCGCCAGCACCTGCCGCGCCGCCTGGGCTTCGCTCCAGCCGCCGGGGGTGCAACAGCAATCAGCCAGCAGGCCGTCCAGGTACGCTTCCAAAGTGCGCACCACATCAGTGCATTCGCGTGCCCAGAGCAGCGCCACCAGCAGCACCGGTGGCCGCCCTTCCCGCCCCGGCAGCCAGGTCGCACGGGCCCGTGCAGCCTGGCTGGGCAGGTCGAGGCCATGGCCGCAAAGCAATTGCACGGTGGGATGATGCAGAGGCTCGATCGACATTGGCAGCCCTCCCAGGTCGCGGATAAGCATGCCGTTGCAGCCTTTGTGCCGACTTGCCCAGCACTGACACCCGGCTTATGGTGGGCGCTTTCCACCGTCCGAGCAGAGTCCATGTGGTCGCTCCGCGCCTGGCGTCGCCAGCGCATCCTTGCCCGTCATCCCGTCAGCAGCGCGCAGTGGCAGGCCGTATTGCAGCACTTGCCGATACTCGATGGCCTGGATGACGCCGAACAGCAGCGCCTGCGCGAACGCGCCGTGCTGTTTCTCCATCACAAGCATCTCAGCGCCCTGCCCGGCGTGAACCTCGACGCCCAGGCGCGCCTGCTGCTGGCGGTGCAGGCCGAACTGCCGCTGCTGCACCTGGCAGACCTCAACTGGTATCAGGGCTTTCATGAAATCGTCCTCTACCCGGATGATTTCGTCAGCCCGCAGCGCCACCGTGACGCCAGCGGCGTGGTGCACGAATGGGACGCCGAACACAGCGGTGAAGCCTGGCAGCAAGGCCCGGTGATCCTCGCCTGGCCAGGCGTGCAAGCCAGCGGCCAGTGGGACGGCTATAACCTGGTGATCCACGAGCTGGCGCACAAGCTGGATATGCTTAACGGCGACGCCAACGGCCTGCCGCCGCTGCACAGCAATATGGCCGTGCAAGAGTGGGCCAAAGCCATGCAGAACGCCTTCGATCAGCTGAACCAAGAGCTGGACATCGACCCCGAGGCCGAAACCGCCATCGATCCCTATGCAGCGGAAAACCCGGCGGAGTTCTTCGCCGTCACCAGCGAATACTTCTTCAGCGCCCCGGACCTGCTCGCCGAAGCCTTCCCGGCAGTGTACGCGCAGCTGGCACTGTTCTACCGCCAGGACCCACTGGCCCGCTTGCAACGGCTGCAGGCGAGCAACCCCGACTACCAGGTCAGAGCCGATAACTGCGGGTTCGCGACCAATGGCTAGGCATCCTGGCGTAGCAACACTGGGGGAATATGCCTATAATCGCGCCACTTTTTTGGCCCACCCCTCGGGAGTCGCCCCATGAGCTACAGCAAGATCCCAGCCGGTAAAGACCTGCCGAACGACATCTACGTCGCCATCGAGATCCCGGCCAACCACGCGCCGATCAAATACGAAATCGACCACGACACCGATTGCCTGATGGTCGACCGCTTCATGGCCACCCCGATGTTCTACCCGGCCAACTACGGTTTTATCCCGCACACTCTGGCTGACGACGGTGATCCCCTCGACGTACTGGTCGTGACCCCGTACCCAGTGGCGCCTGGCTCGGTTATCCGCGCCCGCCCAGTTGGCGTACTGCTGATGAGCGACGAAGCCGGTGGCGACGCCAAGCTGGTTGCCGTACCGCACGACAAACTGACCGTGCTGTACAAAGACGTACAGGAATACACCGACCTGCCCCCGCTGCTGATCGAGCAGATCAAGCACTTCTTCGAGAACTACAAAGATCTCGAGAAAGGCAAATGGGTCAAGGTCGAAGGTTGGGCTGGCGCCGACGAGGCCCGCAACCTGATTATCAAGGCGGTCGCTGCTTACCAAAAATAAGTAGTGCCCACCCCCTAAAAACCGGCCACAAGCCGGTTTTTTTATGCCTTCGATTTGACTAGCACTGTGCAAGAGACCTTGGTCGACTTGGCCCAACCACGCACGCTGGTTAAGCTGCTGACCTTTTGCCCGAGCCTTTGCCATGCCTGTGTCCGAGATTCTGCTGCTGGTGCTTGCCGGTTTTGCTGCTGGCGGGATGAATGCCCTGGCCGGCGGAGGCACGTTTTTCTCCTTTCCGGCGTTGCTCGCTGCAGGCCTGCCACCGGTGACAGCCAATGCCACCAATGCCGTGGCGCTGTGGCCGGCCAGCCTGGCCGGGGCCTGGGCGGCGCGGGACTCGCTGCGGCCGCTGGGGCGTTATCTGCTGCCATTGCTGGCGGCCGGGCTGGCGGGCGGTTTGCTGGGCGGGCTGTTGCTGCTGGTTGGCGGTGATGCGGTGTTTGCCAAGCTGATTCCCTGGCTGCTGCTGGCCGCCACCGCGCTGTTTGCCGCCAGCCCCTGGCTTAGTCGCTGGCTGGCCGCCCGCCGCGCCGAGGCAGCACAACCGCCGCACGGTCCACTGTCACTGGCCGCGCATATCGGCGTATCGATCTATGGCGGTTACTTCGGCGCCGGCATGGGCATTCTGCAACTGGCGGCGTTTTCCATCGAAGGTCACCCGCTGGCCCGCGCCAATGCCCTGAAGAACCTTATTTCCGCGGTGATCTACAGCGTCGCCACGGCGACTTTTATCATCGCCGGCCGAGTCAGTTGGTATGAGCTGGTGACTCTGCTGGTGGGTGCCACCCTGGGCGGCTATGTCGGCGGCGCACTGGGTCAGCGTTTGCCAGCCAAATTCCTGCGTCTGCTGGTGATCGTTGTGGGCGGCGGCATGACGCTTTATTACTTCTGGGCGACCTATTTCGCCCAGTAACAACCCTTAACTTTTCCCGCGCTTGCGAAACTCAACCGGGGTTTCGCCGACCCAGCGTTTAAAGGCGCGGTAGAAGGTGCTCGGCTCGGAGAAGCCGGTGCGCTCGACTATCACTTCGATGCGCTCGTCGGTGTTGAGCAGCAGGTCCTTGGCCAGGCGGCAGCGATAGTCCGTGACCAGGTCGTTAAAACGCACCCCGGCCATGGCCAGGCGCTCGCGCAACCGCCGCGCCGGCATATTCAGCCGCGCCGCGACCTGCTCCAGGGTGGCGCCGCTGTCGACCAGCAACTCGCCGATCAATTCGCGCACTTTGCGCACCAGGTCCAGGCGTTCGACTTCGGCCAACTGACGGCGCGCCAGCGATTCGTGCATCCGCAGCAGTTCCGGCGCGGCATGCCGTGAGGTTTTGTCCAGCACCGAGGCATTGAACACCAACGCGTAACGCTCGCCGCCCAGTTGCGCCGGACAGCCGTAGACCTGCTGATAGCGCTCGGCCGGCGCGCCATCGGCATGCATAAACTGCACTTCATGGGGAGTGAAATCGCCTTCGGTCAGCGCATCAAACAGGCGGATTACTGCGCCAGCGAGCATTTCCGGGAAGTGCCGTGGCGTACCGGGGATTAGCCCGAGCACCAGCACCGCGCGCTCGCCTTGCACCTCCAGCTTGGCATTCAGGGTATCGGAGAGCAGGCGTACATAGCGCAGGGCATGGCGCAGGCCTTCGCCGAAGGTTTCACTAGAAAGGAACAGGTATTCCAGCAGCAGGCCGTGGAAGGCCGGCAGGTGCTGGGCCAGGTAGAGGCCGACATGCTCTTCGCCGCATTCATCGATGGCGGCTTTCCAGAACAGTGCCTGGGCCGCATGGGGAAAGCGCCCGGCAGGTAAGCCACCAGGCGGCAGGCCAACACGCGCCAGCACGCGATCGGGGTCGGTACCGCTGGCACGCAAGGCGTCGATCACCGGGCGCATCAGCGCCACGTCGTCAGTCAGGTCACGCATATTGAAGAGTTCTTATTGTTTGCGAGGCGCGGCCATCTTAGGCAGCTTTAGGCCCTGCGCTCAAGGCGTGAATCGCGCGTGGTTGAGCGATTGACTGGCCCGCCGCACTACCGGGCGATACGGCCAATGCATGCCGTGGGCAGCCGACTAAGCTGCGGCTACCGTTCTGAGGAGTTAGCCCATGGCCATCGACTGGCTCGAACTGCCCGCACCACCTGCCTTACCCGCCCTGTTTCTGCGCGCAGCCCTGCGCCGCCGTGTGACCGGCCGCAGCCTGCCCGAACTGGGCGTGCGCTGTCAGGTCACGGTCGACCCCAAGCACCTGGCGCGCTACCGGCAGATCTGCGGATTTAGCGATGATCATCTGCTGCCCGCGCCCTACCCGCATATTTTGGCGTTTGCCCTACAGATGCAGCTGCTCACCGACAAGCGCTTCCCCTTTCCGCTGCTTGGCCTGGTGCATCTGGAAAACCATATCCGCGTGCTGCGCCCGCTCGGCGGCCTCGGGCCGTTTACCGTCAGCGTGCAGGTGCAGGATCTGCAACCCCACGACAAGGGCGCGACCTTTAGCCTGATCACCCAGCTGCATGACCAGCTTGGCCTGCTCTGGGAAGGTGATAGCCGCATCCTCTGCCGCGCTCTGCGCCTGGACGGCCAGCCGGCCGAGCGCGCAGCCGAAACCGCGCTTACACAGACCACCCTGGCCCACTGGCGTGCGCCAGCGGATATCGGCCGACGCTATGCGCGCATCGCTGGCGACTACAACCCGATCCATATGTTTGCCGCCACCGCCAAGCTGTTCGGCTTTCCCCGCGCCATTGCCCACGGCCTATGGAACAAGGGCCGCGCCCTCGCTGAACTGGGCGCGCGCCTGCCCGCTGCGGGTTATGCAGTGAGCGTGCGCTTCCAGAAACCCGTGCTGCTGCCGGCCGAGGTGCGCCTGCTGGCCAGCGAACCGGCTAGCAGTGGCCAGTTCAGCCTGCTCGGCCAGGATGAGCTGGTGCATATGAGCGGCAGCTGGCGGCCACTCGAGTGAAATCTCGTCTGAAATAAAGCAGACGGCTGCCGGTAACTGCCCGGCAGCCGCTTGCACAGTGCAGATGAACCCCCGAAGCTATGCTCCTCTTTGCTGGAGCGCCCGATGAATCTCGCCGAACTGACCACCCGCATGCACGCCATTCGTGATCGCAACGACTGGCGGCAATTCCACAGCCCGAAGAACCTGGCCATGGCCGCCAGCGTGGAAATGGCCGAGCTGGTGGAAATCTTCCAGTGGCTGACCGAGGCGCAGTCACGCCAGCTATCCGCCGAACAACTCACCCATGCCGGCCAGGAAATCGGCGATATCGTCCTCTATCTGGTGCTGCTGTGCGGCGAGTTGGGCCTGGATATGGAACAGGTGGTGCGCGCCAAGCTGGCCGACAACGAACAGCGTTTTCTCGGAGAGGCGCCATGACTGATCGGCACTTCGACGAGTTGGCCACGCGTTTTGCCGAGAAGATCTATGGCGGCGCCAAGGGCGCGATTCGCCTGGCCGTACTCCAGGCTGACCTGGCCGAAACCCTGCCCGAGCGTCCGCTGCGGGTGCTGGATATTGGCGCGGGCCTTGGCCATATGTCGCTGTGGCTGGCCGAGCGCGGCCATCAGGTGACGCTGACCGAACCTGCCGAACCGATGCTCAATGGCGCCCGCGAGCGCTTTGCTGCCGCCGGGCAAGACGCAACCTTTATCCAGGCGCCCTGGCAGGACCTGCTCGGCCAGCTCGAGCAACCCTATGACCTGGTGATCTGCCACGCGGTGCTGGAATGGCTGGCCGAGCCGCACAGCATCCTGCCGGTGCTGCACCAGCTGTGCGCGCCCGGCGGCTGGTTGTCGCTGGCGTTCTACAACAAGGACGCGCTGATCTACCGCAACCTGCTCAAGGGCCACTTCCGCAAGCTGCGCAAGGCTGAGTTCGCCGGGGAAAAACAAAGCCTGACGCCGCAGATGCCACTTGATCCGCGCGAGCTGGCGGCGCAACTTGAGGCTAATTGGCAGGTCGAAAGCCAGAGTGGCGTGCGGGTGTTTCACGACTATATGCCGCAACCCTTCCAGGCCAAGGCCGAACTGCTCGACCTGCTGGAAATGGAGCTGGCCTACCGCCATCACCCCAGCTTTGCCGGGCTGGGCCGTTATCTGCACTGGATCTGCCGGCCACGCTGACAGCCATCGCACTGGAGGCATGCAACGCGATGAAACGACTTGGCGCCTTACTGCTACTGGCCACCCTCACGGCCTGTCAGAGCCAGAACCCCTATGTCGCCGACAGCAAACCGCTGCCGCCGGCCCCCGCTCACTCGCCCCAGCAACTGGATCGCAGCGCGTACCCCGCAGCACCGCGCGACTATGGCCGCTACCGCACCTGGAGCTGGCAGCAGCTACCGGCCGGCACCGCCTGGGCCAGTTCCGAGCAGGTGCAGGAAGCCCTGAGCAATGCCCTCGACCAACGTGGCCTGCGCCCGCATCGTGCCGGCGAAAGCAGCGATCTGCGGGTCAGCGCCGAGCTACGCCTGGAGCAACGCATCCGCCAGGTCACCGAAAACTACGGCAGCTACTATGGCCATAGCCGCTACGGCGATGGATATGGCCTGTGGGGTAGCGCGCCGCTGGTGCGCAGCTATACCGAAGAGGTCGTAGTGGCGTATATCGAACTGTTCGACAGTCAAGATGGCCAGCCGATCTGGAGCGCCAGCGCCGAAACCCTCAGCAGCGGCAGCCAGAGTGAACGCGCCGCCGCGCTGCGCAATGCGGTACAACAGGCCCTGGCGGCTTACCCGCCAAACTGATTGCTGAACCCGAGGAGAGCACCCATGCGTGCATCACTGCTGTTACTGCCCCTGCTGCTGATCCTCAGCGCCTGCCAGACGCCGCAGCTGGAACGCGATTTCGATCCCAACCGCGATTTTGCCGCCTACCGCAGCTGGAGCTGGCAGGAACCCGCCGTGCAGTACAAACCCGATGACCCGCGCATCAACAGCGACCTCACCGGCCAACGCATCCGCAGCGCCGTCAGCGAACAGCTCGACCAACGTGGCCTGCGCGCAGCAGCGGCAAATACCCCGGGCGATCTCAAGGTGCAGGTGTGGATGATCGTCGACAACCGCCAGCAGCAGGTCAGTACCCACTTTGGCGGGGCCTGGGGCGACCCGTGGCGCGGCGGTTTCTGGGGCGGCCCGAGTTATGTAGAAACCCGCACTCTGGACTATCAGGTCGGCACCCTGCAGATCGACCTGCTCGACGGTAAGGACGGCAAGCTGGTTTGGCGCGGCAGTGCCGAACAGGTGCTGCGCAGCCGCCAACCCAGCCCCAGCGAGCGCGAGGCAGCGATACGCAGTACTGTGGCCGAGGTGCTAAGCCAGTACCCGCCCCGCTGACCGACAAGGATGTTGCATGAACCCAACCCCACACCTCAGCCATCGCCCCGCTGCGGCGGCTGATCTGGCCGAGATCGTCGGCTTTCCACAAAACGCCGATGAGCTGTTCTTCTGTTACCCCAAGGCCGATTGGCCACTGAGCATCGGTCAGCTGGCCGCCGCCATGGCCGAGCGCCGCGACAGCACCGTGGTGCTGCTCGATGGCCGGGTGGCCGGCTTTGCCAACTTCTACCAATGGCACTACGACGACCACTGCGCCCTCGGCAACCTGATGGTCGCACCCTGGGCCCGCGGCCACGGCGTGGCGCACTATCTGGTGGCGGTGATGGAGCAACTGGCGCGCGAGCATTACCACGCCAAACGCATGCAGGTGTCGTGCTTCAACGCCAACAGCGCCGGCCTGCTGCTCTATCCCAAGCTCGGCTATGCCTTGAGCGGTGTGGTCGAACGTCGTGATCCACAGGGCCAGCGTGTGGCGCTGATTCAGTTCAGCAAAACAATCTGAACCCCAGCTACATATCCCAATCCGGCGCATCCGCCAGCCGTTCGATCAGAAAATCCAGCAACGCCCGCAGCGCGGGCGGCATCTGCCGGCGCGTGCCGTACAGGGCGTAGATGCCCAGCTCCTGCGGCTGGTAGTCGGGCAGCAACTGCACTAGCGCCCCGGAGCGCAGATGCGCGCTGACCGAATAGAGCGGCTGCAGGCTGATGCCGATATCGGCCAGCACAGCTTCCAGCAGCACCATGGATTCATTGGCGCTGAGGTTGCCGCTCACTGCCACGGCATGCGGCTCACCGGCGCGGGTGAACTCCCAGATGCTGCGGCCGAAATAGGCGTAACTCAGGCAATTGTGCTGCGCCAGCTCCTCGGGCCGCAGGGGCATGCCGTGCTTGGCCAGATACGCCGGGGTGGCGCACACCACCGAGCGGCATACCGCCAACTGGCGGGCGATCAGGTTGGGGTCGAGCTGATTGGTGATGCGCAGGGCCAGGTCGATACGCGCCTCAACCAGATTGACCGCCTGGCTGCCCACCAACAGATCAACGCTGACCTGCGGATACAGGCGAATAAAGTCATCCAGCGCATGCACCAGCCAGGCCTGGGCCAGCGATTGGCTGCAGGCAATGCGCAGGGTGCCGCGCGGCGCAGCCTCATCGGTACGGCTGACGCTCTGCATGGCCTCGGCCATGGCCAGCATCTCGCGGCACTGGCCGAGCAACTGCTCGCCCGCACCGGTCAGGCTCAGCTTGCGCGTGGTGCGGTGCAGCAGGCGCGCGCCCACCCAGGTTTCCAGCTCGCCGAGGTAGCGCGAAACCATCGCCCGCGACATCTCCAGCGCCTCGGCCGCAGCGGTCTGGCTGCCGCGCTCCACCACTTCGACAAATACCCGGGTTGCCATCAGCCGATCCATGATTAGCCCACTTAGCGCAACAAATATGCGCATATTAAGGGGCTTTTTGATCGATTTAAAGCAACTAAGATCGCCTCACTTACTCAACAGGAGATCACCATGTCGATTCTCGGCTACATGCGCAGCCTGCTCACCAGCGCCAGCCTGCTCACCCTTGCCACCACCGCCATTGCCCAACCGCTGACCCTGGATGTCTATAACCCAGGCGACAAGGCGATTTTCCCCGTGACCTCGACGCTGATCAGCGGCGAGCGTGATGCCATTCTGGTCGATGCGCAGTTCTCCACCCGCGAAGCCCAGGAGCTGGTCGAGCGCATTCAAGCCAGCGGCAAAAACCTCACCACCATCTTTATCAGCCACGGCGACCCAGACTTCTACTTCGGCCTGGACACCCTGACCCGCGCCTTCCCCAAGGCCAAGGTCCTGGCCACGCCGCAGACCATCGCTTATATCGAGAAAAGCCGTGAACCGAAGCTGGCCTACTGGGGCCCGATCCTCAAGGACAGCGCGCCGGCCCGCACCCTGGTGCCGCAAGCCTTGCAAGGCGACCACCTGACACTGGAGGGCCAGACCCTGCAACTGATCGGCCATGACCCCAAGCACACCAGCCTGTGGATTCCGAGCATCAAGGCGGTGGTCGGCGGCGTGCTGACCTACGCCAATATCCACCCCTGGATTGCTGACGCACAAACGCCGCAAGCGCGTCAGACCTGGCTGAAGTCTCTGTATGAGCTGGAAGCGCTGGAGCCGAAAACCCTGGTGCCGGGTCACTTTATGGGCCAGCCGAAACTGAACCTGGATGACCTGCGCTTTACCCGCAACTACCTCAATGACCTAGAAGCTGTACTGCCAAAAGCCAAGAACAGCCAGGCGCTGATCGAAGCGATGCAGGCCAAGTACCCGGACCTGCTCGACGCCAGCAGCCTGGAACTGAGCGCCAAGGTGCTCAAGGGTGAAATGCAGTGGCCGTAAGCCACAGCCGCTGATTAGCAACGCACCACACGCAGAAGGCCTGGGTCAAAAGCCCAGGCCTTTTTGCATGCGCTAAGCGGCAATCTGGTCTTGCTGAGGCTGACGAGGTGGACAGCTTTTACGGCATACTCATCCGCCCTTGCCGCTCTGGAGATGCCCCATGCCTGCCCCGATCTGGTGGTTGATGGCCCTGCCATTCGTTGCCGGCGCCTGTCTGCCGCTGCAAGCGGGAATCAACGGCCAACTGGCCAAACAGGTTTCCAGCGTGATGGCCGCAGCGCTGGTGTCCTTTGCTGTCGGCACCCTGGCGCTGCTTATTCTGGTATTGGCCCAGCGCGAGTTTCCAAGCCTTGGCGCCCTCAAAGGCCTGACCTGGTGGCACTGGAGCGGTGGCCTGCTGGGGGTGATGTTTATCGCCACCGCCGCGTTTGCCGGACCCAAGGTCGGTGCAGTGCTGTTTATGGCACTGGTGATCGCCGGGCAACTGAGCATGGCCCTGACCCTGGACCACTTCGGCTGGGCCGGCTTTCGCGAAGCGCCGATTACGGCGGGCAAAGTCGGCGGTCTGCTGCTGATCATTGCCGGCATCTGGCTGATCAGGCGCGGTTAAGCACCCGGTCGGCTTTCGCGCTCGAAGCGGTAAAACAGGTTGGGTTCGCTGACCAGATAGAGATTGCCCTGATCATCCAGAGTCAGGCCCTCGCCCTGCGGCACGCTGTCTTTCAGGCCAGCAAAGCCGCTGAGCAGCGAGCGGAAGCTGATCAGCTTGCCATCCTCGGCATCCAGTTCGATCAGCACCTTGGACTCATCACTGAGCAGGGCCAGATGCCCGGTCTGCTCGTCGTAGTGCACCGATGACAGATCCGTGGCAAACACCTTGTGCTCGATCCACGCCTGGCGGTCGATCACCTGCAGATTGAAGTCGCCAAGCACGCTGGATTTCAACCCACGCACCTCATACAGCTTGCGCGGTGAATGCTCCTTGACCACATACAGTCGGTCGCCGGCACGGTCGTAACCCACGCCTTCAAAGCCTTTGTTACCACCAGCAGCGATGCCCAGGGTCAGCGCCCGGTAATCCTCACGAAACAGAGCGCCTGGTTTTTCCGGTAGTTCGACCACCACCAGCGCCTGGTCGCGTTCCTCAGCCAGCAACAGCAGGTTATCGCCCAGGTAAGTGATGCCTTCGACATCGCTGAAGCCGCTGAGCGGATAACGCGCCAGCAACTCGCCATCCTTGCTCAAGGCCAGCAGCTCCTCGGGGTTATTGACCACCGCCCAGAGCTGGTCGCGCCCTTCGTCGTAGGTCAGCCCGGACAGGTTATTGCTCACCCCGGCGACCGGCAGCGCATCGATGCGCACCTGGTACTCGGGCAACCACAGGCTACGGTTTTCCCATTCGGTCTCATGCCAGGAGGTCTTGATCCAGAAATACAGGCGGTTATCCAGGTGCTGCACGCCAATCTGGTAAACCAGGGTCAGCGCCAGCAGCAACAGCGCCCATTTCCATGGGCTGATATCAGGTAGCCGTCCTAGCACCCCTTTCGCAGCGGACATCATGAATAGTCATACTCGCGTGCTTACGGGAAACAGCAGTGTGCTGCGTGAACATGACAGCCCTGCGCGCCAGCGCCGATGTCGGGCCAGAAGCAGGGGTGCGGGGTTATGAGTGCAGGTCAGCGGATGAGTTCAATGGGGATGGCGACAGTGATGCCTGCCTAGCTGGCTTGGACCGGCTGCGCCGCAAACAACTGCTCCAGCGGTACCGGCCGGCCAAAGTAGTAGCCCTGAAAACGCGTGCAGCCAAAGCTGCTCAAGCGCTCGGACTGTTCCAGGGTTTCCACACCCTCGGCAATCACATCCAGTTTCAGCGCATGGGCCAGCGAGACAATGGTGCGGGCAATATCCGCATCCAGCGGGTCGTTCAACAGGTCGCAAACAAAGGAGCGGTCGATCTTCAGCTGATCCAGCGGCAGGGTC
>JBIHZW010000073.1:0-14635 GCA_044240245.1 Pseudomonas sp. | reverse complement strand
TAGCTGGCACAATTTTGGCCGAATACCAGTCCTGGGATTCGCACTCAATGGTTGTTCTGAGGCGTGCCGTAATCTGCTCCTCTAACTGACTGCGCCTCGCCCCCAGCCGGGCGTAATTCTGCGCTGGAAGTTTGAACTGAAACTCCCAGATGTTTGTGCCACCGTTCCAATTGTCGTAACCCGTTAGTTCCACCTGCGCGGGGTACTCGCGCACGATGGATGCCGCGTCGGTCATGCCCTCGGCACGCAGAAGCTCATGGACTGTGGCAAGTGTTTGCTCAATTTGATCGATCTGTTCCATCGCTATACCAAGCCCTTAATGGTCATCGCGAAGCGTATCTTAGCCGGGGAAGAGATGTCCGATTTTGACCAAAAGCACTCGACTCCCCCTGAAAACCTCTGACTTACCCATGATGCAATGCCCGGTAGTGACTAGGCGCCATGCCTACCACTTTGCGAAACAGCCGTGAGAAGTAATACACATCGTCATAGCCCAGCTGCTCGGCGACCTGGCGGATGCCCTGTTCGCCTTCGTCGAGCAGGCGGCAGGCGTGGGCCATTTTCAGTTGGATAAAGTCCTGAATCGGCGCATGCCCGGTCAGGGCGCGGTAGGTCTTGGCGAAGTGAAAGCGCGACAGTTTGAACTGCGCGGCCAGCTCGTCGAGGTTTAGCGAGTCATGCAGATGGGCGCGCATCACCGCCTGCACCGCGTCCACATCCAGCACCCGTCCGGACTTCAAGGTGGTGCGCGCCGGCAGCACGGCCAGGGAGGTGAGCAGCACCTGCAACTGGTGCGCGGCATGAACGAAGTGCGCCAGGTTCAAGCCCTGCTTGCGCAGGTTGAGCAAGGCATCGAACTCGGCCAGCAGGCGCGGCTGCACGCCGATCCGCCACAGCGGCCCCTTGCCCAGGGGCTTGAGAAAGTCCGTTACCAGCTCGCCGTCAAAATGCACCCAGTACAGCGTCCAGGGCTTGTCCACGTCCGCGCCATAGGCGTGCATCACGCCTTTTGGCAACAGCAGCAGATCGCCACCACTGACAGCTAATCGTCCATCCGCCGTCTCGAGCCAACCCTGCCCTGCGCGGCAGTAGATAAGCAGGTGATCCTCCGGCTGTGGGCGATGCATACGGTGTCCCTGCGCCTGCGGATAGAAGCCCAGAGCCAGCGGATAACAGCCCTGCGCCAATGGGCTGCGGGCGAGCAGGCGGCGCAGCCTGGGCGGCGTGATAAAGCGCACGCCGTTGGCCGGCAGTGGCCAGTTGGAGGTGTCGACCTGCGCGCTCATGGACATCCCGATTACTGATTCAATCCCAAGATAGTCCATCTGCAGACCAAGATCGTCAATCCACAAAGCCGAGCAAGGCAGCTATAACACTGACAAAACAACAATCGAGCCCACCCTGAGGTTCGCCGGAGGAACGCATGGCCAAGGCAATCCCACAGTTGATCGACGGTGAATGGCGCGAAAGCCGCGCCCGTGAATTTATCGAAGTCACCGACCCGGCGACCCAGGAAGTTCTGGCGCTGGCACCCAAGGCCACCGCCGAGGAAATCGAAGCGGCGATTGCCAGTGCCAAGGCAGCCTTCCTTACTTGGCGCGAAGTGCCAGTCTCCGACCGCGCACGGGTGATGCTGCGTTACCAGCATCTGCTCAAGGAACACCACGACGAGCTGGCGGAAATTCTTGCCGGCGAAACCGGCAAGACCCTGGCCGACGCCAAGGGCGATGTCTGGCGCGGTATCGAGGTGGTCGAGCAAGCCTGCAATATCGCCAGCCTGATGATGGGCGAGACCATGGAGAACGTGGCCCGCGACATCGATACCGCCAGCTGGATTCAGCCGCTCGGCGTATGCGTCGGCGTCACCCCGTTCAACTTCCCGGCAATGATCCCGCTGTGGATGTTTCCCCTGGCCATCGCCGCCGGCAACACCTTTATTCTCAAGCCATCCGAACAGGACCCACTGACGCCTAACCGCCTGGCCGAGCTGTTTATCGAGGCCGGCGCGCCCAAGGGCGTGTTGCAGGTGCTGCACGGTGCCCGCGAGGTGGTCGACAGCCTGCTGACCCACCCGGATATCCGCGCCATCTCCTTCGTCGGCTCGGTGCCAGTCGGCCAGCATATCTACCGCACCGGCACCGCGCATCTGAAGCGCGTGCAGGCCTTTGCCGGGGCGAAGAACCATATGGTGATCATGCCCGACGCCAACAAGCAGCAGGTGCTGAGCAACCTAGTCGGTGCCAGTTGCGGCGCAGCCGGGCAGCGCTGCATGGCGATCAGCGTGGCGGTATTTGTCGGCGAGTCGAAGCAATGGATCGACGAGCTGCAGACACAGATGGCCGATCTGCAACCCGGTTACTGGACCGATGGCCACGCGGCCTTCGGCCCGCTGATCAGCCAGCAGGCCAAGCAGCGCGTGCTGCGCCTGATCGCCGAAGGTAAAGCGGAAGGCGCCGAATGCCTGCTGGACGGCTCGCACTGCGCGGTCGAGGGCTACCCCAACGGCAACTGGATCGGCGCCACGCTGTTTCGCGGCGTGACGACCAAGATGAGCCTGTACCGCGAAGAGATCTTCGGCCCGGTGCTGGTGTGCATGGAGGTCGATACGCTGGAAGAAGCCATCGAACTGGTCAACGCCAGCCCCTACGGCAACGGTACCTCGATCTTCACCCGCTCCGGCGGCGCGGCGCGGCATTACCAGCACGCGGTGGAAGTCGGCCAGGTCGGCATCAACGTCCCGGTGCCAGTACCGCTGCCGTTCTTCTCCTTTACCGGCTGGAAGGGGTCGTTCTACGGCGATCTGCACGCCTACGGCAAGCAGGGCGTGCGCTTTTTCACCGAAACCAAAACGGTCACCAGCCGCTGGTTCGATGAGGACTCCGTAGCCGGCGCAAATATGACTATTCAGTTGAAATGAGAACGGTGTCGGCCCTGTTAGAACCTGTTTTACGTGCTCGCGAGCTAGAGTCCGGCAAGGCAAAAACAGGCGAGGAAGCGGAGTGTACTTTTGTACATGAGCATTCCGAGGCTGTTTTTAACGCAGCAGGGCCGACGCGCAGCAGCTCGTAAACAGGTTGTTAGACCAATAGACGATCTCAACAATAAGTCCAATGGCGTAAAAAGTTCTCCGAGTTCCAACAACAAGAACAAGGAGAACTGCCATGCAACGATTGACCACCGCCCTGGCCCTATGGGCCGGGCTTACTGCCTGTGCACAGGCGGCTGAGCCGATTACTCTCGGCCTCAACTACCCACGCACCGGCCCGTATAAGGAAGAAGGATTGGCACAGATGCGCGGAGCCTTGCTGGCCATCGACGAGCTCAACGCCCAGGGCGGTGTGCTCGGGCGTCCGCTGCGCCTGTCCAGCAAGGACACCGCATCGCGTCCGGCCAAGGCAGTGAAGAACGTCGACAAGCTGGCCAGCGAAGGCGCGGCCATGCTGTTTGGCGGATCAAGCAGCGCGGTAGCCATCGCCTCCGGCAAGCGTGCGGCGCAGCACGGGCTGCTGTATTTCGGCACCCTCACCTACTCCAACGACACCACCGGCAAGGACGGCCACCGCTATATGTTCCGCGAGTGCAACAACGCCTGGATGAGCGCGCGGGTGCTGGGCCAATACCTGAGCAAGAACCTGCCGAACAAGCGCTACTTCTATATCACCTCCGACTACACCTGGGGCCACACTACCGAAAGTTCGTTACGCCAGACCACCAACAGCGAAGACAGCGGCCAGCATCCGGGGCTCAAGGTGACCTTCCCCGGCGCCCGCCTGGCTGATTATCAGGATGCCCTGACCCAGGCCGCATCGAGCAATGCCGAAGTGCTGGCCCTGGTGCTGTTCGGCGAAGACCTGGTGCGCGCCATGCGCATCGCCAAGGATCTGGGCCTGACCGAACGCATGCAGATCGTTGCACCCAACCTGACCCAGAGCATGGTCGAGCAAGGCGGCCCCGGCTTGATGGAAGGCGTGATCGGCACCGAACCCTGGACCTGGCGCGTACCGGCGCTGGAAAAATCCGTGCGCGGCGAAGCCTTCGTCAAAACCTTCAGCGAACGCTATTCGATGTACCCGTCCAGCTCTGCCGCGTCGGCCTACAGCATCGTCTATCAATGGGCCGATGCCGCCAAACGAGCGAACAGCCTGGACAGCGAAGCGCTGATCAAGGCCCTGGAAGGCCACAGCTATCAGCTGCTCAAGGACCAACAAACCTGGCGCACCCTCGACCACCAGAACCTGCAGACGGTGTATGCCGTCAAAGTCAAAGCGCGCGCCGAGGTGCTGAAAGACCCGCTCAAACAAGACTACTTTGAAATCGTCGATCGCCTCGACGCCACCCAAGCGGCACCCAGCCTCGCCGAATGGCAGGCCGAACGACGCGCCGCCGGGCAACCCCTGACCCTGCAATGAGGACTTATGGATTTCGAACTCAGCGATGAACAACGCCTGCTGGTAGACAGCGCCCGCCAGTTTGCCAGCCGTGAACTGGCCCCGCATGCCGCCGACTGGGACCGCGACCACCACTTCCCGGTGGATGTGATCAAGCGCGCCGCCGAGCAGGGCTACCTGGCGCTGTATATCAAGGAAGACGATGGCGGTCTGGGCCTGTCCCGCCTGTCCGCCTCGCTGATCTTTGAACAGCTTTCGGCCGGCTGTATCGCCACCACGGCGTTTCTGACCATCCACAATATGGCCTCGTGGATGCTCGCCTCCTTCGCCGACCAGGCGCTGAAGGATACCTGGCTGCCGCGCCTGGTCAGCGGCGAGTTGCTGGCCTCCTACTGCCTCACCGAACCGGACGCCGGCTCTGACGCCGCGCACCTGCGCACCCGCGCCAAGCGCGATGGCAATGACTACGTGCTGGACGGCAGCAAGTGCTTTATCTCCGGCGCCGGCTCCACCGATGTGCTGATCGTCATGGCGCGCACCGGCGAGGAAAGTGGCGCCAAGGGGGTGTCCTGCTTCCTGGTGCCGGCCGATGCCGAGGGCGTGAAGTACGGGCGTAACGAATTGAAGATGGGCTGGCGCGCCCAGCCGACACGCACCATCACCTTTGAAGGCGTGCGTATTCCGGCGGGCAACCGCATCGGGCCCGAGGGCCAGGGCTTTGTCTACGCGATGAAGGGCCTGGATGGCGGACGCATCAATATCGCCAGTTGCTCGCTAGGCGCGGCACTGGCGGCGCTGGAGCAATCGCTGCGCTATGTCGAGGAACGCAAGCAGTTCGGCAAGCCGCTGAGCGACTTCCAGTCTTTGCAATTCAAGCTGGCTGACATGCTCACCGATCTGACCGCCAGCCGGCAGATGGTGCGCCTGGCCGCACATAAGCTGGACCACGGTCACAGCGAAGCCAGCCTGTATTGCGCCATGGCCAAGCGTTTTGCCACCGATCACTGCTTCACCCTGTGCAACGAGGCCCTGCAACTGCACGGCGGCTACGGTTACCTCAACGACTACCCGCTGGAGCGCTGGGTGCGCGACAGCCGCGTGCACCAGATACTCGAAGGCACCAACGAGATCATGCGGGTGATCATCGCCCGCCGCCTGCTCGATCAGGGCGGCATGCTCGATCGCTTGCTGTAAACCTTTGCGTAGGGCGGGTGTATCCGCCCTGTATGACTGATATGAGGACGCCCATGAGCAACGCCATCGAAGCCTACAACCCCGGCGTATTTGACCTGACCCACAAGCTCACCGTGGAAAAGCACGGCCATACCGCGCTGATCACCATCAACCAGCCGCCCGCCAACACCTGGGACCGCGACTCGCTGATCGGCCTCAAGCTGCTGGTTGAACACCTCAACCGCGACGATGACATCTACGCCCTGGTGATTACCGGCCAGGGTGGCAAGTTCTTCAGCGCTGGCGCCGACCTCAAGCTGTTCGCCGATGGCGACAAGGCCCGTGCCCGCGAGATGGCCCGACGCTTCGGCGAAGCCTTCGAGGCGCTGCGTGATTTCCGCGGCGTATCGATTGCCGCGATCAACGGCTACGCCATGGGCGGCGGCCTGGAATGCGCCCTGGCCTGCGACATCCGCATCGCCGAGCGCCAGGCGCAAATGGCCCTGCCAGAAGCCACGGTCGGCCTGCTGCCCTGTGCCGGCGGCACCCAGCACCTGAGCTGGCTGATCGGCGAAGGCTGGGCAAAACGCATGATTCTCTGCGGCGAACGCATCGACGCAGAAACCGCGCTGCGCATCGGCCTAGTCGAACAAGTAGTGGACAGCGGCGAAGCCCGTGGTCATGCCCTGCTGCTGGCGGCGAAAGTCGCGCGGCAAAGCCCGGTGGCGGTGCGCACCATCAAACCGCTGATCCAGGGTGCCCGCGAGCGCAGCCCGAATACCTGGCTGAGTGAAGAGCGCGAGCGCTTTGTCGACCTGTTCGACGCTGACGACACCCGCGAAGGGGTCAACGCCTTCCTGGAAAAACGCGACCCGCAGTGGCGCAATAAATAATCCGCAGGGTGACAACCACGATGAATGTGCAATTCGAAGAACGCCCGGCCCAACACGGTATGCGCATCGGCATCGCCAGCCTGGATGCCGAAAAGAGCCTTAACGCCCTGTCGCTGCCGATGATCGAAGCGCTGGATGCCAAGCTCAAGGCCTGGGCGGACGACCCGAGCATCGCCTGCGTAATGCTGCGCGGCAACGGCCCTAAAGCCTTCTGCGCCGGCGGCGACGTGGTGCAGCTGGTGCATCAGTGCCGCGAGCACCCGGGCGAAATACCGCCCCTGGCGCGACGCTTCTTTGCTGACGAATACCGACTCGACCACCGCATCCACTCCTACCCGAAACCCTTTATCTGCTGGGCCCACGGTCATGTGCTGGGCGGCGGTATGGGCCTGATGCAGGGCGCCGGCATCCGCATCGTCACCCCAGGCAGCCGCCTGGGCATGCCGGAAGTGAATATCGGTCTGTACCCGGATGTGGGCGGCAGCTGGTTCCTCGCGCGCCTGCCAGGCAAGCTCGGCCTGTTTCTCGGCCTGACCGCCAGCAGCATCAACGCTAAAGATGCGCTGGATCTGGACCTGGCCGACCGCGTGCTGCTCGACAGCCAGCAGGACGACTTGCTCGATGGCCTGGCCCAGCTCAACTGGCAGGAACAAAGCCCGCAGCAACTGCACAGCCTGCTCAAGGCTCTGGAAAATCAGGCCCTGGCTGAACTGCCAGAAGCCCAATGGTTGCCGCGCCGCGCGCGCATCGACGAATTGCTCGATACCGCCGATCTACCCCACGCCTGGCACGCCATCAGCGCCTTGCACAGCGACAGCGACCTGCTGCTGGCCCGCGCCGCCAAGACCCTGGCCGGCGGCTGCCCGCTGACCGGGCACCTGGTATGGGAGCAGATCAAGCGCGCCAAACATCAGTCCCTGGCCGAAGTATTCCAGATGGAATACGCCATCAGCCTGAACTGCTGTCGTCACCCGGAATTCCCCGAAGGCGTGCGCTCGCGGCTGATCGACAAGGACCACGCGCCACGCTGGCACTGGCCGGATGTAGCGAGCATTCCGCAACAGGTGATCGACGCGCACTTCGCCCCAGCCTGGGACGGCGCCCACCCACTGGCAGACCTGTAACCCGACAACGGCCACTTTTCAGCGCGACAGGAGCATAACAATGACAACAATCGCTTTTATCGGCCTCGGCCACATGGGCCTGCCCATGGCGCGCAACCTGCTCAAGGCCGGCTTCAATCTAAGAGTCTTCGACCTGCTGCAAGCAGCCGTCGAGGACCTGGCCAAGGACGGCGCACAAGCGGCCAACAGCGCGCTGGACGCGGTGCAGGATGCCGATGTGGTGGTCAGCATGCTGCCGGCCAGCCGCCATGTTGAAGGCCTGTACCTGGGTGATAACGGGCTGCTGGCCGCGCTCAAACCTGGCAGTCTGGTACTGGAATGCTCGACCATCGCCCCGGAAGCCGCACGCAAGGTGCATCAGGCAGCGGCCGCGCGCGGTATCGAACTGCTCGACGCGCCAGTGTCCGGCGGCACTGCCGGCGCGGCAGCGGGCACCCTGACCTTTATGATCGGCGGCGCGGCAACCACTCTGGAAAAAGCCCGGGCGATCTTCGAGGCCATGGGCAAAAACATCTTCCACGCTGGCCCCGACGGTGCCGGCCAGGTGGCCAAGGTGTGCAACAACCAGGTGCTGGCGGTGCAGATGATCGCCACCGCCGAAGCCATGGCCATGGGTGTGGCCAACGGTCTGGAGCCCGCAGTGCTGGCCGAGATCATGCGCCAGAGCTCGGGCGGCAACTGGACGCTGGAGAAGTACAACCCCTGGCCCGGCGTGATGGAAAACGCCCCGGCCTCCAAAGGCTACAGCGGCGGCTTTATGGCCGAGCTGATGGCCAAGGACCTCGGTCTCGCCCAGGAAGCCGCGCAGGCCAGCGGCAGCAGCACGCCCATGGGCGCGCTGGCATTGCAGCTGTATCGCCTGCTGCTCAAGCAGGGCAAGGGCAAGCAGGACTTCTCGGTGGTGCAGCAGCTGTTTGTCGAGTAACCCCGCAGACAGCAAAAAGCCGCAGCTAGCTGCGGCTTTTTTGTGGGCAGAATCTGCTGCCTAGCGCTCGCGCAACGCCTCGCTGCGGGCGCGGATAATCGGTTTGAGCAGGTAACTGAGCACACTCTTCTTGCCGGTAATGATGTCCACCGAAGCGACCATGCCGGGGATAATCAGCAGCGGATTTTCCTCGGTGCCCAGGTGGCTCTTGTTGGTGCGCAGCTTGATCACATAAAAGCTGTTGCCATCATCGTCAGTCACGGTGTCGGCACCGATCTGTTCCAGCTCGGCCTTGAGCCCGCCGTAGATGGTGTAGTCATAGGCAGTGAACTTGACCATGGCCTCCTGACCCGGATGCAGGAAGGCAATGTCCTGCGGACGAATCCGCGCCTCCACCAGCAGGTTCTCACCCAGCGGCACGATTTCCACCAGGTCGCTACCCGGCTGAATCACCCCACCGATGGTGGTGACCAGCAGCTGTTTGACGATGCCGCGCACCGGCGAGATCACC
This sequence comes from Pseudomonas sp., assembly GCA_044240245.1. Taxonomy (GTDB): domain Bacteria; phylum Pseudomonadota; class Gammaproteobacteria; order Pseudomonadales; family Pseudomonadaceae; genus Aquipseudomonas. The sequence continues at coordinate 5,621 of JBIHZW010000073.1, read as the reverse complement.
AGAGTGCGGTTGACCCGATCTTCCAGCGCCTTGCCGGTTGACTGGATTTTGCTCAGCTCGGTGCGCGCTTCGTTGAGTTCGGTCAGCGCCTCGCTGCGGAAACGCCCGCGGGTTTCATCAATCTTGCGCTCGACTTCCTTGATCGCCGACTCGGCGCGCGGTATTGCCAGAGTTGTGGCCTCCAGCTGGCCACGCGCCTCCACTTCAGCGCGCTTGAGGCGCAGCACTTCCACCTGGGAAATCGCGCCATCGGCCACCAGCGGCTCGGACATCTGGATTTCCTGGCGCAGCAAGCTGAGGCTGTTGCGGAACTGCCCCTGCTTGGAGGCAAACTCGCGCAGCTCCTGCTGCCGTTGAATCAACTGCTCTTGCAGGCCGGCCACTTCATCAAGCAATTGCTGCTTGCGACTGTTGAACAGCTGGATTTCGTTATCCGCCTGCTTAGGCGCCTTCTCGCGCACCTCATCGGTCACCACCAGCTCGCGATCCTGCACTTCAGCACTGAGGCGCTCCACGCGCAACAACAAGGCCAGGCGATCAGCCTCGGTTTCACCGACATTGGAAGCAAAGCGGGTGTCGTCGAGGCGCAGCAGCGGATCGCCGGCATCAACAATCTGCCCTTCGCGGACAAACAGCTCGGCGACTATGCCACCTTCCAGGTTCTGGATTTTCTGCAGCCGCGAGGACGGAATCGCCTTGCCGTCACCCCTGGTCACTTCATCGACCACGGCGAAATTGGCCCACAACAGACAGAACACCACAAAGGCGATCAACCCCCAGATGGTCAGCCGCACCACCCGTGGCGCGTCCTCGATCAACGCCTTGTTGACCTCTGGCAGCGGTTCATCGCCCAGCTCATCATGGCTGCCGAAATAAGCGGCAACAGCCTGACGCAGGCTCCTTTTCTCGGGCGCGTTAGCTGACACTGATCTGCCCCTTCTTCAGCGCTTCCATCACGCTACCTTTCGGCCCGTCGGCGATGATCTGCCCACGGTCCACAATAATCAGCCGGTCGACCAGGCTAAGCATCGACGCTCGGTGGGTGACCAGCAGTAGAGTCTTGGTACCGATCACCGCAGACAAGCGCTGCTTGAGGCGCTCTTCACCGGTGTTGTCCATGGCGCTGGTCGGTTCGTCGAGCAGCAGAATCGGCGGGTCGAGCAACAGCGCACGTGCCAGAGCAACGTTTTGCCGCTGACCGCCGGAGAGGTTCTGCCCGCGTTCGCCGACCTGCAGCTCATAGCCTTTCGGGTGCAACCTGGCGAATTCGTGCACACCGGCCAATTCGGCGGCCTGCAACACCAGCTCGTCTTCGACATAACGCGCGCCGGACACCAGGTTGTCACGCAGGGTGCCGCTGAACAGCTGAATATCCTGCGGCACATAACCGATGTTGTGCCGCAGATCGCTGACATCCAGCTGGCGTACATCGATGCCATCGACCAGCAGACTGCCAGCATCAGGTTGATAAAGGCCGACAATCAACTTGGCCAGCGAGCTTTTGCCCGAGCCACTGCGACCGATGATGCCGATCTTCTCGCCGGGGCGAACCACCAGGTTGATGCCCAGCAGAGCGGCTTGCTGCTGATCCGGGTAATGAAATTCCAACTGGCGGAATTCAATCGCGCCTTGCAGCGACTGGCGCTTGAGCGGACGCTCATCGGCGTGGCGTTCCTGCGGCAGCTCCATCATCTGGTTGACCGATTCAAGGGTCACCCGCGCCTGCTGATAGCGCGTCAGCAGACCGGAAATCTGCGTCAACGGCCCCAGCGCGCGGCTGCTGAGCATGTAGCAGGCAATCAGCCCGCCCATGCTCAGGTTGCCGTCGATGATCTGGTACACGCCGAGCACGATCACCACCACACCCGCCAGTTGCTGCAGCAGCATGGTCGCGTTCATCGCCAGGCTGGAGAGCATGCGCGCGCGCAGCTCCAGGCGGCTGAGGGTGCCGATGGTCTGTTCCCACAGATACTGGCGCTCGCTCTCGGCGTTATTGACCTTGACCGCATCCAGCCCGGCCAGGCTCTCGATCAGGCTCGACTGGCGCTCACCGGCCAGGGCCATGGTGCGTTGCATGGTCTCAGCCAGCGGGCGCTGCAAGGCCCAGCCGATCAAGGCCACCAGCGGGAAGGCAAGTACGGGAATCCACACCAGATGACCGCCGATCATGGCGATTACAGCAAGAATCAACAGGGTAAACGGCAGATCAATGACGCTGGCCAGGGTCAGCGAGGCGAGGAAATCGCGCAGGCTTTGAAACTCGTGGATGTTCTGCGCGAAGCTGCCAACCCGCGCCGGGCGGAACTTCATGGCCATGCCGACGATGCGTTCGAACAGCGTGGCGGAGATGATCAGATCGGTCTTCTTGCCGGCCAGATCGAGACACAGGCCGCGCAGGGTCTTCAGCAGCAGGTCGAAGAAGAACACCCCGGTGATGCCAATCGCCAGCACCCACAGGGTGGCTTCGGCCTGGTTGGGCACTACGCGGTCGTACACGTTCATCACAAACAGCGGCGTGGCCAAGCCGATCAGGTTGATCAGAAAACTCGCCGCGATGGCATCGATATACAACCAGCGCGAACGCTTGAGGGTGTCGCGAAACCAGGACGTGGCCCGCGGGATCAGCTCGCCACGGTTGAAATCAAACTTGTGCTGCGGCTGAGCAAAGAACACCCGCCCGCTGTAATCCTCGGCCAGCGCTTCGGCACTGACGCGAACCTCGCCGCCTTCGCTTTCGCTGGGCATGATGCGTGCGCGGCCCTGATCATCCCAACCCAGCAGAATGGCGCTGCGACCATCGTGCAGCAGCAGCAAGGCTGGCATGGCCAGGGCCGGAATCTTCTCCAGGCCACGGCGCAACCAACGCCCCTGCAACCCCGCCCGCGCCGCCGCACGCGGCAGTAACTCGGCACTCAGACGCTGCTCAGGCAGCGGCAAACCTGCGGTGAGCATGGCGCGGCTGACCGACTTCTGGTGCAGGCCACACAGCGACAACAGGCTGTCGAGCAGGGGGTCGTCGTAGCGATCACGGGGATCGCTACGGGTTTGCATCGGGCTTGGGTCTACTGCCACTGGGTTTTACTCATCAACGACTGGGCTCAGTTCAGACCCGGCAAATTGGCCTGGGCCTTGATCTCGTCCAGTGGTGCGGCGGCCATCGGCGCGACTACACCCTGGCTCTTGAGCAGGGAGCCCATGGTGGCCTTGATCCGGTACTGAGTAAACAGCTCGGTGTAACGCACTTCCTCAAGACGGCGCGAGGCGGTGAACAACTCGTTTTCACTGTCGAGCAAATCCAGCAGGGTACGGTCGCCGAGACTGAACTGCTTCTGGTAGGACTCGCGCACGCGGCTGCTGTAGTCAACGTACTGCTGGGCAATCGGCAGCTGCTGGCGGGCATTTTCCAGGGCATTCCAGGCCAGGCCGAGGTCTTCATTTAATACCCGCAGAGCGTTGTTGCGGATGTCCATGGCCTGGTTGGTCTGATAGGCCTTGGACTGCAGATCGGCCTTGTTGCTGCCACCGGCGAACAGGTTGTAGCGCATGCGCAGCATCGCCTGCCACTCGTTGCTATGACCGCTGACGCCATCAATGTTGTTATCCATACCGCGCGACAGCTCGGCATCAAAGCGCGGGTAGAAACTCGACTTAGCAGCTTCGTACTGCTGCTCACTGGCCTGCACATCGGCCTCGGCCGAACTCAGGAAGGGGTTGTTGGCGAGCATTTCCTGGCGTGCCGCTGGCAGGCTTTCCGGCAGGTGACCAAGCAGGCTGGCCGGTGGGCTCAGTTCGCTGGCATCACGACCAACCACGCTGAAATAGTTGACGCGCGCATCCGCCAGGTTGGTCTGCTCGGTGATCAGGTTGTTGCGGGCCTGGGCCAGACGCGCTTCGGCCTGGTCGAGGTCGGCCGTGCGCCCTACCCCGCTCTGGCTACGCAGGGTGATCTGGTCATAAATACGTTCGTGACTGGCCAGATTGCTCTCGGCCAGGTGTACCAATTCCTGGCGGGTCAGCACATCCAGATACACCTGCGCCACCGTCAGGGCGGTGCGCTCGGCGGTACCCAGCAGCTCGTAGGCGCGGGCATTCACCGTGGCGCGCTGGCGGCCGACTTCACTGCTGGTGGCAAAGCCGTCGAACACCATCTGCTGCAGACGCAGGCTCGATTCACCGCGAGTCAGGGTCTCGGTGTTGTGATTCTGTCCACGAGTGCCAGGGCTGTCAGTACCTTCACGACCATAGCCGGCCAGCAGATCAACCTGCGGCAGGTAGCCGCCCTTGGCCGCCTTCATCTGCTCTTCAACCGACAAGCGCGCATTAATCCCCGCCTGAATCTCCGGATGCACCTCAAGGGCACTTTGCATGGCTTCATTAAGCGTCTGGCCATGAGCAGCCAGAGATACCGCCAGAGCAAGAGGGACGAGGACAAGAAAACGCATTAAATAAAATTCCTTTCAGGCTGAGCTAGTGACTTGGAACAACGAAGACGAGACGCGCTTGACGCACAGTGGCGCAGGATACATAAACAGCCGACATAGCGTGACGCGCATCACACAAAGACAAACCAATATCAAAGTGACATCAGGACGCGCATTGTTTATTATCGCGAGCACTCGGTCAATAGTTTGGCATATCCGTAATTCCATAATGGAATAAGCCAAATTTATGACGACAATAATTTGTCAGCTTATCAGCCTTTAAATCAAAACATTGCTTCACTGTGTTTAACGATTTTACCGCGCCCACTCCGGAGCCGTTTTATGACCACTATCGCCGCCATCGTAAAAAGTCTTGTTGGCCAAGTATTTGCCGTTTCTCTCGACGGTCTTAAGCGGCAGATATTCGAAGGTGAGCGCCTGCTCATGGGCGAACAGGTACTGACTGGCCTGGGTGGCGAAGTAACCCTGCAACTGGCTAATGGCGAGCTGGTCAACGTTGCGCAGAACAGCAACTGGAAAGCAGCGCCCAGCGAGGCTCAAGCTGAAGACAATAAAGCAGAGCCTAACCCCGGCCTCGAACAAGCCTTAACTGCCGGCTTCGACCCCACCGTCGACCTCGAAGCCCCAGCCGCAGGCCAAGGTGCTGGCGGCGGCACGGGCGGCGCAGCGGGCGGCGGGCATAGTTTTGTACTGCTGGGGGAAACCGGGCAGCAGCTTGAGGCGACTATCGGTTTTGAAACCTCCAACCTTGGCCTGAGCGGCACAGGTCAGAACGAGCTGTTAGCAACAGGCGAGCAAGCGGAGCAAGCAGCTTCGGCAAACACCAATTTGGATACGACTGCCCCGAGCGCACCAAGCGTAATCCTGGCTAATGACAGCGGTGCCAATACCGCAGACTTCATCACTAATGATGGTTCGCTGATAATTGGCGGGGTTGAACCCGGAGCACTTGTCGAATACAGCACCGATGGCGGCACGACCTGGGGCAATACCTTCACCCCGAGCGAAGGCACCAATACTGTCTCGGTTCGTCAAACCGATGCTGCTGGCAACATATCACCCTCTACATCGCTGACCTTTACCCTCGACACTCAGGTTGCCGCACCGACCCTCGCCCTCACCACCGACAGCGGTGTCGCCGGCGATCTGGTCAGCAACGATGGCACCTACAGCGTCAGC